>JAEULH010000073.1 GCA_016793925.1 Rhodospirillales bacterium | reverse complement strand
GATGCGGGCCGGGGGAGCCGCGCGCTGCGGCCTTCCTTACGCCTCCGACGAGGCGCCGTGAACCGTACCGGCGCGGGCGCGGGCGAGGTCCACTTCCTTTTCCAGCTCGCGTTCCGAGCAGATGCCGAGGCTCACCGGGTTACGCGGCTTGATGTTGGCGGAGTTCCAATGGGTGCGCTCGCGCACCTTGTCGATCGTCGGCTTGGTCGTTCCGACGAGCTTGCAGACCTGGGCGTCCGACAGCTCGGTATAGTTCTTGATCAGCCAGGCGATGGCGTCCGGGCGATCCTGCCGCTTCGAGACGGGCGTATAGCGCGCCCCCTTCGGCCTGGCCTCCGGCATCGGAATGTTGATCTCGGAATGTTGCAGGTGCGCCGCCGGATCGGCGCTGCAGCGGTCGATCTCCTCCTGCGTCAACTCGCCGGTCGCGATCGGATCGCGACCCTGCATGCCGATTGCCACCTCGCCGTCGGCGATCGCCTGCACCTCCAGCGGATGCATCTCACAGAACTCGGCGATCTGATCGAATGTCAGCGTCGTGTTTTCCGTGAGCCAAACGGCGGTTGCCTTGGGCATGAGTGGCCGTGCCATGACGAATTCCTCTTTGATTGGCCAACGCGACCGGCCACGGCAAACCCTCTTTGCCATGGAGCCGGCGGCGGCAAAAATAAGCTGTGACCGATCATATAGCCGGCGGCGGCCGGGCGTTAAAGCGCCTTTGCGGCGAGCATGATCTTGCCGAGGTGGCTCCCCGCCTCCATGATCCGGTGACCTTCCGCGGCCTCGGCCAGCGGCAGGACGCGGTGGATCACCGGCCTGATCTCGCCGGCCGCGATGTGGGGCCAGACGGTGTCCACCAATGCCGCGGCGATCTCGGCCTTGCGCGCGGCGGATTGGACGCGCAGGGTCGATCCGGTCAGGGTCAGGCGCTTGAGCATGACCGGCATCAGGTCGATCTCGACCTTGCTGCCCTTGCGGAAGGCGATGTTGACCAGCCGGCCGTCGCGGTTGAGGCAGGCGATGTTGCGCTTGACGTAGTCGCCGCCGACGATGTCGAGGATGACGTCGGCGCCCCGGCCGCCGGTCGCTTCCTTGACGACGGCGACGAAGTCCTCGTTGGCGTAGTCGATGGCGCGTTCGGCTCCCAGATCGACCAGTGCGGCGCACTTCTCGGCCGTGGCCTCGGTGGTGAAGACGCGCGCGCCCAGCCGCGAGGCGACCTGGATCGCGGTGGTGCCGATGCCGCCGCCGCCGCCGTGGACCAGCAGGACCTCGCCCGCCTGCAACCGCGCCCGCTCGTAAAGGTTGGTCCAGACGGTGAAGAATGTCTCCGGCAGGGCCGCGGCCTCCGTCAGGCTCAGGCCCGCCGGGATGGGCAGGCACTGGCCGGCCGGGGCGGTCGCGTACTCGGCATAGCCGCCGCCGCCGAGCAGGGCGCAGAGCGGATCGCCGACCTGCCACGACGAGACATCGGCTCCGACCGCGGCCACCGTCCCGGCCACCTCCAGTCCCGGGAGGTCGCTGGCGCCCGGCGGGGCAGGGTAGAGGCCCTGGCGCTGGTAGATGTCCGGCCCGTTGATCCCCGCCGCGGCGACCCGGATCAGGACCTCGTCCGCCGCCGGACGCGGAACCGGGCGCACCCCCGGACGCAGAACCTCGGGCCCGCCTGCTTGCGCGATCTCAACGCAGGCCATCGTCTCGGGGATCGTTCCATTGGGAACCGGCGCGGTCATCGGTGCAGCCTCCTTATGTCGGCGAGACTGCCCGTCTAGGATCCCCGGCCGCCCAGGTCAAGCCGGCGGCTGTCTCGCGCATGTCGTAACCAACATCAGACCCCGTGCAACGTCGACACTTTTTGGTGCGCAAGGATCTTCGTTTTTCTACCCTGCAGTATACGTGGCGCTACCGGTCGTCGCCCCGTGTGGGTTAGATTACGGCGCAACGCCGGCGCACGGTTCGGTGCTCCGACGGGACCGCGCAACCTGGGACATTGGCTGATGGTCATGCGTAACGCTTGCCGCCTTCCGGGAGAGAGCCCGGTGAAGAGGGGCCCATCGCACCCGGGCTGGCGGCGACGGGCGCGCTTGCGGATGCCAGCCGTGTGCGGGCTGCTCGTCTGCCTGCTCGCCCTGGTTGGCGGGGCCGACTGCAGCGGCAGCAGCGCCGAGGCTGTCGCAGGCGGCCGCGCGCCCGAGCCGCTTCCTCCCGAAGTCATTCCCTTCGTGCAGCCGCCGCTGGCGGCGATGCAGGCTTCCGACAGGCTCGTCGTCGCCCACTGGCACCAGTTCCCGATTTCCCGCGACCCGGGTAGCGCCGAGGGCGACAGCTACGCGCGCATGCTGGCGGGCGACGACGACGGCATGGGCATTCGCCTGCGGCCGCTGGGGCGGCCGGCGCGGACGGGCCGCGACTGGGAGATGGCCGACGCGCTCGTCGACATCCGCCGGGCCCAGGCCATCGGCGTCGACGCCTTCCTTCTCAACGTCGCAACCGACATGAAGAACCGGTGGGCGTGGCCGGAATACATCCGCTACCTGCAGGCGGCCCGGCAGCTCGGCACCGGTTTCCGGGTCGCGCCCAACATCGACTGCGTCGAGCCCGAAAGCGGGCGGGGCATGGCCGAGGCGATCGTCGGCCAGCTCAGGGACGCGGATGCGCTGGCGAGCCCGGGCCAGTTGCGCGTCGACGGCAGGTTCGTCGTCGGCGCGTTCTATGCCAACAACTGCGGCGTCCCCTACTGGACCGAGTTCAAGGGCGCGATGAAGGCCGCCGGGTTTGATCCGTTTCTCGTCTGCGTCATGCTCGGCGGCGCCTACCGTCCCGAGTTCGACGGCGTTTGCGATGCCTGGAGCGACTGGGGCCGGAAGGATCCGGGCTCGGCGTCCGAGAGCGACTACGCCAGCCGCTACGCCGGCGCCAAAGGCAAGCCGATCATGGCCGCGATCAGCGTCGGCGACGTGCGCTACAGGCGGAACGAAACCATCGCCTACGAGCAGAAGGGCAGCGAGACGCTGCGGATCAACTGGGAGGAAGCGATCGACACCGGCGCCGACTGGGCGCAGCTTGTCACCTGGAACGACATCGTCGAGCACTCGGCGTTCTTCCCCAACACCGCCCAGCAGTTCGCGGTCTACGACCTGACGGCGTATTACATCGCCTGGTTCAAGACCGGGAAGCCGCCGGAGATCGCAAGGGACGCGCTCTACTACTTCCACCGCATCGCCCGGGTGCCGCCGGCTCCGCGGCTGCGCGCCGGCTCGTGGGCCAACGAGGTCGAGGCGGTGGCGTTCCTGACCGCGCCTGCCGCCGTCGAGATCATCACCGAGACCGGGACCACCCGGAGGGACTTTCCCGCCGGGGTGCACGTGCTGAGCGCACCGCTGCCCGACGCCGGCAGGCCCCGGTTCCGCATTGTCCGCGACGGCGCTGTCGCAGCCGAGGTCACCAGCGCCTATCCGATCGGGCCGATGCCCGCGCGCAACGACGTCGTCTACCGCGCGGGCGGGTCGCTGCGGGCCGAAGCCGGGGCCCGGGGCAGCGCCGAGCGCGTTTGCCGCAACGGCGAGCCCGATCCTTGCCTGATGAACCCGATGGAGCCGGTCTGGCTCGCGCAGTAGACCCGCGCGACCGGGTGCAAGATCGCGACCGATGTCTCCGGACTGGACAAACCCGGTCGTGGTGCGCCCGGAGGGATTTGAACCCCCGACCCCAGGATTAGGAATCCTGTGCTCTATCCGGCTGAGCTACGGGCGCGGCGGCGGGAGCGACGCCTTTCGACCCTCCCGCGCAGGCATTCGAAGCTATAGCACGACCGCGCGATGCCGGCCTAGTCCGCGCGGGAAGCCTAGAATGTAAGCAAATGTGCAAAAATGCCTAATAATTGGGCGTTGTCGGTCGCACGTCCCGCTACGACGTCCCGCTACCGACTATACCTGCCGCCAGGACGGGCAGCTGTCGCCGGAGCGCCTGCGACAAGGCGGCGGCAGAGTGGGGGCGGTTCCGCCGCTCTTGGGCAGCAGTTGGCCTCCATCTTGCTCTCCCCGGACAAGTTCAAACGAACACGGGCGAAAGGGACACCTGATGAAAATGCGATTGCTCAGCCTGGCCTGCGCCGCGCTCTGCGCCGTCGTCGCAGTACTGCCGGGCCAAGCCAGGGCTGCGGATACAATCAAGGTCGGGATCCTGCACTCGCTGTCCGGGACCATGGCCATCAGCGAAACGACCCTGAAGGACGCGATGCTGATGCTGATCGCGGACCAGAACGCGAAGGGCGGCCTTCTCGGCAAGAAGCTGGAGCCGGTCGTCGTCGATCCCGCGTCCAACTGGCCGCTGTTCGCCGAGAAGGCGCGCGAGCTGCTGCAAAAAGACAAGGTTGACGTGGTCTTCGGCTGCTGGACCTCGGTCTCGCGCAAGTCCGTCCTGCCGGTGTTCGAGGAGTTGAACGGCCTGCTGTTCTACCCCGTGCAGTACGAAGGCGAGGAGAGCTCGCGCAACGTCTTCTACACCGGCGCGGCGCCCAACCAGCAGGCCATCCCCGCGGTCGAGTACCTGATGAGCGAGGAGGGCGGCGGGGCCGAGCGCTGGGTCCTGCTCGGCACCGACTACGTCTACCCGCGCACGACGAACAAGATCCTCCGCGCCTTCCTGCACTCGAAGGGCGTTTCCGACGCCGACATCATGGAAAACTACACGCCGTTCGGCCACTCCGACTGGCAGACGATCGTCGCCGACGTCAAGTCGTTCGCTTCCGCCGGCAAGAAGACCGCCGTGGTTTCGACCATCAACGGCGATGCCAACGTGCCGTTCTACAAGGAGCTCGGCAATCAGGGCATCAGCGCCGAGACCATTCCGGTGGTCGCCTTCTCGGTCGGCGAAGAGGAACTGGCCGGTCTGGATACCGCACCGCTGGTGGGCCACCTCGCCGCATGGAACTACTTCATGAGCGTCGATACGCCCGAGAACAAGGACTTCATCGCCAACTGGCACAAGTACATCAAGAACCCGAAGCGGGTGACCAACGATCCCATGGAGGCCCACTACATCGGCTTCAACATGTGGGTCCAGGCGGTCGAGCAGGCCGGCACCACCGATGTCGATGCGGTGCGGCAAGCGATGTACGGCCAGAAGGTGCCCAACCTGACCGGCGGCATCGCGGTGATGAACGTCAACCATCATCTGTCCAAGCCGGTTCTGATCGGCGAGATCCAGCCCGACGGCCAGTTCCAGGTCGTGTGGCAGACGGACGACGTGGTAGTTGGCGACGCCTGGAGCGACTTTATCCCTGAAAGCGCCAAGTTGACCGCCGACTGGACCTTCCCGTGGGTCTGCGGCAATTGCGAAAAGCCGCGCTTCGGCGACCAGAAGCCCGCCGGGCTGTAGCCGAGCGAGCCACTGCGGGACGAGGGCGGCTGCCGCCGTCCTCGCCGCCGCTTCACAACCGCGCCGCGCAAGCCGAGGCCCCATGATCGCTGTGACCCTTCGCGCCCTGTTCTGCCTGCTCGTCGCCTGGCCGCTGCTGGCCGCGAGCGGGCAGGCGGTGGCCGACGACCTCGAAGCCCTTGTCGCCGGGCTCGGCAGCAACAGCTTCGCCGAAAAGGCCCGCGCCATAGACGCCATCGCCGCGTCTGGCGACCCGAGGGCCGCGGCGATCCTCGAAGCCCTGGTCGATGGCGATCTGCAGACGCGGCGCGACGACGACCGGATGGTCATTGCCGAGGCCAAGGGGCGGACCTACGTCCTGCGCGATCCGCTGAGCGGCGCGGAGATCGGCGAGGCCGGCCGCGCCGAGCTGCGTCCGATCATCATCAACAACCGCTTGCGCGGGCAACTGCGCGGCGCCATCGGCGGGCTGACCCTGCTCAGTCCCGACCCCGGCCGGCGGGCGAGCGCCGCGGACGCGGTGTTCGTCACCCGCGATCCCGAACTGTTGCCGGTGCTCGACAAGGCCCTCGCCCGCGAAAGCGAAGGTTGGGTTCGCGACCGGCTGGAGCGCGCGGCCGCCGCCACCCGGTTGGCCGCGGCCGAGGATCCGGCGGCGCGCATCGCCGCGGCGCGAACGCTCGCGCACTACGCCGACCAGGACGTCCGCTCGCTACTCACCGCCAGCTCGCAGAGCGAACAGGACGCGGACGCCCGCGAGGCCATCGCCGCCGCCCTTGGGCAGGTCGAAACGCGCCTCGCCCTGTGGGGCGTCCTCGCCAACGTTTTCCAGGGGATCAGCCTCGGCTCGGTCCTTCTGCTCGCCGCCGTCGGCCTCGCCATCACCTTCGGCGTCATGGGCGTCATCAACATGGCCCACGGCGAGATGGTCATGCTCGGCGCCTACACTACCTTCGTCATCCAGCAGCTCGTCCTCGCCTACGCGCCCGATTGGCTCAACTGGTCGGTGCTTATCGCCATCCCGGCGGCCTTTGTCGTCGCCGGCGGCATCGGCATTCTCATCGAACAGAGCATCATCCGCTTTCTCTACGGCCGGCCGCTGGAGACCCTGCTCGCCACCTGGGGCCTGAGCCTGATCCTGCAGCAGACGGTGCGGACGATCTTCGGACCGTCCAACCGCGAGGTCATCAGCCCGTCGTGGATGAGCGGCGCGATCGAGATCAGCGGCGGCCTGACCCTGACCTACAACCGGATCTGGATCATCGTCTTCAGCCTGATCGTTTTCACCCTGCTGATCGTTCTGATGCGGCGAAGCGGCTTCGGCCTGCGCATCCGCGCCGTGACCCAGAACCGGCGGATGGCCGGGGCCATGGGCATTCGCACCGGCCGGGTCGACGCCATGACCTTCGGCCTCGGCTCGGGCATTGCCGGCATCGCCGGCGTCGCGCTGAGCCAGATCGACAACGTCAGCCCCAACCTCGGGCAGGGCTACATCATCGACAGCTTCATGGTCGTCGTCTTCGGCGGCGTCGGCAACCTGATGGGAACGCTGGTCGGCGCTTTCAGCCTTGGCCTCGTCAACAAGTTTCTGGAGCCCTACTCGGGCGCGGTCCTGGGCAAGATCTTCGTGCTCGTCGCCATCATCCTGTTCATCCAGAAACGGCCGCAGGGGATCTTCGCCCCGAAGGGCCGGGCGGCGGAGACCTGAGATGGGGGCTTTCGCCAGCCGTCCCAGGCTCTCGGGCCTCCCTGCCGCGATCACGCTGGCGCTCATCGCCGCGGTCGGCATCGGCGTTCCGCTGCTGAACCTCCTGGTCCCGCCCGGCTCGGCGCTGCACGTGCCGACCTACATGGTCAGCCTGCTCGGCAAGTACCTCTGCTACGGCCTGCTCGCACTCAGCGTCGATCTGATCTGGGGCTACTGCGGCATCCTCAGCCTCGGCCACGGCGCGTTCTTCGCGCTCGGCGGCTACGCCATGGGCATGCACCTGATGCGCCAGATCGGCGATCGCGGCGTCTACGGGAACGCCGAGCTCCCGGACTTCATGGTCTTTCTCAACTGGAAAGAGCTGCCGTGGTACTGGCACGGCTTCGACAGCTTCGCTTTCACGGTGGTGATGGTGATGGCGGTGCCGGGGCTGCTCGCCTTTCTTTTCGGCTGGTTCGCCTTCCGCTCGCGGGTGACCGGCGTCTATCTCTCGATCATCAGCCAGGCGCTGACGTTCGCCCTGATGCTCGCCTTCTTCCGCAACGACATGGGCTTCGGCGGCAACAACGGCCTGACCGACTTCAAGGACATCCTCGGCTTCAACCTCCAGGCGGACGGCACCCGCATCGGGTTGTTCGTGGCTTCCGCAATCGCATTGGCCCTCGGCTATGTCCTCTGCCGGTTCATTGTCACCTCCCGGCTCGGCAAGGTCCTTGTCGCGGTCCGCGACGCCGAAAGCCGAACCCGCTTTCTCGGCTACCGCGTCGAGTACTACAAGCTCTGCGTCTTTGTCGTCTCCGCGATCATGGCCGGCGTCGCCGGGGCGCTCTACGTGCCGCAGGTCGGGATCATCAATCCCAGCGAATTCGCGCCGGCCAACTCGATCGAAATCGTCATCTGGGTCGCGGTCGGCGGCCGCGGCACGCTGCACGGCGCGATCCTCGGCGCCCTGCTCGTCAACTACGCCAAGAGCTACCTTACCGGCGCCATCCCCGAAGTCTGGCTTTTCGCGCTTGGCGCCCTGTTCATTGCCGTGACCCTGTTCCTGCCCAAGGGTGTCGTCGGCGCGGTCGCATCCGGCCTGCGCGGCCGACGCGCCGGACCTGCGATCACCGGCGGCCCCGGCGGTGCCGGCGAACGGACAAGCGAGGCACCCGCCGAATGAGCACACCCGTTCACGCCCGCCCGGAAGCGCGCGACACCCTGCTGTACCTGAACGGCGTCAGCGTCTCCTTCGACGGCTTCAAGGCCCTGAACAGCCTCAGCTTCTACGTCGTCGTCGGCGAAATGCGGGCCATCATCGGGCCCAACGGCGCGGGCAAGACGACGATGATGGATGTTGTCACCGGCAAGACCCGGCCCGACAGCGGCGACGTCGTCTTCAACGGCGGAACTGACCTGACCGAGCTCGACGAGGCGCGGATCGCCAACCTTGGCATCGGTCGAAAGTTCCAGAAGCCGACGGTGTTCGACGGCCACACCGTCTATGCCAACCTGGAGCTGGCTCTGGCCGGCGGTCGCGGCGTCTTCGCCTCGTTGTTCTTTCGCTCGACCCCTGCCCAGCGGGCGCGCATCGACGCCGTGCTGGAGACCATCGCGCTTGCCGGGGCGCGTGATCGCCTCGCCGGGTCCTTGTCCCACGGCCAGCGTCAGTGGCTGGAAATCGGGATGCTGCTCGCGCAGGATCCGCAACTGCTACTCGTCGACGAACCGGTCGCCGGCATGACCGACAGCGAGACCGAGCAGACCGCCGTACTGCTCAAGGAAATCAACAAGAGTCACACCGTGGTTGTCGTCGAGCACGACATGACCTTCGTCCGCTCCCTCGACTGTCCCGTGACCGTGCTGCACGAAGGCCGGGTTCTGGCGGAAGGCACGCTCGCAGACGTGCAGCGCAACAAGCAGGTGGTCGAGGTCTACCTCGGCCGCTGAAAGGGGTTCAGCTCGGGAGCGCCCTCACCCGACCCCTCTCTCGGGTACGGGAAAGGGAGGGGGCACGCGGAGCGGGAGGGCGAGGGCGGTCGCGGATCTTTCGCAGCCGCCGGAACGAGGTGCAAGCTCATGCTTCAAGTCGACTCCATCGATCTGTTTTACGGCGCCAGCCAGGCATTGCGCCGCGTCGGCCTGACGGCCGCGAAGGATCGGGTTACCTGCATCCTGGGGCGCAACGGCGTCGGCAAGACCAGCCTCTTGCGCTGCATCGCCGGCCAGCAGCCGGCGCGCGCCGGCAGGATCCGGTGGGAGGACGAGGACATAACGACGCTGCCGGCGTATGCCCGCGCCGCGCGCGGCATCGCCATCGTTCCGCAGGGGCGGGAGATCTTTCCCCTGCTCAGCGTCGAGGAAAATCTGCAGACCGGCTTCGCCGCGCTCCCCCGCAGCCTTCGCCATATCCCCGATGAGATCTTCGACCTCTTCCCGGTGCTCCGCGACATGCTCGCCCGGCGCGGCGGCGATCTTTCCGGCGGTCAGCAGCAGCAGCTCGCCATCGCTCGGGCGCTGGTCATCCGCCCCCGACTGCTTCTCCTCGACGAGCCGACCGAAGGCATCCAGCCCTCGATCATCAAGGACATCGAGCGGGTCATCCGCCGGCTCGTCGCCGGCGGCAACATGGCGATCGTGCTGGTGGAGCAGTACTTCGATTTCGCCCGCGGACTGGCCGATTCCTACGTGGTCATGGATCGCGGGGAAGTTGTCGCCGAAGGCGCGAACGCCGACATGGTCGAAGAGGATGTCCGTCGTCACCTCACCGTCTGAGGCACGAAACGCCGCCGCGGCACGGGGTCGGCTGCGGCTGTCGTTCATCCGCGACGCGCAGGCCGGCTTTGGCGCCGGCCGGCTCGATGGGCTTGACCAGCGAGCGCCGCTGCGGGCGCTCTTCCCGCAGCCCCACGATCCGGGCGTGCCGATGGCGGTCATCGTCACGACCAGCGGCGGGCTGGTCGGCGGCGACGCGCTTGAGGTCGATGTTTCCGTCAGCGCGGGAGCGTCGGCGTTGGTGACGACCCAGGCTGCCGAGAAGGTCTACCGCAGCCGCGGGGCGACCTGCGACATCCGCGTCGATCTTGACGTGGGCGCGGAGGGTTGGCTGGAGTGGCTGCCGAATGAAACGATCGTCTTCGATCGCGCCCGGCTGCGGCGAAAGACGAGCGTTTCGCTTGCGACCTCGGCCCGACTGCTCGCCGGGGAGATCCTGGTCTTCGGCCGGCGGGCGCACGGGGAGCAATTCACCGCGGGAGCGATCCACGACGCGTGGGAGATCCGCCGCGACGGCCGCCTGATCTGGACCGACGCGTTCCGCCTGGCCGACGACGTCGGCGCCGTCCGCGCCTCGCCCGCCGGCCTCGACGGCGCCGCCGCCGCCGCCACCATCGTTTGCGCGCCTGCCGATGCCCGCCCGGTCACGGCCTCGGCGCGCGCGCATGCGCAGCGGGCCGCGAGCGCGGATCTGCGCATTGGCGCAACGCAGATCGGTGCTACCTTGCTCGTCCGCCTGCTCGGCCGCGATGCGCGGACATTGCGCGCCGCGTTCGCCGAGCTGTGGGCACTGTTGCGGCACGAGGCGGGCGGTCTCGCCCCCTGCCTGCCGCGGTTGTGGAGCATCTAGCGACAGGGGACGGGAGGAGCGGAGGATCCATGCATCTGACGCCGCGCGAAAAGGACAAGCTGCTCGTCGCCATGGCCGCCGAGGTGGCGCGCAAGCGCCTCGCCAGGGGGGTCAGGCTCAACTATCCCGAGGCGATCGCGCTGATCACCGACTTCGTCGTCGAGGGCGCCCGCGACGGCCGCTCGGTGGCGTCGCTCATGCGCGACGGCGCCGACGTCATCGGCCGCGACCAGGTGATGGACGGCATTGCCGAGATGATCCACGACATCCAGGTCGAGGCGACCTTTCCCGACGGGACCAAGCTCGTCACCGTTCACCAGCCGATCCGGTGAAAGGGGCGCGCGTTGCCTGCACACACAAACGCCGTCATTGCCGGGAGGCGAGGGCGGCGGGACGGAGCCCTCACCCCGGCCCTCTCCCTCGGGGAGAGGCAGGCCCGCGTCGCCGGCGGGCGAGGGAGGCGACCGCCTCTTGACAATGGCAAACGACCGCAGAAGGAAGGCAAGATCATGATCCCGGGCGAGATCCTCACCAAGGCCGGCAGCCTGAGCCTCAACGCCGGTCGCGAGACCGTGACGCTGACGGTCGCCAACGCCGGGGATCGGCCGATCCAGGTCGGCTCCCACTATCACTTCTTCGAAACGAACCGGGCGCTCGTCTTCGATCGCGAGCGCGCGCGAGGGCGACGGCTCGACATTCCCGCCGGCAGCGCGGCGCGCTTCGAGCCCGGTCAGAGCCGCGAGGTGACGCTGGTGGCGTATGCCGGCAGTCGGGTCGTCATCGGCTTCAACGCCGTCATCGACGGCCCGCTGGGAGATTGAGGCCGTGGCCTATTCCATCGACCGCGCCGCCTACGCCCAGATGTTCGGCCCGACCACCGGCGACCGGGTCCGTCTGGCCGACACCGACCTTGTCGCCGAGGTCGAAGCCGACCGCACGGTCTACGGCGAGGAGGTGAAGTTCGGCGGCGGCAAGGTCATCCGCGACGGCATGGGCCAGTCGCAAGCCGGAAGCGCCGACGGCGCTGTCGACACCGTCATCACCAACGCCCTGATCATCGACCACTGGGGCATCGTCAAGGCCGACGTCGGCCTCCGCGGCGGCCGCATCGCCGCCATCGGCAAGGCCGGCAACCCCGACGTCCAGCCCGGCGTCGACATCGTCATCGGCCCGGGCACCGAGGCCATTGCCGGCGAGGGGCGGATCCTCACCGCAGGCGGGATCGACGCCCACATCCACTTCATCTGCCCGCAGCAGGTCGACGATGCGCTGGCGTCCGGGATCACCACCATGCTCGGCGGCGGCACCGGTCCGGCGGATGGGACGAATGCGACGACCTGCACTCCCGGCGCCTGGCACATCGGCCGGATGCTGCAGGCGGCGGACGGACTGCCGGTCAACCTCGGTTTCTTCGGCAAAGGCAACGCGTCGCGAGCGGAACCGCTGCTCGAGCAGATCGTCGCCGGGGCCTGCGGGCTGAAGTTGCACGAGGACTGGGGGACGACGCCGTCGGCCATCGACGCGTGCCTGCGCGTTGCCGACACGACCGACGTCCAGGTCGCGATCCATACCGACACACTGAACGAGTCCGGCTTCGTCGAGGACACGATCGCCGCGTTCGCCGGGCGGACGATCCACACCTTCCACACCGAGGGCGCCGGCGGCGGCCATGCGCCGGACATCATGCGGGTGTGCGGGCTGGCCAACGTCCTGCCGTCCTCGACCAACCCCACGCGCCCGTTCACGGTCAACACCCTCGACGAGCACCTCGACATGCTGATGGTCTGCCATCACCTCGATCCGCGCATCGCCGAGGACGTGGCCTTCGCCGAGAGCCGCATTCGCCGCGAGACCATCGCCGCGGAGGACATCCTCCACGACCTCGGCGCGTTCTC
>JAEULH010000039.1 GCA_016793925.1 Rhodospirillales bacterium | reverse complement strand
TAATGCCGCACCGGCGCGGTTTACCGACCGTCCGTCGGGGCTGGCTTTTAATCCTCCGGTCATACTAACAGGAACAGGCCGTATTTGAATGAAGACCCTTTTGCGCGTTGCCGCGGCGGCGGTCCTTGTGCTGGTCATAGGTGGCGGCGTTTATCTTGCGTTCTCCGACATCCCTGCGCCAACGACTTATGTTGAAAAAATCATTCCCGATGACCGTTTCCAGCGCTGAACGACGGTGAGCGGCGGTGAGCGTTCGGCTGAAGGCGACGCTGTAGCCGGCCTTCCGCGGCACGTCGAGGCCTTTCTCGAGATGATGGCCGCCGAGCGCGGCGCCGCCCGCAACACCCTGGAGGCCTATGGCCGGGACCTCCGCGACTTCGTCGCCTACGCCCGCCGCTGCGGCCACCCGGCCGAGACCGCGGACATCGCCCTTGTTCGCGGCTACGTCTCCGGTCTCGTCGCCGCCGGCCTGTCGCCGCGGACGACGGCGCGGCGACTTTCATCGCTGTGCCAGTTCTTCCGCTTCCTCCTCGCCGAAGGGGTGCGCACCGACGATCCGACGACGCTCATCGACCGCCCGCGCCGAGGTGTCCGCCTGCCGAAATACCTCGACGAAGGCGAGGTCGACCGCTTGCTGGAGGTCGCGCGGGGTGCCGGCTCGCCCGACGATCTGCGCCTGCTGGCGCTGATGGAAATCCTCTACGCGACGGGCCTTCGCGTCTCCGAACTGGTCGGCCTGCCGCTCTCGGCACTCGCCGGCGATCGCGGCCTCCTGCTCGTTCGCGGCAAGGGCGGGCGCGAGCGCCTCGTTCCGCTGACCGAGCCGTCGATCGAGAGCCTGGAGCGCTATCGCCAGGTTCGCTCCTGGTTCCTCGGCCGCGCCGGCGCGACGGCTTCGCCGTGGCTGTTTCCCTCGCGCGGACGCCACGGGCATCTGACCCGGGCGCGCTTCGCCCAGATGCTGAAGGATCTGGCGATCGCCGCCGGCCTCGACCCGGCGCGCGTTTCGCCGCATGTGATCCGCCACTCGTTCGCCAGTCACCTCCTCGCCCACGGCGCCGATCTGCGCAGCCTGCAGCAGATGCTGGGCCATGCCGATATCAGCACGACCCAGATCTACACCCACGTCCAGAATGAGCGACTGCAGCGCCTGGTCCGCGAAGCGCATCCCCTTGCTCGTCACAAACGCCCGAAGCCGGGATCGCTGCCCTGAGCGCCTTCCCTGCGCGCGTGGTAAAGGAGTGGCGAAGGCGGTTTCCCTTGTCGGCCGCGGTGGGCTACGCTCGGCGGTCGGCACGCTTCGAAGGCCGCTGTTTTCCGGAGGACCGCCGTGAGCTTCACCACCGTCACCCCGGGCCGGACCCGGGCCAACCGTTCCCAACTGTCGGTCCCGGCCTCGAGCCGGCGGTTCGTCGAAAAGTCGACGCAGAGCGCTGCGGACATCATCATGTTCGATCTTGAGGACTCGGTGCCCGTGGCCGACAAGGCGGGCGCCCGGGCGGCCCTGATCGCGGCGCTGCATGACCTCGACTGGGGCGACCGGACGCTTTCGGTGCGGATCAATGGCCTCGACACGCCGTACATGTACCGGGACGTCATCGACGTCGTCGAACAGGCGGGCGACAGGCTCGATCTGGTGATGGTGCCCAAGATCGGGACCGCGGCCGACGTCTACGCCGTCGACACGCTCCTCACCCAGATCGAGGCGGCCAAAGGTCGCGAGCGGCCTCTCGGGCTCGAAGTTCTTATCGAATCGGCGCTCGGGCTGGAGAACGTGGAGGCCATCGCCGGCGCCAGCCGACGGCTGGAGGCGCTTCACTTCGGCCCCGGCGACTTCGCCGCATCGATCGGCGCCCGAACCATGACCATCGGCGGCCCGCATCCCGGTTACGCGGTGCTCACCGACGCCGATGAAAACGGCGCCCGCGCCTCCCATTGGAATGACATGTGGCACTACGCGCTGGCGCGACTGGTGGTCGCGGCCCGGGCCCATGGCTTGCGGCCGATCGACGGGCCCTACGCCGACTACCGCGACGAGGCGGGGTTCCGCGCCGCCGCCATGCGTTCCGCGGTGCTGGGGATGGAGGGCAAGTGGGTCATTCATCCGAGCCAGATCGCGCTCGCCAACGAGATCTTTCGCCCGAGCGACGAGGAGATGGACAAGGCCAGGCGCATCCTTGCCGCCATGGAGCAGGCGGGCGCCGAAGGGCGCGGCGCGGTCACCCTCGACGGGCGGATGATCGATATCGCCTCGATCCGTCAGGCGGAAGCTCTGGTGCGCAAGGCCGAAGCCATCGCCGCCAGGGCCGACGGTGCGCACGGGTAGACCGGTAGCGCCCGTCGGAGCGGTATGATACCAACCATGCCATGCGGACCTTTCTCGATTTCGAAAAGCCGATCGCCGACCTGGAAGGCAAGATCGCCGAGCTCCGCCACCTGAGCAGCACCGGCGAGATCAATATCGCCGAGGAAATCAGCCGCCTCCAGGTCAAGCTCGACGCCTCGCTGAAACAGGTCTACGGCAAGCTGAGCGCGTGGCAGAAGGTTCAGGTCGCCCGCCACTTCGATCGCCCGCACAGTCGCGATTACCTGACCGGCCTGATCGACGACTTTGTCGCTCTGGCCGGAGACAAGGCGTTTGCCGAGGATCCGGCGATGATCGGCGGGATCGGCCGCTTCCGTGGTCGCACCGTGATCGTCATCGGTCAGGAGAAAGGCGCCGACACCGAGGACCGCATCCGCCACAACTTCGGCATGGCCAGGCCGGAAGGATATCGCAAGGCGCAGCGGCTGATGCGGCTGGCCGATCGCTTTGCCCTGCCGGTGATCACGCTGGTCGATACGCCGGGCGCATACCCGGGGGTCGACGCGGAAGCCCGCGGTCAGGCCGAGGCCATCGCCCGGTCGATCGACATCTGTCTCGGCCTCGGCGTGCCGATCGTCTCGGTGGTCATTGGCGAAGGCGGGTCCGGGGGCGCGATCGCGCTGGCGGCCGCCGATCGGGTGATGATGCTGGAGCATGCGGTCTATTCCGTCATCTCACCGGAGGGCTGCGCCTCGATCCTGTGGCGCGACGGCGAGCAGGCGAAGACGGCGGCGCAGGCGATGAAGATGACCGCGGAGGATCTGAAGGAGCTGGGGATTATCGACCGGATCGTCGCGGAACCTCTGGGCGGCGCCCACCGCGCGCCCGAGCTGGCGGTGGCCGCCGTCGGCGACGCGCTTGCAGAAGCGCTCGACGAGCTCGCCGGTCGCGACGCCGACAGCCTGCGACAGGAGCGCCGGATGAAGTTTTTGCGCATGGGCGCGCAACAGGGGGCATAGCCGGGAGGCGAAAAACGCCGCGGGAAACCGGATCGGTTGCGACAGGGGAGCTTAGAGACCATGCAAGAGCATCCATACGTGCTTGTGACCGGCGGCGCGGGCTACATCGGCAGCCATGTCGTTCTCGCCCTCCGCCAGGCCGGCTGGCCCGTCGTCGTCGTCGACGACTTGTCGACCGGGAAGCGCCGGCTGGTGCCGGACGACGTCCGCTTCATCGAGGGGGATATCGCCGACCGCGCGCTGATCGACGCTGCCCTCGTCCGCTACCAGCCCGTTGCGGTGATGCATTTCGCCGGTTCGATCGTTGTCCCCGAGTCGGTCAGCGATCCGCTCCGCTACTATGCCAACAACACCGCGGCCAGCCTTTCGCTGATCGCCGCGTGCGTCGCCGCCGGCGTCGACCGCTTCATCTTTTCCTCGACCGCGGCCGTGTACGGGGAACCGGCGCGCTCGCCGGTAAGCGAGACCGATCCGACCGTGCCGATCAATCCATACGGCTCGTCGAAGCTGTGCACGGAGTGGGTCCTGCGCGACACCGCCGCGGCGACCCCGCTCGAATACGTCGCGCTGCGCTATTTCAATGTCGCCGGCGCCGATCCCGAGGGCCGCAGCGGCCAGTCGATGGAAAAGGCGACCCACCTGATCAAGGTCGCCTGTCAGGCCGCGCTTGGCCTGCGCAAGGGGATGGAGGTCTTCGGCGACGACTACCCGACCGCCGACGGCACCTGCGTGCGCGATTACATTCACGTGAGCGATCTCGCCGAGGCGCACGTCAGGGCGCTCGACTACCTCGTCGCCGGCGGCAAGAGCATCGTCTTGAACTGCGGCTACGGCCACGGCTTCTCGGTCCGCGAGGTGCTGGAAACGGTGCGCGCGGTCGCCGAGGGCCGGCTCGAGTGGCGGATCGGCCCCCGCCGGGCCGGCGATCCGCCGGCCCTGGTCTCCGCCAACACCCGCATCCGCGAGACGCTCGGCTGGCAGCCGCGCTTCGACGACCTCCGTTTCATCGTCGAAACGGCGATGGACTGGGAACAGCGGCTGATCGAAAAGGCGTTGTAGCCGGCGCCGCACTACGCCCGCCGCAGGACCCGCGCGCACCGCTTCCGCAACGGAAGCGGTGCCGAAGGTTGACAGGCACGACCCCAACCCATAGCTTTCGCGCCAAGCGCTGAACACGAACGACGGCTAACTCTCATGAAAATCAGAAATTCACTCAAGTCCGCCAAGGGGCGCGAACGCAACTGTCTGGTCGTGCGGCGGAAGGGCCGGCTGTTCGTCATCAACAAACGGCACCCGCGCTTCAAGACCCGCCAGGGCTGAAGCCGCGCGCCCGGCGCGGCGCCTCGCGCCCGGGCGAGCTATATGGCGCTCGCCTCGTTCGGCATCGGAACGTGCACGTGGTGCGCTTGGGCTGACCGGCGACGTTGTGTCGGTTCAGGTGTTATAGTGCTTGTCAATTGCGTAAACGCCTGCTAGTTGAAGTTGAGACCCTGCGGCGTCATGCGTTCGGCAACCGTGAATGGGGCGAGCGAGCGGGCATGACTCGTGTCAGGATTTGAAAGAGCGGGGGGCGTTGGCGCGATGAAATCGCACGGCCGTGCAGGGAGGCGGTGAACGGGCCGACGGATTAGGACCAACCTGTTCTGGAGATCCGAGACATGGTGCCGTTCGACGAGATGACCAAGCCGGTGAACCGCGGTACCGACGTCGACCGTTTTGTCGGCGGCAAGATCCGTGAGCGCCGGGTGATGCTGGGCCTCAGCCAGCAGCAGATGGCCAACCTGATCGGCGTGACCTATCAGCAAGCGCACAAGTACGAACGCGGCATCAATCGCATTTCCGCGGGACGCCTGTACGAAATCGCGCGGGTGTTGAGCGTTCCGGTCAGCTTTTTCTACGAAGGCCTGGACGACATCGACAACGGCGACGACCTGTCCATCCGGCAGCGGATGTGCCTCGAACTCGCGCGCAATTTCACCCAGATCCCGAACGAGCGGCATCGCGAAGCCTTAAGCCAACTCGCTCGCGTCCTCGCCACCAAGTAGACCTCAGGCGGCGTTGGGCCGGCCCGGCGGCGACCGCCCTAGTCGGCCCGAGTTTCCCCGGGTGCGGCGTGCCCATTGCCGAGGGCCGCAGCAACGTTGCGCTGCATCCGCCCGCGTCCGCTGCGCCTGATCGCCGTACCGGTAAAAAGTGCGGCGAACCCCGCGTCATCGAGTGCGGCAAGCATCGACAGGGAGGGCGCCGCCAATTCCGGGCGCGGCCTCAGATCCGCGTTTTCCGTCGGCTTTGCGAACTTTGTCCAGGGGCAGGCGGCAAGGCAATCGTCGCAGCCATAGATCCGGTTGCCGGCTGCGGCGGCAAGATCGGGCGGAATGGCACCGGCATTCTCGATGGTGAGGTAGGACAGGCAGCGGCGCGGGTCGATCCGGTAGGGCTCCGCCAGGGCGTCGGTGGGACAGGCACGCAGGCAGGCGTCGCACGACCCGCAGTGATCGACTTCGGCCGCGTCCGGCTCGATGTCCAGCGTCGTGAAGACCTCGCCGAGGAACAGCCACGACCCGAACTGCCGCGAGACGAGGTTCGTGTGCTTGCCGATCCAGCCCAGTCCGGCTCGCTGCGCCAGCGGCTTCTCCATCACCGGCGCGGTATCGACGAAGACCTTGGCCTCGCCGCCGTGGGTTGCGCACAGCCAGCGGCCGAGGGCCTTGAGCCGCGTCTTGAGAACCTTGTGATAATCGCGACCGCGGGCGTAGACGCTGATCGCGCCCTTCGAGGGATCGGCGTGCGCCGCCAGCGGATCGTCTGCCGGGCCGTAGTTGACGCCGAGGCAGACGACCGTCCGCGCCTCCGGCCACAGCGCCTGCGGGGCCAGCCGACGCTCGGCAGTGCGCGCCATCCAGGCCATGTCGCCGTGGCGCCCCTCGGCCAGGTACCGGCGCAGATTGTCGCCATCCCCGCGCTCGGCCACCGCCGAGGCAAAGCCGCAGACGTCGAAACCCAGGTCAATGGCGCGCGCGCGGATCGCGTCTTTCATCCCGTTATCAGCCATCAGCCGCCGCATGATGTTCGTTTACCGGGCTGACGTATGGCCTGTGTCCTCGACCGCAAGGTCGCACGCGGGTGTCGGTCAGCCTGTAGGACAGCCGCGGCCGCGACCGCTCCCTCGCAGGGCTTGGCGATCGCACCGCTCTGCCGTCACGGCTCGCTCGCCGGATGCGGCGAGGTATCCACAGACGGATCGTCCGCGAGCAACGCCCGGAGGAAGGCGCCGGCCTCGGCGGCAATGCCCGGCGCCGTGCTCTCGCGCGGGCCGGCGACGTTAAGGATCCTGACCCCGTTGCGACGCAACCAGGCGTGGACGGCGTCCGTGGCCCCGGTCGCGTCGACCGAGTCGAGGTCGACGACCATGCAAGGCCGCCGCAAGGCCTTGGCGCAGTTGATTGTCAGTGCGGTGCCGCCGGATGGCGCGCCGCGACTGAGGATCAGGGTGGCGTCGGAGTCGCGGACGTTGAAGCGGGTCCGCTGCGGGTAGCCGGCGCTCGCCGTCTCGCGCATGGGGTAGCTCGACGGAATGCGGCCGTCCTCCGCGCGTCGGCCGCGCGGCACCCACCCGCCGCACGGCAGGCCCAGGGCGACGGCGACATCGAGAGCCGCGCGATCGACACCGGTCTGACCGCCCGAAACAATCTGCACGATCGTCATTGCAGCGTACCCGGCGTGGGATGCAGCCGGGCGGAGCGGGACCGGCTCGACGCCATCACCGCCCTGCTCGTCGGAGCAGAACCCCACTCAGGGTACAAGGGCCAGCCGATCGCGAACGATCCGGCGGATCGGAGGGCGCTCGCGACGACATTGTCAGCCGCCGCGACCGCGTCCGAAAACGTCTAGGCGGCGCAGAGCAACCGTTCGAGCTTTTCCGTCGCCTTCTGCTTGTCGATGCTCTCCAGTGCGGCGAACTCGCACACAAGTCGATCAAAGGCCGCTTCGTAGATCTGCCGTTCGCTGAAGGATTGATCCGGTTGGCCGACGTTCGGATGCAGATCGCGGATGACTTCCGCAATCGATACGGGATCGCCAGAGTTGATCTTCGCCTCGTATTCCTGCGCCCGCCGGCTCCACATCGTTCGTTTGACCCGGGCCCGCCCCTGAAGTTTCGTCAGTGCGTTCTCCATGACCTTGCGCGTACTCAATCGCCGAAGCCCGGCGTTCGACGCTTTGCTCACCGGCACCCTCAGGGTCATCCTGTCGCGATCGAAGGATATTACGAAAAGTTGCAATTCTTGACCCGCAATTTCCCGGGTTTCAACGCCGAGCACCTTACCCACGCCATGGGTCGGATAGACGACGTAGTCGCCCGCACGAAAGGCAAATTCGTCCCGCATTTTCTTCTGACTCTCTCCACTCAAGGTCATCGAGCCTACCGATGACAAGGTCACTTGCAGCGAAGCGACCCCACACCGTTCTCGCGAACGGAGACTCGGCCAAGCCCTTTTTGATTTTTCGGCTGCCAGTCCCGATGGCGGCGCATTGCTTATTCGCCAGACAACCGTATCGAATGCTCAGGAATATAGCACGATGCGCATTGTTTTGCCAAACGCCCAGGGTGGCGTCGTGCGCATACCCCCTATGTGCCGGAGCCCGGACTCGAACTTAAATGCTCGGCCTTCCCGCTTTTGCCGTTCCATTCGTCGGCATCATCCGGCGCCTGGCCTTTGCGGGTGATGTTCGGCCAGGTTTTTGCATATTCCGTGTTGATCTCAAGCCATTTCTCGTTACCGGGCTCGGTATCGGGAACGATGGCTTCGGCGGGGCACTCGGGTTCGCAGACACCGCAGTCGATGCACTCGTCCGGATGGATGACGAGCATGTTCTCGCCTTCATAGAAGCAGTCGACCGGACATACTTCGACGCAGTCCATGTACTTACACTTGATGCAATTTTCAGTGACGATATAGGTCATTGCCTTCTCCGCGGCTCGCCCGTCTGGCGCAAAGACATTAAGGATTGCCGGCGTCGGTTTCCATGCGATCAAGAACACGCTTGCGCGCGGCGCCGCTCTCCTGGTCGGGAACATAAAGGAGGCCGGCGACGCGTCGCACGAGACTGGCCTCGTAGTCGTTCAACACCCCGTCGGCGTACACCACCTCCCAAAGCATCTCGATGATTTCGACGCGCCGCTCCGGCGGCAGCGCGGCGTTGACGGCGCTCACGAACTCGTAGAGCTGTGTCGCCTCGCGCGCCGCCTTGCGCCCCTCCTCAAGCAGTGCATCGCAATCGGCTGCAGAGAGGGCGAAGCGCGCGGTCAGAAGCGACCGGATCGCCTTGAGCTCGACATCGTCGACGTGACCGTCCTGACGCGCCGCCTCGACCAGCAGCGCCGCGGCGGCCAGGCGCAGGCTCTCGCCGCCGCCCGGCGCGGCGCCGGGGTCCGGCCGATCGGTCCCGAACAGCGATTTGAGGCGCTCCAGCATGACGATCGGTTAGCACAACCTCCGATATCGCTCAACCATAACCCCGGCTGGCCAGTGTCTACCGAGACACTACTCCCGGCTGCCCCGCGGCTCGCAATCATGGCGACGGGCGAGAAGCGGCCCCGCCTTCCGCGCCGCCGCCGGTATCGATGTCGGCGTACAGCTCGCGAGCCTCGCGCGCCGGGCCGCGGCGGCTGCCGAGGGCGATGACCTGCAGGACCCGCACGTGGTCGTTCCAGACAAACGTCAAGACATCGCCCTCCCTGATCAGGTAATGCGCCTTGGCCACGACGACGCCGTTGACGCGGATGCGCCCGCCTTCGCACAGCCGGGCCGCCAGCGTGCGGCTTTTGTAGAAGCGCGCAAACCATAGCCACTTGTCGAGGCGCAGGCCCTCGCCGCTCATCGCCGCGAAACGTGCCCGCGCAGGATCGCGAACGGCGAGGTTTCGTTTTTGCGATGTGCGGCCGGGGAAGAGCGGGTCCGCGCCCGCCGCGTTGCTTTCGGCCGACTGAGCATCGGGCCGTCGCCGCCATCCTCGACGCTGAAGCCGAGGGCGCGGAGGACGCCGACAACATCCTCGCCGCCGCAGCCGAGCAGCGCCGACATGGTCGGCGGCACCCTTGCCGCGCCGCCACGAGCCGCGCCGTGCGCCTGGCCGGCGATGCGTTCGAGAATATCCGCGCGGACCGCGCGCGGGCCGACGGGGAAAAAACCCGCGGCCGCATAAAGCCCGACCGGCACGCGCTTCTCGAGCAGCAACGAGGTTCGCGCGAAATCAAGGCCGGGCGGCGGCGCGACACCGGCGTGGACCGCCCACAGCAGGGCCCGAAGGCCGGCCGGCGCCGGCCGCAGGATGGAGCGGAAGAAGATGCTCTGCCGACCGAGGACAAGCCCGTGAGCGCGCAGCGTCGCTTTGTCGCGGTCGCTGAGCGCCGCAAGCTGCGCGGCGGCATCCTTGCGCGCAATTGCGCCCAGGTTTTCGCGAAGCTGATAGAGCAGGCCCCTTGCTGCACCGGAGGCGAGGATCTCGGACGCCGCGAACAGCGGCTGCAGGTTCGCGCGCAGATGGGCATCGAGCCATCCGACAAGCCGCCGGCTTACGCGCTCGCGCAGCGCTGCGTCGACAAGGCCGTCGGCTTGCGGCTCGATCCGCGGCCGCAAGATGGTTGCGCCGGCGACGAGACGGGCGACGAAGCCGCCGCGCCAGCGCACCGCCGCATCGGCGCCGAGCGCGAACGCGCCATCATCCTCGCCTTCGAGCGCGCGAACGCGCAGCGCCATCTCGGCGCGCAGGGCCTGCTCGGCCGCGGCGGTGACCACGCGGCGGGCATCGCCGGCGGCGACGTCGACGCTGTCGTCGGCGACGAACTGAAAGCCGTTCATGTTGCCGACGAAGTGGCCCTCGACGTGAACTTCGTCGCGCGCGTTCACAGCCGCCGTCAAGGCCCGTCGCTCGCGCATATGGCTGACCAGCACCGCCGTCCTGCGGTCGACGAAGCGCGCAATCAGGCGCTGGTGGAGGACGTCGGAGAGCTTGTCCTCGATCGCTCGGGTCCTCTCCTGCCAATGACCCGCGTCGGCGAGCCAGCCCTGGTAGGCGATGTAGGTCCAGGTCCGGATGTTGGCGATGCGCTGCATCAGGGTATCGATGTCGCCGTCGGCGCGGTTGATCCGGTCGACCTGCCGGGCGACCCAATCGGTGGGCAGGCAGCCGTCGCCGTGGCCGTCGATGCCGGCGAGAAAGCGAAAGATGCGGCCGAGCAGGCGGGCGTGACCGTCGCTCATGACTTTGCCGAAGTCGGGCACCCGACAGACGTCCCACAGCATGCCGACCGCGTCGGCGCCGCGAGCGTGCGCGGCGATGTCGTGATCGCGGGCGAGCGCCGCCAGTGCGACCTCGTCGTCGGCCTCGCGCGCGCGCACCAGATCCGGCCGCCCCGAAGGTCGCGCCAAGCTCGCGCGCAGGGCCCTGATCGAGGCGAAAGACAGATCGGCGTTGCGCCAGAAGAGCGCGCGCAAGGACGGGAAGCTGCTCGCCTCGATCTGCTCGGCAAGTTCGGCGTCGAGACCGTCGACTTCGGCGGTGGTGCCGAAGGTTCCGTCCTTCATGTAGCGGCCGGCCCGGCCGGCGATCTGCGCCAGCTCGGCAGCGCTCAACGCGCGCGGCACGCGGCCGTCGAACTTGCGCAACGCGGCGAGCGCGACGTGGTCGATGTTCATGTTCAGGCCCATGCCGATGGCGTCGGTCGCGACCAGATAGGCGACCTCGCCCGCCTGGTACATCTCGACCTGGGCGTTGCGCGTGCGTGGACTGAGCGCGCCGAGAACCACGGCGGCGCCGCCGCGCTGGCGGCGGATCAGCTCGGCGATCGCGTAGACATCGGCGACGCTGAAGGTGACGATCGCGCTTTTCCCCGGCAGCCGGGTGATCTTGCGCGGGCCGTTGTAGTTGAGCGCCGAGAAGCGCGGGCGGGTAATGAACTCCGCCTCGGGGATCAGCCGGCGCAGCAGCGCGCGGATGGTTTCCGCGCCCATGACCATCGTTTCGCGGGTGCCGCGGGCGTGGAGGAGCCGGTCGGTGAAGATATGGCCGCGGTCGGGGTCGGCGCACATCTGGATCTCGTCGATGCCGACAAACGCGACCTGGCGCGAGACGGGCATGGCTTCGACCGTGCAGAGGAAGTAGCGCGCCTCCGCCGGGACGATCTTCTCCTCGCCGGTGATCAGCGCGACCTGACGGCGTCCCTTGATGGCGACGGCGCGTTCGTAGTTCTCGCGCGCAAGCAGGCGGAGCGGAAAGCCGATGATCCCCGACTCGTGGCCGAGCATCCGCTCCATGGCCAGATAGGTCTTGCCCGTGTTGGTCGGCCCGAGGACCGCCACGATCCGCGAGCGCTCACCAACCGCGCGGGAGCTGGTCTCCATGGCCGAAACATTGCGAGAATGTCGGAGAAAAGCAAGCTATCGCAGCCGGTGACCCGGACCCGGCACAACCATCGGGACGAAGGCCACCGGCAGCTTGTCTTCGCGCGCAAGCGAGCCGTCGGCGGCCTTGACGCAGCGGCACAACATCTGGGTCTCGTGGGCGAGGCCAAGCGGGGCTACCAGGCGACCCCCGGGCCTGAGCTGGTCGATCAGGGACTGCGGCAACCGCGGCGGCGCGGCCGTGAGGATGACGGCATCGAACGGCGCCTCCTCCGGCCAGCCGGCGTAGCCGTCGCCATGGCGCAGGGAGACGTTGGCGCACCCGAGGCCGTGAAGCCTGCGTGCGGCATCCTCGGCAAGCTCGGCGACCACCTCGATGCTGTAGACGTGTCGCGCCAGTCGGGCCAGAACGGCCGTCTGATAGCCGCAGCCGGTGCCGATTTCGAGCACCCGGTCGGTCGGCTCCAGATCGAGCAGATCGCTCATCACCGCGACGATGAACGGCTGGGAGATGGTTTGGCCATGGCCGATCGCCAGCGGTCGGTTGACGTAGGCGTAGGCGCGCTCGCCTGGCGGCACGAACAGGTGCCGCGGCACCTCGCGCATGGCGGCCATGACACGGGGCGAAAGCGCGGACCTTCCCGTCCATCCGGCGCTGTCGTGCGCTTCGTTCGCTATCGTGTCGACGAGGATCCGCAGCTCCTCGGCGAACGCGCTGGGGTCGCGGTCCATCGGCTATTTACAACGCGGCCGACGGCCCGAGGCAAGCGTCTCGACGCGGCTGTGACCGGCATCGCCGCGTCGGCTTGCGGCGGTGACGGCAACGGCGCAAGCTTCCAGGCCGATCCCGGCGACTAGCCCCGGAGCTGCGGCATGAAGGAGATCATCATGAGCCTGGCCCTGTTGAGCGCCGCCTTCGGCGCCGGCGAGCGAATCCCGCCGGCCCATACCTGCGACGGCGCCGACACGTCGCCGCCCCTCGCTTGGCGAGACGCCCCGCCGGCGACGCGCAGCTTCGCCCTCGTCCTCACCGATCCCGATGCCCCGGTGGGGACGTGGTATCACTGGGCGATCTTCGACATTCCGGCAAACATCAGCCACCTCGACGCCGGCTACGCCGCCGACGCCCACGCCGGCGCGATCCGCCAAGGGATCAACGACTTCAAACGGACCGGCTACGGCGGCCCCTGCCCGCCGCCCGGCCATGGCACCCACCACTACCGGTTTCGCCTCATGGCCCTCCCGGTCGACCGTCTCGACGTCGACGACCCTGTCGACGGCCGCGCGGTCGAACGGGCAGCGGAACGCCAGTTGCTCGCCGACGCGGTGCTGGTCGGCACCTACGGTCGCTGACCGCCTCGGTCGCACACGATCCGCCCGTCCGCCGAGACCCACTTGCGGGCCGGCGCTGTTCGCGACATATCACGGCGCAGCAACGGGTTGCAAAATGAGGGGAATGATCCGCCGCCATGGCTCGCGAAACCTTTACCTTCCAGACCGAAGTCGGCAGGCTTCTCGAAATCGTCGCGCACTCGCTTTACTCGCATAAGGAAATTTTCCTGCGCGAGCTCATCTCCAACGCCTCGGACGCCTGCGACCGGCTGCGTTACGCGGCGCTGACGGAGCCGGCGCTGAGCGATGGCGACAGCGATTTCAAGATCAGGCTGGACATCGACAAGGCGGCGCGGACGCTCAGCGTCAGCGATAACGGCATCGGCATGAACAGAGAGGAGCTGGTCGAGACGCTGGGGACGATTGCGCGCTCGGGAACCCAGTCGTTCGTGGCCCAGCTCACCGGCGATGCGAAGAAGGACGTGGCGCTGATCGGTCAGTTCGGCGTCGGCTTCTACTCGGCGTTCATGGTTGCCGAGCGCGTCGATGTCATCACCCGGCGCGCCGGGGAGGATAGCGCCTGGAGCTGGTCGTCGGACGGCAAGGGCGCCTTCACCATCGACAACGCGCAGCGCGAGCAGCGCGGGACGACGGTCATCCTCCACCTCAATCCCGACGAGGACGAGTTCCTCGAGCCGGCGCGCATCCGCCGGATCGTCAAGACCTACTCCGACCACATCGGCTTTCCCATCGTCCTCATGGAGCCCGCGTCCTCGGAGAGCGAGAAAGACGCCGCGGGCGAAGGCCCGGCCGAAGGCGACGACGGCGCCGGGGGCGAACAGACGCTGAACACGGCATCGTCGCTGTGGACCCGGCCGAAGAAGGACATCACGGAGGACCAGTACAAGGAGTTCTACCACCACGTCAGCCACGCCTTCGACGACCCCTGGCTGGTGATCCACAACACGGTGGAGGGTGTCGTCTCCTACACCAGCCTTCTTTTCGTTCCCTCGAGCGCGCCGTTCGACCTCTTCGACGCGGAGCGCAAATCGAAGGTCAAGCTGTTCGTCAAGCGGGTCTACATCACCGACGACTGCACCGGCCTGCTCCCCTCCTACCTGCGCTTTCTGCGCGGGATCGTCGACTCGGAGGACCTGCCGCTCAACATCAGCCGCGAAACGTTCCAGCACGATCCGCGCCTGGCGAAGATGAAGAGCGGGATCGTCAAGCGCGTGCTCGACGAACTCGCCCGCAAAGCGCAAGACGCCGAAGGCTACGAGACCTTCTGGGGCGAGTTTGGGGCCGTGCTCAAGGAGGGCATCTACGAGGACTTCGAAAATCGCGAGCGCATCCTCGAGCTTGCCCGGTTCCACAGCACCGCCGGCGACGGGCTGACTTCGCTGGCGGCCTACGTCGAGCGGATGAAGCCGGGACAGGACGCGATTTACACGATCAGCGGGGCCGAGACCGAGGCCCTCAGGCGCAGCCCGCAACTCGAGGGCTTTCGCGCCAAGGGCGTCGAGGTGTTGCTGCTGACCGACCCGATCGACGAGTTCTGGCTGCCTGTGATGCGCGCCTACAAGGACAAGCCGTTCCGCTCGGCCGCGGCGGCGGGCACCGACCTGAGCGCGATCACGACACCCGACGAGGCCGACACTGCGGCGGCCGACAAGGGCGAGGCGGAGCCGCAGGAAAGCCTGGACCGCCTGATCGCCGCGCTGAAGGCAGCCCTCGGAGACGCCGTCAAGGACGTTCGCCGGTCCCATCGTTTGACCGAGAGCGCGGTCTGCCTGGTTGCCGGCGAAGGTGACATCAACATGAACATCGAGCGGCTGCTGCGCCAGCATCGCCAGTTGGACGAAACGGTCCAGCGCATCCTCGAAATCAACCCCGCGCATCCGCTGATCCATCGCCTGGCGGCGCGGACCGGCGCCGGCGATGCGGCAACGTCGGAACTGGCCGACGCCGCGTTCCTGCTCCTCGACCAGGCGCGCATCCTCGAAGGCGAACCGGTGGTCGATCCGGGCGCCTTCGCCCGGCGAATGACGGCGATGATGGAGCGCGGTATCGCGGACCCCGGCCATGGGGACGGCGCGCCCGAGGCGGTCGACGCCGGCAAGGCGGATGCAACGGCGGATTAGGCCATGGTGGGATTGGCTCCCGTTTGCGAACGGCGCGCCGGCTCGATCATGCGGACCTTCCCGGGGCGAAGTCGAGAACGACCTTAAGCCCCGGCTCGGCGTCGCGAAGCGTGACGGCGATGCCGTGGATTTCCGCGACGGCGGCGACCAGAGAGAGGCCGAGGCCGCTGCCTGCATCGGATCGGCTTCGATCAAGCCGGGCGAAGCGCTTGAATACCATCTCCCGCGCCTCGGCCGGGATGCCGGGACCGGTGTCGGCGATCGTCGCGAGAGGTCCCTGGGCGCCTTGGCAAAGGACGAGTTGGATGCGCGCACCCGCCGGCGTATGGCAGATCGCGTTCTCGACGAGGTTGGCGAGCATCTGCGTCAGGAGTTCGCGATCGCCGAGAACGCGAACGTCCGGCGCGATCTCAGCGCTCAGGGAGCGGCCGCCGTCCTCGGCGACAGCGCCGTAGGCGTCCGCAATTGATTGAGCCACCCGGGACAGGTCGACGGTCGAGAACGCAGCTTTGCGGGTGCCGGCTTCGATCTGCGCGATGCGCAGCAGGGCGGCGAAGATCCGGAGAATGGCGTCGCAGTCGGCGATCGCGTCGTCAACGGCGATCTCGTATTCCGGGATTGTCCGCGCCTTGAGCCGCGCCCCCTCGAGGCGCTGGCGGAGCCGGGCGAGCGGCGTTCGCAGGTCATGGGCGATGTCGCTCGAGACCTGACGCAGGCTTTCCATCAGCGCCTGCACGCGATCGAGCATCTCGTTGAGGTTGAAGGCGAGCCGGTCGAGCTCGTCGTTGGTGCCGCGTGTCGGCACCCGATCGGTGAGCCGTCCCTCGATGATCGCCCGCGTGGTCCGATTGATCGCGTCGACTCGCCGGAGGAAGCTCAGGCTGAGGACGCCGCCGCCGATGACCGCCAGCACAGCCGTGATTCCGAACGCCCAGCCGAAGGTTCGGACGATCGCTTCCTCGACCTCGGCGATCGGGAAGGTGTCCCGACCGACGAGCAGGAAAGACTCGTCCGGCAACGCGACCCCCAGGGCGATGAGCTGGTGCGCCCCGTCATCGTCGCGCTCGTTGCGGCGTTCCCCTGGTTCCCTCGGCGCGGGCAGTTTCTGCCAACCGAACTGGGGGGAACGCTCGGGCAGATCGCCGGCGACCTTCCGCCCATTCCGATCGAGGAGCAGGTAGACCGCCTTCCGATGAACTCTGGATGCAAGCAGCTGGTCGATGGCGCCGGCCGCACTCTGCAGACCGCCACGATTGTAGTCTTCCACGAGAGCCGCGACTTCGGCCTCGATGCTTGCGGCAAACTGCTGGCTCAAGGCACTGCCGGTTATCCAGTAGATGACGGCGAGCAGAACGAGGACCGAAAGGCCGAACAGGCCCGCGTAGAGCGCAGCCAGGCGGAAGCCGGTGGTGCGAAAAACCCTATTCAGGCTCACGCAGGCAATATCCCGCCCCGCGGACGGTATGGATGAGTCCCGCGGGGAAGCCCCGGTCGACCTTGCCGCGCAGGCGGCTGATGTGCGTCTCGACGACGCTCGTCCGCGGATCGAAGTGAAAGTCCCAGACGTTCTCCAGCAGCATGGTCCGGGTGACAACGCGATCCGCGTTCCGCATCAGGTACTCAAGTAGCCTGAACTCCTGGGGCTGCAGGTCGATCCGCGAGCCGGCGCGCGCGACCGTTCGCTTCAGCAGATCCATTTCGAGATCGGCGACACGCAGCGTTGTCTCGACGGTGGTCAGTGGCGGCCGACGCGCGAGTGCATTGATCCGCGCCAACAACTCGGCGAAAGCAAACGGCTTGACCAGGTAATCGTCGCCGCCGGCTTCCAGACCCTCGACGCGGTCGTCTATGCCGCCGAGGGTCGTCAGGAACAGGACCGGCGTCTTGATGCCGGCAGCGCGGATCGTCTTGACGATGGCAAGCCCGTCGAGACCGGGGAGCATGCGGTCGACGATCATCAGGTCGTAGGCCTCCCCGGCAGCGAGGAACAGGCCGTCCCGCCCGGTCGCCGCGTGGTCGATCACGTGGTTGCCCTCCTCGAGGCCGGTCGCGACATAGGCGGCGGTCTGCGGATCGTCCTCGATGAGCAGGATCTTCAAGGCGTGCTCCTCAATGAGCCTCGCGTGCGGCCTCTTGGCGGAACGTCAAAACGCAGATCACAATGAAGGCCAGAAGTACGGCAGACGCCATGTAGCGGCTCATCGCCAGGCCGCCGGCGCTGAGCGGCTTGTCCAGAAAATCCCCGACCACGGCCCCGAGCGGCCGGGTGAGAACAAAAGCCGACCAGAACAGGACTGTACGCGAAAGTCTTGTCTGATAGTAGGCGAGCGCGACAAGCGCAAGAAGAGCGCTGAAGATCAAAGCGCCACCGCTGTAGCCGAGACCGGCCGTATCGGCAGTCCAGTCGCCGAGCGCGGTTCCAAGGGTCTGCGAAAACATGATCGTGACCCAGTAGAACATCTCCGCCTTCGGAGAACGCACCGTTTCAACCGATATCGATCCGAGAGACAGATACCAGATCAAAAGCGACGACATCAGGAGGGCGAACAGGAGGGATGTGCCCCCCGCGTAGCCCATTCCCAAGGAGCGGTCGGCGAAGTCGGCCAAGGTCGTGCCGACCGTCGTCGAAGCGATGATCGTTGCCCAGTAGAGCGAGGGATGGAAGCGCTTCGCGAAAATCTGCGCGGCAACCGCGGCGACGAAAATCACCGCGAAGATCCCGGTGCTCTCCAGATAGCCGAGGTTCATCGACATCGACGCCGAGTCGCCGGCCGTCTCTCCGAGTGTGGTCGCCGCGACTTTGATGACCCAAAACAGGAACGTGACTTCGGGAACCTTGCTCAGGCTTTTCTCGAGTGCATCGTTCATGTCTTCTCCCTTCCAGTGATCGGATCGTTACCGCCACGCCACCCCGACAAGCCGCGGAGCGATGGAGGCCGCTGAACGTGCCGCGTCAGGCAGGCCGGCAAGACTCTTTCGCGAGCTCGACCGCCATCGCCTCCGGCAGTGGCTTCGGGCGACGCACGGCACGTATCCCGATTTCCTGCGTGCCCGCTCGGTGCGGGCGGCATCGCAATATTCGGAACTCTGGGCTTAACGATTCATCGGCGCCGCTATACGGATCGGTAACTTTTGGCCGGCGACAGGGACCTGCGGCCGGCGCAGCTCAGGATGCGATGCTCGCGGAGCGTTGACATCGAGCCTGGCATGGCGGCCGGGAGCGAGGGTATAGCCTGGATCTTCGAAAGCCGGACTGATCGAGGCGCTTCCTGAGGCGCACGGTCGAGCGGATGCGACAGGGCTCGGGATAGCCCCCGAGAAAGAAACGCCGTCGGCTCCTCCGGCCTATCGGCCGAAGAACGACGCGAGCGCGCCGGCGCACGCGTCCGGCTCTTCCTCGGCGACGAAATGGCCGCAGTCGAAGACGACCTCGCGCACGTCGTCCGCATAGTCTCGCCAGATCGCCAGCGGCGTCGTGCCCTTCGCCGTCAGGTAGTCTCGACCCCAGATGAGCAGCGTCGGAGACGCGATCCGCCGCCCGGCGGCGCGGTCGGCACGGTCATGGTCCAGGTCGACGGTGGCGCCGGCGCGGTAGTCTTCGCACGTCGCTTCGATCACCGAGGGCCGGCGGAAGGCCTCCGCGTAGGCGGCAACCGCATCGCTCTCCAACAACGCCCTGTTGCCCGCCCAGCGATCCAGCAGGTGGTGGAGGTAGAAGTCGGGGTCGTGGGAGATCAGCCGTTCAGGGACCGGCGGAGGCTGGGCCAGGAACGACCAGTGGTAGGTCTGCAGAGCGGCGGTCCAGTCCATCGTCTCCCACACCGTGAGCGTCGGCAGGATGTCGAGAAGGGCCAGCCGAGTGACGCAGTCGGGATAGTCGAGCGCCAGGCGATGGGCGACCCGGGCGCCGCGGTCGTGCCCGGCAAGGAAGAAGCGATGGTGGCCGAGCGCCGCCATGACTTCGACCATATCGGTCGCCATTGCCCGCTTGCAGTGGTTGTGGTGGGTCGGATCGGGGCGCGGCCCGAGGCTGTCGCCGTAGCCGCGAAGATCGGGCAGGACCAGCGAATATCGCGCGCTCAGACGCGCCGCGAGCGCGTGCCAGGCGACGTGGGTCTGCGGATAGCCGTGGAGCAGGAGCAGCGGCGGACCGCTCCCGCCGGTGACGACGTGGATCGTGGCCCCGCCCGCGGCGGCGACCTGGATGCGTTGCGCGGAGAAGCCTCGGAGCATGTCGCCTCCGCTCATGGTTTGTGCATCTACTCCGCCGCTGCGTCAGGCGCGGCGCTGAATACCGGTTCGATTGCGGCGAGTTCGTCAAGAGGAATGTGGCAGGCGATGACATGGCCCCGTACCGGCTTTCGCTGCGGCGGCGGCTCAACCTCGCAGATCCGGCCGATCTTGCGCGGGCAACGGGTGACGAACGGACAGCCCGCCGGCGGATCCAGCGCGCTCGGCAAAGGCCCTTCAAGGACGATCTCGCGCTTGGAAACGGCCGGGTCGGCCATGGGCACCGCCGCAAGCAACGCCTCGGTGTACGGGTGGTAGGGCGGCGCGAAGATCTGCGCCGTCGTCCCCCGCTCCATGATCTGGCCGAGGTACATCACCACCACCCGGTCGGCCAGGTAGCGAACGACGCCGAGGTCATGGGAAATGAACAGCAGCGTCGTCCCGTGCTCACGCTGGATGTCCATCAGGAGCTCGGTCACCGCCGCTGCGACCGAGACGTCCAGCGCCGAAATCGGCTCGTCGGCAACGACCATCTTCGGATTGCCGGCGAACGCCCGGGCGATGCCGACCCGCTGTTTTTGTCCGCCCGAGAGCTGGCGCGGGCGGCGGCGGTAGAATTCGCGGGGCAGCTTCACGGTATCGAGCAACTCGAGGACCCGGCCGCGAATGCCGAACCCTCGCCGCTCCTTGTCGAACCTGCGCACCACCCGGGCAATCTGGGCGCCGATGCTGTGGCTCGGGTTCAGCGTCTCGTCGGGGTTCTGGAACACCATCTGCAGCGCCCCGACTTGCGCAGGCGTGCGCGAGCCGACCGGAATGCGGCTGATCTCGTCGCCGGCGAAGTAAACCGCGCCGCCGGTCGCCGTCTCCAGTCCGAGCAGGATCTTGGCGAAGGTCGACTTGCCACAGCCGGACTCGCCGACGATGGCGACGGTCTCGCGGTGGCGGGCGGAAAACTCGAGCGCCTCGTTGGCCTTGACGGTGCGGATCCCCTCTCCCGAGATCAACGCCCCGATGCCGGCCTCGCCGATGGGATAGTACTTCTGCAGGGCGCTGACCCGCAGCACCTCGTCGCCGATCGGAACGGGGGGGCGCGCCGGCGGCGCTTCGGCGGCGACGTCGGCCGCGGCGATATCGCGCCAGCGGACGCAGCGAACCTGCCGCGCCGACGCATCGGCCCGTTCCATCGCGATCGGGCCGACGTCGCAAAGCCCCGGCCGGGCGTGGACACAGCGCGGCGCGAAGACGCAGCCCCGTGGCCGGTGGCGGGGCGGCGGCAATTGTCCCGGGATCGGCGCCAGCGGCCGGGCGTTCTTGTCGTTGGTCGGCAGCGGGATGCAGGCGATCAGGCCTTGCGTATAGGGGTGACGCGGCCGCCGGAACAGGGCTTCGGCCGGTCCCTCCTCGACGATCTGGCCGGCGTACATCACGCAGACGCGCGCGCAGGTCTCGAGAATCAGGCCGAGGTTGTGGGAGATGTAAAGCTGGGCGGTGCCGAACCGGCGGCCGATGTCGGCGATGAGCTTGACGATGCCGGCCTCGACCGTCACGTCCAGCGCCGTCGTCGGCTCGTCCAGCAAGAGCAGCGACGGATCGCCGAGCAGCGCCATGGCGATCACCACCCGCTGCTGCTGGCCGCCGGAGAGCTGGTGCGGATAGGCCGCAAGCACGCGGTCGGGCTCGCCGATGCCGACCTGGCCGAGCATTGCAGCGGCCCGCCGCCGCGCTTCCGCCTTGCCGACCCTGGCGTGGATCATCGGCACCTCGGCGAGCTGCGTCGCCACCGTCAGGCTCGGATTGAGCGCCGCCATCGGCTCCTGATAAACCATCGCGATCTCGCCGCCGCGCAGGGCGCGCAGGCCGGCGCCGTCGAGGTCGGCGAGGTTGCGGCCACGAAAGCGGACGGACCCGCCGACGATGGCGCCGTTGCGACCCAGGGCGCGGAGGATCGCCATCGCCACGGTCGACTTGCCGCAACCGGACTCGCCGACCAGTCCGACGCTCTCGCCGGTCGCGATGCGAAGCGAGAGGTCGACCACCGCCGGGATGGCGCCGCCGCGGCTGGAGTAACTGACCGAAAGCCGGTCGATTTCGAGCAGAGGTGCGAGGTCGCTCGGGCCCGTCATCTCAGTCCCTGAGCGAGATTTCGCGCAGGCCATCGGCGAGCAGGTTGAAGCCGAGGATCAGCGAGCTGATGGCGATGCACGGAAAGACGGTCATGTGCGGAAAGGCCAGCGCCACCGGCCGCGCCTCGTTGATCATGCCGCCCCAGTCGGGATCGGGCGGCGGCAGGCCCAGGCCAAGGAAGCCGAGGACGCCGATGGTGATGACGACGTATCCGAGGCGCAGACAGGCGTCGACGATCAGCGGGCCGCGGGCGTTCGGCAAGATCTCGACCAGCATGATGTACCACGCCGCCTCGCCGCGGGTGCGCGCGGCGGCGACGTACTCGCGGTTGCGCAGGTCAAGCACCAGCCCGCGGACGATCCGCATGATCCCGGGCGCGCTGGCGAAGGTGATCGCGATGATAATGTTCAGCCCCGATGCGCCGATGGTGGTGATAACGAGAATGTAAAGGACCAGCACCGGAAACGAGAGGATCACGTTGGCGAGGAACGACAGCAACTCGTCGGCCCAGCCGCGGAAATAGCCGGCGGCCAGGCCCATGCCGATGCCTATGGCGTAGGCGATCGCCGTCGCCGCCGGTGCATAAAAGAGGACCGTCCGCGAACCCCAGATCAGCCGGGAGAGGATGTCGCGGCCGAGCTGGTCGGTGCCCAGCCAGAAGGTGCCGGCGCCGGCCGCGTAAGCGGCACCGGGTTTGGCGAAGGGTTGCAGCGTCGCGTTCGGGTCGAAGGGCGCGAGCCAGGGGGCAAAGATCGCAATGACGATCCAGAAGGCCACAATGCCGGCGCCGACCATGGCGACCGGGCTTTCGCCCAGCAGCGTCAACGAGCCGAGCGCCCGGCGCAGAGCCCCCGGGGTCGGGGGCTGAGCGCCGGCGGGTTCGCCCGTCCCACCCGCCCGGCTCATGGCGTCCTCATGCGAAGCGGATCCGCGGGTTGAGAACGGTGTAGCCGATGTCGGCCGCCGTTTGCGTCGCCGCGGCGACGAAGACGGCGATCATGGCGCAGGCTTCGATCAGGAAGATGTCCTGGTTGAGCGAAGCTTCGAGAAGCAGCGCGCCGAAGCCCTTGTAGGCGAAGAAGTACTCGACGACGATCACGCCCGAGAGCAGCCAGTTGATCTGCAGCGTGATCACCGTGAACGGCGCGATCAGGGCATTGCGCAGGGCGTGGCGGACGACAACCCGGCGGCGCGGAAGCCCCTTGAGCTCGGCCGTGCGGATGTAGGGCATGGTCATGACTTCGGCCATCGACGCGCGGGTCATGCGGGTGACGTAGCCAAAGTCGTAGAGGACGAGGACCAGCACCGGCAGGACGAGCTGACGCCAGTCGAAGCCGCTGGTCATCGGGCTCGTCCCGGGCAGCAGGCCGAGCCAGAAGACGAGAATCGCGGAAAGCAGGACGGCGCTGGCGAACTCGGGAACCGAGGTCGTGACGATGCTGGTGACCGAGATTACGCGATCCAGCCCCGCACCCTCGCGCATCCCCGCCAGCACGCCGAGCGCCAGCGAGAGCGGAATCATGATGGCGAAGGTCCAGAAGCCGAGGACGGCGGTGTTCCACAGCCGGGGCCAGAGCACATCGGCGACCGGCGCCTTGAAGCGGATCGACTGGCCGAAATCGCCGCTGACGAAGCGGCCGAGCCAGCCGATGTACCGGCTCCACAGCGGCTCCAGGTATCCGTTCGCCGCCAGCCAGAGCTGCTTCTGCTCGTCGGTCGCGTAGGGCCCGAGAACCTTGGTCGCGACGCTGCCGGGGGTCAATTCGAGCAGAAGGAACAGCAGGAGGGAAACGACGAGCATGGTCAGCGCCATCAGCGCGAGGCGCTTTGCAACGAAGATCACCATGCCGCCGCTCTACGCCTCCAGGTCAGGCTGCCTAATGCGCAGGATCACCGTCATCGCGCGCCCGCGTCAGGAGGCGAGACAATCCGGGACCGAAGCCCCTCACCTCGATCCTCTCCCGGGGGAGAGGACGGGGCCCGCGCAAGCGGGAAGGTGAGGGTCTTCATCGCAAGCCTTGCATGCGACGTGGCGATCCAGGGACAAGAGTTGGATGGCGCCGGCGCATCCGTCTCCTCCCGGCGACATTGCCAACCGCGTTCGACACCGACGTCCTCTTCCTAGGACAGCCAGACCTTGTTGTAGTGGTGCTCCTCGGCCGGATGGGCGTGGAGGTTGTGCACGCGCTGGTTGGCGACGACGAAGATCGACCGCCACAGCGCCTGGGGAATGATGGCGTCGCCCTGGAGGATGGTTTCGAGCTTGGCCATCACGACGCGCCGCTTGTCGGGATCGAGGATCTGGCCCGCCTCGTCGAGCAGGCGGTCGAACTCGGGATTGGCGTACGAGGTCTCGTTCCACGGCGCGCCGCTTCGATAGGCAAGGTTCAGCGACTGGATGCCGAGCGGGCGGTGGGCCCACGAGGTGAAGCCGAACGGCGTCGTCAGCCAGCGGTCCCAGTAGGTGCCGCCCGGCAGGACGTTGATGGCGATGGTGATGCCCGCCGGTCGGCACATCTCGGCCAGGGCCTTGCAGGCGTTCTGCTCGAAGGTCGG
>JAEULH010000036.1 GCA_016793925.1 Rhodospirillales bacterium | reverse complement strand
AAGACCCGCGATTCTGGGCCTCCGGCATCTCGGTCGTGGTTCATCCGCGCTCGCCGCATGTCCCGGCCGCGCACATGAACACCCGGATGATCGTCACCACCCGCGGCTGGTTCGGCGGCGGCGCCGACATGACCCCGGTGTTTCCCGACCCGGCGGATGCCGCGACGTTCCACGACGCCCTGCGCGCGGCCTGCGACGCCCATGATCCGGGGTATTACGCGCGCTTCAAGGCGTGGTGCGACGAGTATTTCTACCTCCCCCATCGCGGCGAGGCGCGGGGCGTCGGCGGCATTTTCTTCGACGAACTGGCCAGCGGCGACGCCGAGGCGGATTTCGCCTTCGTTCGCGACGTCGGCCTCGCCTTTCTCGCCGCCTACCCGGCGATCGTCCGCCGCAACGCCGCGAAGCCGTGGACCGACGAAGAGCGCCAGGCGCTCCTGGTCAAGCGCGGCCGCTATGTCGAGTTCAATCTGCTCTACGACCGGGGCACGCTCTTCGGCCTTCAGACCGGCGGCAATCCCGAAGCGGTCCTGATGTCGCTGCCGCCCGAAGTGGCGTGGCCTTGAGAGCCGGGAGCGTGAGCGCGGCTATTGGATTCCGAGGATCTGCTTGGCTTGGCCCAACGCCTCGAGGGACGCGTCATGATTGCCAGCCTTGTGCAACTGCTCGCCCTCTGCGCGCAGGCTCTTGACCTTGGCCAATTGCTCGGGCGAAAGGTTCGGGTTCTTCGCCAGCGCCGCGTCGATCTGGGCCATGTCCTGGGGGCAATGGTAGGCATAGGCTGGGGCTGCGGCAAATCCGGCGAACGCGGCAAAAGCAGCAGCCAGAACGAGTCGCTTCATGGTCGTGTCTCCCATAGCGGTTAGAGTCTTCGTTTTTCTTCTCTCTGCATTGGCAGATGGGCACGTGACTCTCGCCTCTGCAAGGCAATCTTCGTGGTTGAGATCTGGCATTGGGGTCTGATTGGCTTGTTTCACCCCTCTGTCAGATCACGGCTGACGGACTCCAGATATAGCTTATTCCAATTCCGTAGTTTCTCCCGGCAACTTCGACGCGATGTCACTGGCAAACATGAAGCACGCCATCGCGATCTCGGCGAAGTCATCGGCGGAAATAACGACGGGCTCATCAAGGGCATACTCTCGTGACCGCGTCACACGGTTAAGGAAAACTGTGATTCCTTCGCTTTCGCCGCAAAACTTGTCTGAATTTTTCGTGACCTCCACTTCCTCCTCCCCTCGCCGGAAGAACAGGCGTAGCCTTGGAAAGCTGAGAGTCATTATGCCGGTTCCGCTATCGACATCCCTATTACTGACGCGGCCGCCCCGGTGTTCAAGGCAGTTGCGGACCCTTTGCAGCGAGAGGAACTCGGCTTCAAAAGCCATCGGCTCCGATAGGCCCATGTTCACGTCGTCAAGCAGTTTCGGGAAAGAAAGATTTGCCACATTCGCGCGAATTGATGCCATATCCGCTTCGAACTGTCCAAACGTCGTTCGCTTCTGCTTCAGATTGTGAATAGCGATATAGAATAGGGCCTCCTCAAGCGTCTCACGCACGCCCCGAGCAAGATCCTGGAAGCCTTTGCTCAAGATCCAATTCTGGTAGGTCTCTCGGCGTTCCTCGGCGCTCATCTCAAGTCCGCTGAAACGATAGTGCACGAAGCCGCCTTGCAGTTCAGGCGGCGAAAGATCCTCATTGGCCAGAGCCTGAAGACAGGTTCCGACAACCTCACTCGCGATCGTGACGACACGCTGCGCGGGTGCTGCCACGCCATTTCGATCCAGTGTGATGGATAGTTCGACGGGTGGCTCATTGCCCATAACAGCAACCATATTTAACCAACAATAAAGAATCGCTCGACCAGTCGGTCCTGTTCGACAACAACAAGGCTACAATTTATATAACTAGTTACAGATCCAGTCGGCTAACTTTACCACTACCGTCGCGCTGAGCCAGACACATCATCGGCTGCAATTATCTCGCCAAGACGGGCCAGGCAGGCGGTGCGGTCGGGCGAAAAGTCGTTCGCCTCCCACCAGGCCTCGACGGCGCGGAGCAGTTGGCCGATCCGCGGGCCGTGCGGAACGCCAAGCGTCAAGGCGTCGCGGCCGCGAAGGGGAAAGCGCGGCGGCTCCCAGGCGTCGATCCGGTCGAGTTGCCCGAGCCAGCGCCAGGACCCGGACTGCGGCGGATCCGGCGTAACCGCCAGCGCATCGGCCCAAGCCAGAAGCAGCAGATCGCGTACCGGCCCGACGCCCTGCCGGTGCAGCGCCCGGCGCAGATCGCGCGGCCCGGTGGCGGCATCGATTCGCTGCCGCGGCGCCATTATCAAGCCCAACCGCGCGGCCTGAGCATTGGACAGACGCAGTCGCCCCGCGAGGGCATCGGCCTCGGCGAGTCCGGCGCCGGCGTCCAGCAGGGCGGCGAGCCTTCGGATCGGATCGGGCGCAATCCCGGTGCGGCGAAGCGCCCGGCTGTCGAGCCAGCTCAGCATCCGCAGCCGGCCGACCTCGCCCGCTTCCGGCAAGACGTGCTCGAGAACGCGATCGTTGCGCATCAGGGCGAAGACGTCGGCCGGGTCGCCAGCCATCAGCGTGCGGAAGATCTCGACCCGGACGCGCTCGCCGGAAAGCGAGCGCAAGCCCGCCGCCGCCTCCCGGCAGGCCGCCAACGCCGCCGCGTCGACCGGCTCGCGGCCGTAGTGGGCATAGAAGCGGAAGAAGCGGAGCAGGCGGAGCACGTCCTCGCCGAGCCGCGCGGCCGGATCACCGACGAAACGGATCCGGCCATGGCCGAGATCCTCGATGCCGTCGAAGTAGTCGTACACGTCACCCGCCGGCGTGCACGACATTGCGTTGATGGTGAAATCGCGGCGAGCGGCGTCGGCCAGCCAGTCGTCGGTGTAGGCGACCCGCGCCCGCCGCCCGTAGGTCTCGACGTCGATCCGCAGCGACGTGATCTCGAACGGGGTCGTGTCGATCATGGCGGTGACCGTCCCGTGCTCGATGCCGGTCGGGATGACGCGAATCCGCGCCGCCTCGAGGAGGCCGACGACCGTCCGCGGCGCCGCCGGCACAGCGATGTCGATATCGCGGATCGGTCGCTTGAGCAGGGCGTCGCGCACGCAGCCGCCGATAAACCGGATCTCCGCGCCGTCGGCGCCAAGGGCGTCGAGCACCCGCGCCGTCTGCGGAGAGGTCATCCACGGCTGCGGGTGGATCTTGCCGACCGGCTGGCGCAGCGGGCCGCCGCCCGCCGCGGACGCGGCTCCGGGCTCCTCGTGCCCCCCGGTCGCGCGATGGGTCACTCGAAGTGCCCGGGGACCACGCGTCCATTCTCCAGGCGCGGCGCGATGTAGGTGGCGCCCGGTTCGCTGCCGCTGGTCAGCGCGGTGATGATCAGACTTCCCCCGGCCAGGACCAGACCGGCGACGATCAACCAGAACCACGGACCCTCGCGCACGATCGTCGCCAGCCTGCGGCCGGACCCGCTGTCGCGCACCGCCATTGCCCAGATCAGATAGAGCACCGTGGGCAGGATGAGCGGCAGCAGATACTGCAGGAGGACGCGGCTCATCGCTTGCAGAGCACCTCGTAAAGGTTCACGAGCATGCCCGCCGTCGCACCCCAGATAAAGTGTCGCCCATAGGGCATGGCGTAGAAGTACCGGGTGACGCCTTCGAACTCCGCGGAGCACTTCTGATGGTTTGCGGGATCGAGAAGGAATGCCAGCGGCACTTCGAAGACCTCATCCACCTCGTGGTCGTCCGGCCGAAGCGTGAAAGGCGGATGGACCAGGGCGACGACGGGCGTCACGACGAACCCGGTCCGGGTGACATAAACGTCGAGGTGGCCAAGAACTTCGATCGACCGGCGATCGATGCCCACTTCCTCCTCGGTCTCGCGCAGCGCGGTATCCGCCGGCCCTTCGTCCGCCGGCTCGATGTGGCCGCCGGGAAAGCTCACCTGCCCGGCGTGGTGAGCGAGGTGAGCCGTGCGCCGGGTCAAGAGCACCGACAACCCCTCGGGCCGATCGACCAGCGGAATGAGCACCGCCGCCGGCTTCAGTGGGAGGAACGGCTCCATGTCGCTGTTGAGGTTATGGTCGCCCCGCTCGCCGCCGATGTCGATCGGGACAACGGGGTGGTCCGGCATTTCGCGGCGACCGGCGAGCCGGCCGACAACCCAGTCGCGCGATGGCGGCGCCCTCACGAGTCGGCGTCCAATGACCCCAGCACGCAGAAATGCCCTGCGCTCCACACCCCGAACCGGCGCCGGCCTTCGATCGTCTCCTCGACGCCAAGGCCGACAAGCTCGTAGAAGACAGCCCGGGTCAGCCGCGCCTCGATGCCCGGCCGGAGGAGAAGGTAGGGAGACGGCTCGCCGGTTTCCGGATCGGTGCTGACGCGGAGCGGATGGTCGGCGTCAACTGTGACAATCTCATCGACATTGCTGCGCATACTCAAGACCTGCTCGCAACCCTCGCCGCACACGTAGGCCTCGACGGCAAGAAAGGGCGCATCCTCAACCTCGATCGGCCCCATCTCGGTGGGCGTGACCAGCATGTAGCGCCCGTCCGCATCGCGCTGGAGGATCGAGCCGAACAGACAGATGAGCTCCTTGCGGCGGATCGGCGAGCCGCGATAGTACCAGACACCCGACCGATCTATGCGTATATCTAGGCTGTCGTGCACGCACCGTCCCTGCGAGGTCGGCCCCATCTCGACTGCGATCCCAGTCTCGCCGTCAGCGGGCGCGTCCGAAGACCCAACGACGCCAGGGTACGAGGTCTTTTTTTTCATGACGGGAGGCGAAACCTTGGAACCGACGAAAGGATCGTGCTTCTAGCCCATGACATATGTCGCCAAGGCCGAGAATTCTGCGCTGATCGAACAGATAGATCAACTTGAGGCGCAGATTGTCGCCGCGCGTGATGCGATTGCAGCGATCATCTACGGTCAAGCCACGGTCGTCGAGGAGACGCTGGTTACCCTGCTCGCCGGGGGTCACCTCCTGCTCATCGGCGTGCCGGGCCTCGGCAAGACCCGCCTGGTCGAGACGCTGGGCACCGTTTTCGGCCTCGACGAGCGCAGGGTGCAGTTCACGCCCGACCTGATGCCGGCGGATATCCTCGGCTCCGAGGTGCTCGAAGAGTCGGAGACGGGGCGGCGCGCCTTTCGCTTTGTCCGCGGCCCCGTGTTCTGCCAGCTGTTGATGGCCGACGAGATCAATCGCGCCAGTCCGCGAACACAATCGGCGCTGCTGCAGGCGATGCAGGAGCACCGCGTTTCGGTCGCCGGCGTCTACCACGCCCTGCCGAGGCCGTTCCATGTGCTGGCGACGCAGAATCCGCTCGAGCAGGAGGGAACGTATCCGCTGCCGGAGGCCCAGCTCGACCGGTTCTTCATGCAGGTCGACGTCGACTACCCGGACCTCGACGCCGAGCGCGAGATCCTGATTGCGACCACCGGCGCGAGCAGCCCGACGTGCCGCCGGGTGATGGACCCCGAGCGTCTGCTCGAGGCGCAACGGCTGATTCGCCACATCCCGGTCGGCGAGAGCGTGGTCGAGGCCATCCTCGATCTGGTCCGCGCCGGCCGGCCGGAGACGAGCCCGATCGAGGAGGTCCGCCGTCATGTGTCCTGGGGACCGGGGCCGCGCGCGTCGCAGGCGCTGATGCTGGCGGCGCGGGCGCGGGCGGTGGTCCAGGGGCGGCTTTCACCGTCGCTCGACGACGTGATCGCGCTGGCGCAACCGATCCTGCGTCACCGCATGGCACTGAGCTTCTCCGCCCGCGCCGAAGGCGTCGTCATCGGCGATATCATCGACCTGCTTTGCCGGCGCATGCCGTGAACGGCCTGCGCGCCGAGCCGAACAGGGGCCGCGCGCGGCCGGAGCGTGCGGCGCAGGCGGCGACGCTGGTCCGCGCCGAGACGCTCGCCGCCATTTTGCCGCCGCTCCTTGTCGCCGCCGAGCGGGTCGCGGCGACGGTTTCGCAGGGCGTCCACGGCCGCCGCCAGGTCGGCCAGGGCGAGACCTTCTGGCAATTCCGCCGCTACGAGCCCGGCGACCCGACACAAGCCATCGACTGGCGACAGTCGGCCAAGTCCCAGCGGATCTTCATCCGCCAGACGGAATGGGAGGCCGCCCAATCGGTCTGGCTGTGGCGGGACGGCTCGGCGTCGATGGACTGGCGCTCCCGCGATGGGTTCGAACGCAAACGCGACCGCGCCGAGTTGCTGCTGCTCGCTCTTGCTGCGCTGCTGGCGCGGGGGGGCGAACACCTGGCCCTGCTTGGCGCCGGCGGCGCGCCGGGAAGCGGTCGGGCGGTGCTGCGCCGCCTCTACGCCGGCCTCGCCGAGAAGCCGCACGACCGGTCACGGGCGGACGCGGGCGCGAGCGCTCCGCCAGTGAAGGCCGTTCCCCGCTTCGCCCGCGTCGTCCTGTTCGCCGATTTCCTGTTGCCGCTGGACGAGATTGCGGCCGTCGTCGGCGCCTACGCCCGGCGCGGCGTTCGCGGCCACCTGTTGCAGATCCTCGATCCCGCGGAGGAGACCCTGCCGTTCTCCGGGCGCATCCGTTTCGAGGGCTGCGAGAACGAGGGCGAGGCGCTGTTCGGGCGGGCGGAAAGCGTCCGCGAAGCCTATCGCGCGGCCATCGCCGGCCATCGCCGCGGACTTGCCGCGCTGGCCGCCGACTATGGTTGGACGTTCGCTGTCCACCACACCGACCAGCCGCCGGAGCCCGCGCTTTTGGGGCTCTTCACCGCGATGTCGGCGACGCCGCGGGCCCTTCAGCCTTGATGGCGGGTGGCGGTTGAGCCGGTAGCGAAGCGATGTTGAGCCTGGGTCCGATCACCTTCGCCGCGCCGTGGGCTCTCGCCGCGCTGGCGGCGCTGCCGGCGCTGTGGTGGCTGCTGCGCATGAGCCCGCCGGCGCCACGCCGCGTCCGCTTTCCGCCGCTGCGCTTCCTCGTCGCCCTCGCCTCGCGCGAAGAAACCGCCGCGCGCACGCCGTGGTGGCTCCTGCTGCTGCGGCTGGCTCTGGTTGTCGCGATCATCATCGCCTGCGCCCAACCCCTGCTTAACGCCCAGGGCGGCATCGCCGGCAGCGGCCCGCTCGTTCTGATCGTCGACGACGGCTGGGCCGCGGCCCACGACTGGAAGGGCCGCCGGAGCGCAATGGCGGCTCTGGTCGAGCGCGCCGGCCGCGCCGATCGGCCCGTGGTCCTCGTCACCACGGCGCCCGAAAGCGCGGAGGCGGCGCTGCCGGCGCTCCGCGAGTTGGCGGCGGCCGAAGCGCAGAGCCTCGTCGAAGCGATGCAGCCGAAGCCGTGGCCGACGCAGCGGGCCGCGGCGCTGGCCGCTCTTGACCGCTTCGTCCGGCAGAAAGCGATGCCGACGATCGGCGAGATCTGGTGGTTCAGCGATGGCCTGGAGGAGGAGAGTGGCGCCGGGACCGCCGCCCTGGCCGGTCGCCTGCAACGCCTCGCGCCGCTGACCGTGGTCGCGCCCGAACCCGCGGCCGGCCCGCTGCTGCTTCGTCCTCCCGATGTGGCAAGCGACGGGCTGAGCCTGACGGTGCGACGCGCCGACGCCGCGACGGAGCGGACGGTCAGCGTCCTCGCCATCTCGGAGGCCGGTCTTGTCATCGCCCGAGAGAACGCGCGCTTCGCTCCCGGCGACACCCGCGCCACGGTCCACTTCCGCCTCCCCGCGGAGATTGCCGAGCGCGTCGGTCGCTTCGAGTTGGAGGCGGAGCGGAGCGCCGGCGGGGTCGTGCTAGCCGATGCGCGATGGCAGCGCCGCCCCGTCGGCCTGGTCGCGGAAGATGGCGACACCGGGGAACCGCCGCTCCTGAGCCAGCTCTATTACCTCGACCGCGCCTTGGCCGGTTTCGCCGAGGTCAGGCGCGGCGATCCTTCGACCCTGCTCGCGCGCAACCTGGCGGTCCTGGTGCTGCCCGACGGCGCCCGGCTCGATGCGCAGGCGACGGAGCGGATCGAGCGCTGGGTCGAGGCCGGCGGCACGCTGATCCGCTTCGCCGGGCCACGGCTCGCCGATCACGCCGACGCCGACGATCCGCTTTTGCCGACCCGCCTGCGCATGGGCGATCGCAGCATCGGCGGCGCCCTCTCCTGGCAGAAGCCGGCGACGCTGGCGCCGTTCGAGGCCGCGAGCCCGTTCGCCGGCCTCGAGCCGCGCGCCGATGTGGTCGTCCATCGTCAGGTGCTGGCCGAGCCATCGTTCGACGCCGACCAGCATGTCTGGGCCCGCCTCGACGACGGCACGCCGCTGGTCAGCGCGCGCAAGAAGGGTGCAGGTTGGCTCGTCCTTTTCCACACCACCGCGAACGCCGACTGGTCCAACCTGCCGCTTTCCGGCCTGTTCGTCGACATGCTGCAACGCCTTGTGGCGCTCTCGCGCGGCGTCGCGAGCGCCGACGGCGCCGGCCCGGCTCTGGCGCCGATCGAGACCCTCGACGGCAGCGGCGGACTGTCCGCGCCGGAGCCGGGGGTGCGTGCCATCGAGGCGGCGAGTTTCGCCGAGACGCCGGTATCGCCCCGCCACCCGCCGGGCCTCTACGGCAACGGCGGCGAACGCAGGGCCTTGAACATCGGCGCCGGATTGGCCGAGCTGCGACCGCTGGCGCCGATGCCGGCCGGCGTCGCGCGCCGGGCGTTCGGCGAGGCGGCGGAGCGGGATTTGCGCGGCTGGCTGCTCTCTGCCGCGCTGGCGCTTGCGCTGCTCGACCTGGCCCTGAGCGTGGCGCTGCGCGGCCTGCTCGGACGGCCGGCGCTGCGGGAAGTCGAGGGCAGGCCGCCGGAGCGTGCTCGGAGGCGTCGCTCGGACCGCGCCGGCGCGCGTGCAGCCATCCTCGCGTTCGCGCTGGGGGCTTTTTGCGCGCATCCCGCCGGAGCGGAGACAATCATCGCCGACGGTAGCGCCGAGCCGGCCGCCCTGACCACCCGCCTCGCCTTCATCGCCACCGGCGATCGCGAGGCCGACGCCGTCAGCCGCGCCGGGCTCGATACGCTGGCGGTGATGGTCAACCGGCGCACCGCCGCCGAACTCGGCCCGACTGCGGCGGTCGATCCGGCCGTCGACGAACTCGCCTTCTATCCCCTTCTCTACTGGTCGATCGGAGCGAACGCGCCCGATCTCGGCGACACCGCCGTGCGGCGCCTGGTCGACTACATGCACAACGGCGGAACCATTCTCTTCGATCTGCGCGACGATGCGGGCGGCCGCTCGCCGGCCTTGCGGACCCTCGCGCGTCGTCTCGACATCCCGCCGCTGGTGCCCCTGCCGGCCGACCACGTCCTGCGTCGCGCCTACTACCTCCTCTCCGACCTGCCCGGCCGTCGCAGCGGCGACACGGTCTGGGTCGTCGACCGGGCCGATCGGATCAACGACGGGGTTACGCCGGTCATCGCCGGCAGCAACGACTGGGCCGGCGCATGGGCCGCCGACCAGGCCCTCCGTCCGATGTTTCCGGTGGTTCCGGGCGGCGAGGACCAGCGCGAACTGGCCTATCGCTTCGGCATCAATCTCGTGATGCACGTGCTGACCGGCAACTACAAGGCCGATCAGGTCCATCTTCAGGCGATCATGGAGCGGCTCGGCCAGTGACCGGCAGCATCGTCTTTTCGCCGTTCCTGGCGTGGCCGTTGCTGCTCGGCGCGGCGCTGACGGCGGCGGGGCTGCTCGCGCTCGTCGCTTGGCGCGGCGGCCGCGGCTGGGTTTTGCGCTCTCTCGCCCTGGCCGCCCTTGTCGCGGCGTTGGCCAATCCCAGCCTCGTCGCGGAAGAGCGCGAGGCCCGGCCCGATGTCGCGATTGTCGTCGTCGACACGTCGCTCAGCCAGCAGGTCGGCGAGCGCGCCCGTCAGACGGAAGAGGCGGAGGCAGGCATACGGGCCGCGCTGAACGAAATGCCCGGTCTCGAGCTGAGGATCGTGAGAGCGGGAAAACGCGCGGAAAGCGAGACGCGGCTGTACGACGCCCTGGAGCACGCGCTTGCCGACGCGCCGCGCGACCGGCTCGCCGGCGTCGTCTTCATTACCGACGGACAGATCCACGATCGGCCGCCGCCGGACCTGCTGCCCCAAGGCGTCCCGCTGCACGGGCTGCTGACCGGCGCACCCGGCGAGTACGACCGCCAGCTCAAGATCGACAATGCCCCGGCCTACGGCATCGTCGGCACCTCCGTCGCCCTTGCCTATACCGTCATCGACAGCGGCGGCGGCGGCAATCACGAGAATGCCGCGGCCGAGGGAGGCGGCGCCCGCGCGATCGTCCGCTTTCGGATCAACGGCGAGCCGGCGGGCGAGCGTGAGGTTGAGGTCGGCCGGCCGCAGACCTACGCCTTTCGCCTCGATCACGCCGGTCCGACCGCGATCGAAGCCGAGGTCGCGGAGGCGCCCGGAGAAATCTCCACCCTCAACAACCGGGCGGCCGCGACGATCAGCGGGGTCCGCGACCGGCTGCGCGTCCTGCTCGTCTCGGGTCAACCGCACCCGGGCGAGCGCGCCTGGCGCAACCTGCTCAAGTCCGACCCGTCCGTCGATCTCGTCCACTTCACCATCCTCCGCCCGCCGGACAAGGAGGAGCTCACGCCGCTGCGCGAGTTGTCTCTGATCGTGTTCCCGGTTCAGGAACTCTTCGAGCGCCGGCTCTATGACTTCGACCTGATCGTCTTCGACCGCTTCGTCGTCCGCGGCGTGCTCGCGCCGGAGTACCTGACGCGGGTGGCCGAGTACCTCCGCAACGGCGGCGCCATCCTGCTCGCCACCGGCCCGGAGTCCGCCGGGCCGCAGAGCCTCTATCTGACCAACCTCGGCCCATCGATGCCGGCCGCGCCGACCGGCGCCATCGTCGAGCAGGCCTTTCGTCCGTCCGTGTCCGAGGTGGGCCGCCGTCACCCTGTCACCGCCGGCCTGCCCGACGAGGGGATCGCGGGAGAAGGCGACGGCGGCGAGGCCGACGCCGGAAAGCCCACCTGGGGGCGCTGGTTCCGCCTCATCGAAACCGCGGTCCGCAGCGGTTCGGTCCTGATGGAAGGTCCCGGCAACCGCCCGCTCCTGATCGTCGACCGGGTCGGCGAAGGCCGGATCGCCCAGCTCGCCAGCGACCAGATCTGGCTGTGGGGCCGCGGCTTCGACGGCGGCGGCCCCCAGGGCGAGCTTTCGCGCCGGCTGGTCCACTGGTTGATGAAGGAACCGGAACTGGAGGAAGAGCGGCTCTCGGCACACGTCGCCGACGGCCGGCTCAGCATCGAGCGGCGGACTTTGGCGAAGGAACCGATCGAGGCGACCGTCACCAGCCCGACCGGGACCCGGCAGACGGTTGTCCTCGAGCCCGGCGCCGACAGCATCGCCCGCGCCGAGGTCCAGGCGGAGGAAGCGGGGCTGTACCGGGTCGAGGATCCGGCACTGACGGCCTGGGCCGCTGCCGGTTCGGTCGATCCGCCCGAGCTTGCCGACCTGCGCGCGACGCCGGATCGACTGGCGCCGGTCAGCGCGGCGAGCGGCGGCGGCGTCGGCTGGCTGCACGACGGACTGCCGCGCTTCAGGCGGGTCGAGCCGGGGCAGGCCAGCGCCGGGCGCGGCTGGATGGGCCTGCGCCGCAACCATGCCTATGCGGTCATCGGCGTCAAGGAGGTCCCGCTGCTGCCCGCGCTCCTAGTCCTCGCCGCAGCGCTTGGCGGCCTGGGCGGGGCCTGGTGGCGCGAGGGCCGCTGAAGGCGCGCAGACAACGCAACGAGGTGGCGGCGCAAAGCCCGTTTGTCATTGCGACGCCGGCTTCCCAGCTACGAAGATCAAGCGTCTTCCGATCCGCGGTTCGCGGCGAAATGCATCAGCAGAGGGGAACAGACGATCATGGCTCGCATCCTCGTCCTTTACTACAGCAGCTACGGACACGTCGAAACCATGGCCGAAGCGGTCGCCGAGGGCGCCCGCGGCGTCGAGGGCGCCACCGTCGACATCAAGCGCGTCCCCGAGCTGATGCCCGAGGAGGTCGCAAGGAAGGCGAACGTGAAGCTGGATCAACCGGCCCCCATCGCCGCCCCCAACGACCTCGCCGATTACGACGCCGTCATATTCGGCACACCGACCCGGTTCGGCAACATGTGCGCGCAGATGCGCAACTTCCTCGACCAGACCGGCGGGTTGTGGATGAGAGGCGCGCTGATCGGCAAAGTCGGAAGCGTCTTTACCAGCACCGCGACCCAGCACGGCGGCCAGGAAACGACCCTGACCTCGTTCCACACGACGCTGTTGCATCTGGGCATGGTGATTGTCGGCCTGCCCTATTCCGCCGCAGGGCAGATGACCCTCGACGAGATCTCGGGCGGCTCGCCCTACGGTGCGACCACCATCGCCGCCGGCGACGGCTCGCGCCAGCCCAGCGAAAACGAGCTCGATCTGGCCCGCTTCCAGGGCCGTCACGTCGCCGCGATCGCCAGCAAACTCGCCGGCTGAAGAGGAGCCGAACGCATGGGCATGCTGATTGACGGGATCTGGCACGACCGGTGGTACGAGACGGCCTCGACCGGCGGACGTTTCGTTCGCGCCGAGAGTCGGTTCCGCGGGCAGATCAGCGCCGACGGCAGCTCCGGGCACAAGGCGGAGGCGGGGCGCTACCACCTTTACGTCTCCTACGCCTGCCCGTGGGCACACCGGACCTTGATTTTCCGCGCGCTCAAAGGCCTCGAGGAGGCGATATCGGCGTCGGTGGTCGAGCCGTTGATGCTTGAAAACGGCTGGACCCTGCGCGAGGGGGCGGATCCGATCGCCGGCGCGCGATACCTCTACGAGGTCTACACCCGGGCCGTCCCCGGCTATTCCGGGCGGGTGACGGTACCGGTGCTGTGGGATCGCCACCTGGGAACGATCGTCAACAACGAGTCCGCCGAAATCATCCGGATGTTCAACAGCGCCTTCGCCGGCATCGCCGGCGGGGTCGACTACTACCCCGAGCCGCTCCGCGCCGAGATCGACGCGATCAACGACCGCGTCTACCGCACGGTCAACAACGGCGTCTACAGGGCCGGCTTCGCAACCTCACAGGAAGCCTACGAGGAGGCGTTCGACGCGCTGTTCGCCACGCTCGACGAGCTGGAGGCGCGTCTCGGCCAGCGCCGGTACCTCCTGGGCGAGCGGATCACCGAGGCCGACTGGCGGCTGTTCACCACGCTGGTGCGCTTCGACGCCGTCTACTTCGGTCATTTCAAGTGCAATCTGAGGCGGATCGTCGACTACCCGAACCTGTGGGGCTACCTCCGCGAACTCTACCAGGTTCCCGGCGTCGCCGCGACGGTGCACTTCGATCACATCAAGGCCCACTATTACGGCAGCCATCGGACGGTCAACCCGAACGGGATCATCCCGAAAGGCCCGGCGCTCGACCTGATGGCGCCGCATCGACGCGACGTCCTTCCGCGCGCGGGCCACGCCGCGTGACCTCCGTCGCCGGCGCCGGCTTCGGATGCTCCGCACGCGAGCGTCCGACGGCCGCGCAATCGCCTTACGGCGTGAGTACGGAAACCGGCTCCTTGAAGGTCAGCGTCCGGTAGGGGAACGGGATTTCGATCCCGGCATCGTCGAGCCCGCGCTTGACCGCCGCCACCACTTCGTCGCGCGAGATGCGGATGTCGATGGGACGCGAGCCGGTCCACCAGGTCACCTCGAAGTCGATGCTGCTGGCGCCGAAGGCCTGGGCGAAGATCTGGACGGGCGGGTCGGTGCGGACGCTGCGCAGCGGCTCGACCGCCCGGCGAATGACGTCGCGGGCCTTGTCCACGTCCTCGCCGTAGGCGACGCCGCAGACAATGGTCGTCCGGCGCAGGTCCTGGTCGGTGCGCACGGTGACCGGATCCTTGAACAGCATCGCGTTGGGAATGACCACCCGCTGCCCGTCGACCTGGCGGATGTGGGTGTCGCGAATGGTGATCCGCTCGACCTGACCTTCGATATCCGAACACTCGATGTAGTCGCCGAGGCGAAACGGCTCGCGGAACAGGATCAGGATCCCGGCGATGAAGTTTTCGAAGATGTCCTTGAAGGCGAAGCCGATGGCGATGGAGCCGAGGCCGACGGCGGTCACCAGCCGGCCGGGCGTCATGCTCGGAAAGATGACCGTCGTCGCGATGAGGAGGCCGAGGATCCAGAGCAGAACCGAGGTCAGCTTCTGCACAACCTCGACCAGGCCGCGGCGCAACCGGGCCCGGCCCATGGCCGAGGCGACGATCCGATCGAGGATCTTGTCGGCGATCCAGGTCGCGATGACGATCAGAATGGCGATGGAAATCGCCGGCAGGTAGCCGATCGCCTGATCGGCCATCGCCCGGAGATGACCGTCGATGATGGACCATGCCTTGCCCATGTGCGCCTTTCGCTGCTGTTACCCGGGTCGCATTCCGCACCGCCGCCGCCGCCGGCACCTTAACACAAGGCACGCAGCCTCAATGATCGCCGAGCGCCGGGACCTGTTGGCCGGTCAGGGCTTCGATCAGGATGGGCGCCAACAGGTCCCGCGCCGCGCTCGCCGTGAGATGATCGGTATCGGAAAAGATCGGCCTGCCGTCGTCTTCGGTCACGACACACTGCGGTCGGCACAAGGCGTCGATCAACGGGACGAACCGGACGCTCGGACGCCGCGCCGCGGCCGCAAGAGCCTGCGCCGCGTCGGCGTTCAGCGCGCGCGCCGCGGCGAGATCGGGGACGGGCGGCAACGGCAGGTTCCAGCGCTCGGCGGCGATGATCCTGCGCGGCACGTCCCAGCCGACATCGGGGACATCGCCGAGGATGAGCACCGAGCGCCCGCTGGCGCGTATCGTCTCGACCGTCCGCATTACCGCGCTCTGGAACGACGCGGCCGGATCGGCTGCTTCCTTGTTCCGACCCTTGCCTTCGACGTAGGCAACCCAGCGGGCCGTCAACACGACGGTCCGGATGTCCTCGCGGTTGTTCAGTTCGGCCATGACCGCGTCGTTGAACTGCTTGCATTCCAGGGCGGCATCCCCGTCGTCTGACATGAAGTCGAGGAGCGGCGGACAGCCGCCGAGCGCCGCGAAGACGCCGCTCCTGTTTATGGCGCGGGCGGCAACATCCATCCCCGGCAGCAGGGAATTGGCGTGCGAGTCGCCCCAAAACAGCAGGTCGGCCTTGGCCCCGTCGGCGGCGCCGAAGGTGCACAGGCCGGCTTTCGGGTCGACCTCGAAGCATTCGTCCGTTCTCGGGTTTCGATCTCTCGTCGCCGCGTCGGCGGCGAGCACCGCAGGGCTCATGGCGCGGCCGCGCATCCCGTCGGTCAGGCAAATCGAGAGGGCCAGACAGCCGATGACGACCGACGCCGCCCCCCAGGCGACGAACACCTCCCGCCGCCGGATCCGCCCACGGGCGCGCAACGGCCGCTCGACGAACAGCCAGGACAGCACGGCCGCCGCGCCGGACGCACCGGCGGCAAGCAGCGTCACCCTCGCCGGCAGGACCGGATCGGCGAAGACGTGGCGGAGAAAGACGAGAATCGGCCAGTGCCAGAGATAGAGCGAGTAGGAAATCAGACCGATGAAGACGACGGGGCGCAGCGACAGGGTGCGCGCGACCCAGGTCTGGCGCTGGCCGGGCCCGCGCACGCCGGTATGGATGAGCGCCGCCGCGCCCAGACAGGGAGCCAGGGCGGCGTACCCCGGGAACGGCGTTCCGTGGCGGAACAGGACCGCCGCGGCGATGATCGCGGCAAGGCCGGCCACCGCCAACGCCTCGCGCAGCCAGTCGTTCCCGAGCCGCGGGGCGAGGCCGAGCGCCAACAGCGCACCGAGCCCAAGCTCCCATGCGCGCCCGGGCGACAGGAAGAATGCCGCTTCCGGCTGGTGCGCGACCAGAAATGCGGAATAGACGAAGGATACGGCGCAAACGGCGGCGACGAGAGCCATGAGCCGGCGCGGACGCAACAGGCGCGCAAGGAGGATCAACAGCGGCGGGAAGACGATATAGAACTGCTCCTCCACTGCCAGGGACCACGTGTGCAGCAGCGGCGCGTACTCGCCTGCGCGCGAGAAGTAGTCCTCGGTCTCGTGCCAGAACCAGATGTTCGAAACGAACGTGACGGTCGCCAAAGCCGACCGCGCGAAGTTGTCGTAATCCCAGGGCAGCAGGATGAACCAGCCGGCGACGAACGATGCCGCCACGACGACGAACAGCGCCGGGATGATCCTGCGGATGCGCCGCTCGTAGAAGCGGGCGAAGGAAAAGCGCCCCTGGACGATCTCATCGTGGATCAGGCTTGTGATCAGGAAACCCGAGATCACGAAGAAGACGTCGACGCCGATGTAGCCGCCGCTGAAGCCTTTGACGCCGAAGTGAAACAGAACGACCAGGATGACCGCGACGGCGCGCAGACCATCGATATCGGGACGGTATTGCAGCGGCATCGGCGCTGCGGAGCCGCCGCCGGTTCGTCCGTGATCCGGACCGGGTTTCAGGCGTTGATCGGCAGGCGCGTGGCGAATCAGCGTCTCGCTGTCGGCGACGCTCATTGCCGGCTCGCGATGGTCCGGCCGCAAGCGGTCGGAACCGAACCGTATTTTCGCATCGTCAATAAGACAGCAGCATGGGCACGGTCGTCCGTGCGAGTACGCCGGTGGTCAGGCTGTTCCGCTCGCCCGTGCGCGGCCAGGCACCCATCACCAGCAGGTCGGCGGCGCAATCGGCGAGATGCGACAGCAGCCGTTCGGCCGGGTCGATCTCTCGGGCCTTGAAGACCAGGCGGTCGGGCTTCGCGGCGATTCCGTGGTCGTTGAGATGACGGACGATCCGGGTCGAGGCCGCTTCCCCCATCGGCGAGGCGGGTCGGACCGGCGCAAGCGCCAGCACGGTGACCTCGTCGGCGTCGGCCAGCAGCGGCAGCGCGTCGTTGAGCGCCCGCGCCGCCTCGCGACTGCCGTTCCAGGCGATGATCACCCGCCTGGCCATGGCGTTGAAGGTTCCCGCGAAGGGGACGACGAGCACCGGCCGACCGGACCGCATCACCGTCTGCTCCACCAGCGTCGGCGGCAGCGCGCCGTCGGCACTGCCGGGATCGAACTGACCGAGGACGACGAGATCGACCGAGCGAGCGGCATGGATGACCTCTCGCGCCACGCCGACATCGTCGCGGGGAACCGTCGAACGCCACTCGGCCGCCACGCCGGCGGCGGCGGCGCGCTCGTGGAAGGACGGCTCGGCGTTGGCGACGACGCGCAGAAGGTGCTCTTGGCGGGTAAGCGACGACAGACCTTGTACATGGCTGTCGGCCGCGGCAAAAAAGCCGATCAGGCGCGCTTCCAGCCGCGCCGCGAGCGCAACGGCGAGGTCGAGCCGACGGCCCGCCGCCGGTGTCGTGTCGACGTGTATCAGCAAATCGCGAATGGCCACTGCGTATTCCTTGCGATCGCCGCGCTCACGACGATGAGCGCCCGGCGGCGTTCACGGCCTGGCGGGCCTGCCGCTCGAAGGCGTCGACCATGGACTTCGCCGTCTCGGGCAGGACCATATCGATCCCGCGCTGCAACAACCACGACTTTACCCGCCAGCTCAGGACGATGCAGACGCGACAACCGCCGGGCCGTTCGGCGAACTCCCAGCCGATATGGAAGGTGCGAAAGCTGGGGTCGTTTGAGGTAATGTCGATGCGCTCGGGCCGAACAAGGGTTGTGCGGGTATGGAACCGCTGCCGGATCGGGCCGATCCCCACCTCCTGCTCGGTGAAGTAGATCCCGCCGCGACTATGGCGGTAGACCCGCGCCTCGTTCCACAACGGCAGGAACTCCGGGTAGCGCTCGACGTCGGCGACAAGATCGAACACCACCTCCCGCGGTGCGGCGATATCGCGCGTTTCCGTATGCGTCGTCATCGCGCCGGTCTCGAGTCCCTATCCGCACGCGCTGCGCGCCGCGCCACAGCGATGCTCCCGTTCATGGCGTTTGCCCGTTCGCCCGCGACTTGACCCAGCGCTCCTTGAGCTGCGGCAGGTTTTTCTCGTGGGTGAACAGCACCACCTCGTCGCCGCTGTTAATGGTGGTATCGGCGTCGGCGACGATCAACTCGCCCTTTCTGTAAAGGCACATGACGCGGCAGCGGCTGGGCAGATCCAGCTTCGCGACCGGACCGGCCGCGGTCTCGCCGGCGACGAACGAGAACATCCGCGCTCCGGCCTTGAAGTAGCGCGAAACCTCTTCCGGCAGGGCGCCGGTGGCGATATCCGCCAGCCGCTGCGCCGCGTCGCGGCTGGGAATGATGATGTCTTCGAGGCCGAGCTCGACGCAGATGTGCTCGAACTCGGGCTCCTCGATTTTGGTCACGATCCGGCGAAAGCCGAGCGAACGAGCGACCAGGGTGGCGAGGATATTGGTCTCGTCGTTGTCGGTCACGCAGACGAGCAGCTCGGTATCGGCCGGACCGACATCGCGCAGAACGGCCGGCTTCGAGCCGTCGCCGGCAACCAGGCCGCAATCGATCTCCTCGGTCAGGATCTTGATCTTGGCCGGGTCGATGTCGACGAGGATGACCTCGTGGCCGCCCCTGATCAGCATCTTCGCGGCGCCAACGGCCGTGGCGCCGGCGCCGACGAACGCGAACCTCACCTCGCCCGTCTCCTCTTTCGTGCCTTCGACGGCGCCCGGTCTAGGGACGCGCCGCCCGTCGTCCCAACCAGGTGCGCGGATAGACAAGCACCAGCACGGCGATGATTTCAAGCCTGCCCATCAGCATGTCGATGCAGAGCAGCCCCTTGAGCGCGGCGGGCAGGCTCGCCGACGTGACGCCGGTCGACAGTCCGACCGTGGCGGCGGCAGAAACCACGTCGAAGAGCGCATCGAGCGGCGCCAAGCCCCAGGCGACGAACACGAACCAGGAGACGAGAATGACCGCGGCGTAGGCGGCGACGATGCCGCAGGCGACGCGGATCTCTTCGTCGCCGACGATGCGCCCGGCGACGCGCGGGGTCACGACGGCATGGTTGGCGATGCAGGTCCGCACGAGCAGCAACTGCAGCACCCGGCCAATGACGAGGAGGCGGAAGATCTTGATCCCGCCGGCGGTCGAGCCCATGTCGCCGCCGATCAGCATCGAGAAGATCAGCACCAGTTTCGCCGCCGGCGCAAGGGCGGCGATCGGCGTCAACGCAAACCCGCTGGTCGTCTGCGAAGAGACGGCAAGGAAAAGCGCTTCGCCGATGCCGCCCAGCGAGAGACCGGACTTTGCGGACATGCAGGCCATCAAGGCCGCCGCGGTGAGAAGAACGACGGCGACAATCGCGCGCACCTCGCCGTCGCTCCACAGCAGGCGGGGGTTGCGGATGGCGCTGGCCTGCAGGGAGAGCGAGATCGCGCCGATCAGCGAGATGAGCGACACCGTGGCTGCGGCCGGAGCGCCAAGGCCTCCGGCGCTGGCGTCGTGGTTGGAAAAGCCGCCCGTCGAGATCGCCGAGAGCGTGTGGATCAACGCATCCGTCGGCGTCGCGCCGGCCAGCCAGGTTAGGACGATGCCGGCGAGTGTCAACGCGACGTAGACTTTGAGCACGCTGCGCGCCCGCATCCGCGTCGAAGCCACCCCTTCGGCGGCGTCGCCCTCGTCCACCGCCAGTCTCCGGGCACCGGCGCTGGGCCCGATGATCACGGCGAGGGCGACGACGATGATGACGAGGCCGCCGTACCACTGCAGCCACGAGCGGGTAAACAGGAACGATGCCGGCATATGTTCGACGCTGGGCAGGGTCGACAGGCCGGTCGTCGTCAGGCCGGACACGGCCTCGAACAGCGCGTCGATCAGTGAAAGCCCGGCCGACATGAACGGCCACGTCATCACCAGCGCGCCCAGGATGAAGGTCAGGGCGACGATGACCAGGCCTTCGTTGATCTGGATGTCTGCAGCCGCGGCGCGACGCGACCCAAGGAACCCGGCGAGCAGCAGAACGGCGAAAACCGATGCGTAGCGTTCCGCCGCGGTCACTTCGCCCAACGCCGCGGCGACGGCCGCCGGAACCGCGGCCATTGCCGCCAGAGACAGCGACAGCATCCCCAGGTACTTGACGATCACCCGCCCGTCGACGGCGTGACTCAGGCTCCTGAGGCTCGGGTCGGTCATCGCGGCGGCGCCGTCAGCACCCGGCGTCCCGTGCGACGACGGGAGGCTATTCCGCCGCCTTGTCGATGGCGGCCGGCTGCCAACGCAGGACCGGCCGGCGCGCGGCCGCGGTTTCGTCCAGACGACGACGCGGCGTCAGCCGCGGCGCCTGATGGAAGGCTGCGGCCTCCCCCGCCTTGGCGCGAAGAACCAGCGCCCGCATGGTTTCGATGAAGAGATCGAGCGTCTCGAGGCTTTCCGTTTCGGTCGGTTCGATGAGCATCGCGCCGTGGACGACGAGCGGGAAGTACATCGTCATCGGATGGAAACCTTCGTCGATCAGCGCCTTGGCGAGGTCCAGCGTACTCACGCCCGTGTCCTTGAGCGTCGTGTCGTCGAACACGACCTCGTGCATGCAGGGTCCGGGAAACGCCGGATGCAGCACGTCCTTGAGCCGGGCCATGATGTAGTTGGCGTTCAGCACGGCGTCGCCGGACGCCTGCCTGAGGCCGTCGGCGCCCATCGCCATCATGTAGGCCAGCGCCCGCGTGAACATGCCGAACTGGCCGTGGAAGCCTTTGATGCGGCCCAGCGGTCTGGCGTCGGGATCGTCCGCGCCGTGCTCGATCAGCAGGTAGCGCCCGCTCTCGCAGACGACGTAGGGCAACGGCGCGTAGCGCGCCAATTCCGCCGTCAGGACCACCGGGCCGCTGCCCGGACCGCCGCCGCCGTGCGGCGTGGAGAAGGTCTTGTGCAGGTTGATGTGCATGCAGTCGATGCCGAGGTCGGCCGGGCGGACGCGGCCGACGATGGCGTTGAAGTTGGCGCCGTCGCAGTAGAAGAATGCGCCGACCGCGTGCGCAGCGGCGGCGATCTCGATGACATCGGACTCGAACAGCCCGCAGGTATTGGGATTGGTCACCATGATCGCAGCGACGTCGGTATCGAGCTTCGCGCGCAGTGCCTCCAGGTCGACGCGACCCCTCGCATTGGCGGGAATGGCTTCCACCGCGTAGCCGCAGGCATGGGCGGTCGCCGGGTTGGTGCCGTGGGCCGACTCCGGCACCAGCACCCTTGCGCGCCGCTCGCCGCGGTCCTCGATGGCGGCGCGGATCGTCATCAGCCCGACCAGTTCACCGTGCGCGCCGGCGGCGGGCGACATCGCCACCGCCGGCATTCCGGTCAGCGTCATGAGCCAGTGGGCGCAGGTGTGGATGACCTCGAGCGCGCCCTGGACGGTGGAGACCGGCTGCAACGGGTGCAGGTCGCCGAGGCCTGGCAAGCGCGCGACCTTCTCGTTGAGCCGCGGGTTGTGCTTCATCGTGCACGAGCCCAGCGGATAGAGGCCGGAGTCGATGCAGTAGTTCTTCTGGCTGAGGCGGGTGTAGTGGCGCACGACCTCGGGCTCGGACAGCCCGGGCAGGCCGATTGCGCTGCGCCTCTGCAGTCCGCCCAGCCGATCGACCCGGTTCGCCGGCTGGGGCAGATCGACGGCGGTGCGCTCCGGCGAACCCTGCTCGAAGATCAGGGCTTCTTCAAGCTGCAGGCCGCGGTGGCCGCTGAACGTCCGCTCAGGCTCGCTCATGACAAGGCCTCCCGCAGACCCGCCGCCAGCCGTTCCAGGTCGCTTTCGCTGGTGAGTTCGCTGGCAGCGAGGATCAGCAGTGCCTCCATCCCCGGCTCGCCGGCGAACAGTCGCGACGCCGGGACGCCGGCGAGAATCCCGTCCGCGGCCAGCTTTTCGACCACCGGAGCCGCCGGCCGCGGCAGGCGGACGGTCAGCTCGTTGAAAAACGCGCCGTCCGGAACCTCGATTCCCGGGATCCGGGCGAGCCTGTCGGCGAGGGCGACGGCGTTGGCGTGGTTGAGCGCCGCCAGCCGGCGCAGCCCGGCCTCACCCAGCAGGGTCAGGTGGATGGTAAAGGCAAGCGCGCACAGGCCGGAGTTGGTGCAGATGTTGCTCGTCGCCTTTTCCCGGCGAATGTGCTGCTCGCGGGTCGACAGGGTCAAAACAAAGCCCCGCCGGCCGTCGGCGTCGACCGTCTGGCCGACGAGGCGACCGGGCATCTGCCGGACGAAGCGGGTATGGGTGGCAAAAAACCCGACCGTCGGGCCGCCGAAGCCGGTGGCGTTGCCGAACGACTGGCCCTCGCCGACGACGATGTCGGCGCCCATCTCGCCCGGAGGGGTGATCGCACCGAGCGAGACCGGCTCGCAGACGTTGACGATCAGCAAGGCACCGGCGCGATGGCAGGCTTCGGCGAGGTCGCTGTAGTCGTGGATCCGGCCGAAGACGTCGGGGTTCTGGACAACGACGCAGGCGGTCTTGGCGTCGATCAGCGCCGCCGGGTCGTCCGTTCCCGGCCACGACGGCGGTGCTGCGATCATGTCGATGTCGGCGAAGCGGCCGTAGGTTGCGGCCACGTCCCGATAGTGGGGGTGGACGCCGCCGGCGACGATCGCCCGACGGCGGGTTTTGCCCAGCCGCACCGCCATCAGCACCGCCTCGGCGCAGGCCGTCGCACCGTCGTACATCGACGCGTTCGCGACCTCCATTCCGGTGAGCAGCGCCACCTGGGTCTGGAACTCGAACAGGTACTGCAGGGTGCCCTGGGCAACCTCGGGCTGGTAGGGCGTGTAGGCGGTCAGGAACTCGCCGCGCTGGATCAGATGGTCGACGGCCGCCGGAACATGATGGCGATAGAGACCGGCGCCGAGAAAGCAGGGCGCCTCGGCGGGGCTCAGGTTGCGGCCGGCGAAACCGCGGAACGCCTGTTCGACCGCAATCTCGCCCTGGTGACCGGGCAGATCGACCGGATCGGCGAGGCGCGCCGGCGCCGGAACGTCGCTGAACAGGTCGTCGATGTCGCGCGCGCCGATGGCCGCGAGCATGTGCCGCCGGTCGTCCTCGCTCAGAGGCAGGTAGCGCATCAGCTCAGGCCCGCCACGTAGTCCTTGTAGGCAGCCGGCTCCATCAGCGCCTCCAGCTCGCCCGGGTCGGCCAGCCTGATCTTGAAAAACCAGCCGCCGCCGGTCGCGTCGGCGTTGACCTTCGCCGGCTCCTCGGCCAGCGCTTCGTTCACGGCGACAACCTCGCCGCTTGCCGGCGCGTAAACCTCGCTCGCCGCCTTGACCGACTCCACGACCGCGGCCTCTGCGCCGGCGCGCACCTGGCTGCCGACCGTCGGCAACTCGACAAAAACGATGTCGCCCAGTTGCTGCTGGGCGAAGTCGGTAATGCCGACGGTGCCGACATCGGCGTCGATGCGGATCCACTCATGCTCTTGCGTGTAACGGACCTGGGCCATGGCGCTGCTCCGGCTCTAAGGCGTCAACTTGGCGTAGCGGTGGGCTACGAACGGCATTTTCACAACACGGCCGGGATGGGGCTTGCCGCGGACAAGCACCTCGACCTCCGTTCCCGGCTCCGTGAAATCGGCGTCGACGTAACCCATCGCGATCGGGCCGCCGACACTCGGGCCGTAGCCGCCGCTGGTGACCGTGCCGATGGTCCAGCGCTTGTCGGTGATCTCGGCGCCGGCGCGCGCAGGGACCTTGCCCTCCAGGCGAATACCGACCCTGCGGCGGGGCGGCCCCTCGGCGAGTTGGCGCAGGATGATGTCGGCGCCGGGAAAGCCGCCCGTCTCGCGCCGGCGCTTGCCGATGGTCCAGGCCAGCCCGGCTTCGACCGGCGTCGTCGTCTCGTCGATGTCATGGCCGTAAAGGCACAAGCCCGCCTCGAGCCGCAAGGAGTCGCGAGCGCCGAGGCCGGCCATGCTGACGCGCGAGTCCTCAAGCAGCAGATCGGCGAGGGCGCCGGCGTGTTCGCCCGGCACGGTGATCTCGAAGCCGTCCTCGCCGGTGTAGCCGGACCGGGTCGCGCCGCAGATCATCGGCCCGATCTTGAAGTTCTCGGCGGTCATGAACAGCATGTGCCGGGATGCCGGCGCCAGTTGCGAGAACACCTTCGACGCCTCCGGCCCCTGAAGGGCGAGCAGGGCGCGGTCGTGCCAGATCTCGATGTCGCAACGATCGCCGATCCGTCCGACGATGTGGGCAAAGTCGGCCTCCTTGCGCGCGGCGTTGACCACGATCACGAGGTAATAGCCGCCGTGGATCACCATCAGGTCGTCGATGATCCCGCCCTGCTCGTTGGTCAGCAGGGTGTAGCGGACGGTACCGGCGAGCATGCCCTGGAGGTCGGCGACGACCAGGCTTTCGAGCGCCTCGGCGGCGCCGTCGCCACGCAGGATCGCCTGGCCCATGTGCGAGACATCGAACAGCGACGCGTGGGTGCGGGTGTGAATGTGCTCGGCGATGATCCCCTGACCGTACTGCAGCGGCATGTCGTAGCCGGCAAACGGCACCATCCGCGCACCGAGCTTGCGGTGCAGCGCGTCGAGCGGCGTGCGATTAAGCGGTAAGGCGGCGTCGGTCAAGCGGCTCTCCTCGACGACAGCTGACACAATCACCGAGGCGCCAATCGACAATGCCGGCGCCCGATGCGTGCCCCCTCTGTCCTCGAACCTGAAAGATTCCCGCGGATGCGCGCCCACGGTTTCTTCTTCGGTGAGACGGCCGGCCTTACCGGTCGCCTGCTCTCCAGAGCCTCATCCCGTCTGCGGTCCGGATGCCTGAGAGTTTCCGGGGCGGTTGCTCCTTCGGCGCCGGCATGCTCGAGCCGATCTCTCCCGCAGCGTTCGCTTGAGCTTCAGCCTTCGTTAGCACATTCCAGGCCGCGTGTACCACACGAAATGAGGACCGGCCAAGGCATCGTCAGATCGTCATGACGCCGGCCGGCGCTCAGGGCATGCCCGCGCGTTGGCGATTGTAGCGAAGCTCGGCCTCGCTCATTTGCAGCCCGAGCAGGATCTGGTAACGAAGGTCCTTATCGGCGCCGGGCGGCATGTCGATGCTGACAGGCGGATCGTCCTGAACGACCTCCACCCGGGTGTTATTCCCCGGGAAGACGATGCTCACCGGAAAAAGCTGCTTGTTCAGGATGCTCCGATCGGGCCCGATAACGCTGACGAAATACTCGAAGTCGGCCTTGCGACTCTCGTTTGCCGGCCCGCGGGCGGCGACGATGCTTGGCGCAACCGCAACGACCAGCTTCGTCGGGCCGTCCTTCTCCTTGGCGTAGATGCAGGCACTCCGGATATCGGCGATCTCGGCGTGCATATCGACGTCGACGAGATCCGTACCGCGACCGGGGGCGAACCGCGTCAGCGTCGCCGCCTCGGTGAGCACCGAAACCGGCGGGCAGACGGGCGGTTCGGGCGAGCTGCCGCAAGCTGCAAGCAGGCCCAGGCCCACCGATGCCGCAGCCATCCGCCGCAACCGCCGGCGTACGCGCCGCCGTCCGGCGACCCGGCCGTGCGCGCCCGCACCGTCGAGCCTCATCTCAGCGAACCGGGGGCGTGGGTGCAAGCCTGGAGTGCGTGCCGTCGCAGAAGGGCGGCCGGGCGGTCTGCTTGCAGCCGCAGAAGTAGACCGTACCCGCCTCATCGGCGGTAACGATGAGCGGGTTCATGCCGGTGCCTTTGTGGCTGCCGTCGCACAGGGGCTGGGTCGCGCTCCGCCCGCATGCGCACCACGCGTACTTTTTTCCCGCCTCCACATCCATGGGATAGGGCGACGTTTGAGCGCAGACGGATTGTGACATGGCGCAATCGTTCCTCAGGTCAGCGCAGCCGCTGCGCGGCGAAGATCGGGCGGCCGGGCCGACCGGCGGCGGTCGAGGCCGGACTGCGCGGCGACAAGAGGGCGCTCATCCCCGGCGCCGGTAGAGACTATCTCCGGCGCGACGGGCATGACAAGATGACGCATGGCCGTCTACACCGAAATCGCCGACGAAGAGGTAGCCGGCTTCGCTGCTCAATACGACATCGGCACGGTCATCGCCTGCAAGGGCATCGCCGAGGGGATCGAAAACACCAACTACCTGCTGGTCACCGAGCGCGGCACCTTCATCCTGACGCTGTACGAAAAGCGGGTCAAAGTCGAAGACCTGCCCTTCTTCCTCGGCCTCATGGAACATCTCGCCCGGCGCGGGCTCCCCTGCCCGACGCCGGTGAGCGGGCGCGACGGCCAGACCCTGCGCACCCTCGCCGGTCGCGCCGCTGCGATCGTCACCTTCCTGAGCGGCATGTGGCCGCGCCATCCGACCGCCGGCCATTGCGCCGGGCTTGGCGAGGCCATGGCGCGGATGCACCTGGCGGCCGCCGACTTCGCCGGCCGTCGCGACAACGACCTCTCGGTCGGAGGCTGGCGGCCCCTGTACGAGGCCATCGCGCGGCGCGGTCATGGCATGGCCATCGAACTCGCGCGCGAACTGGAAGAGGAACTTGCCGCTCTCGAGGGAGGCTGGCCGCGGGCGCTGCCTTGCGGCATCATTCACGCCGACCTGTTCCCCGACAACGTCTTCTTCTCGGGCGGCCGGCTTTCGGGCATCATCGATTTCTACTTCGCCTGCCGCGACTTTCTCGCCTACGACCTCGCCGTATGCCTGAACGCCTGGTGCTTCGAGCCGGACGGCAGCTTCAATGTCACCAAGGCCCGGCGACTGGTCCAGGCCTACCGAGCGGTCCGCGAGCTGACCCCCGACGAGCTTGACGCGCTGCCGGTCCTGGCCCGCGGCGCGGCCATGCGCTTTCTCCTGACCCGGCTCTATGACTGGCTGAACACGCCCAAGACCGCGCTGGTCACGCCGAAGAACCCGACGGAATACCTGCAGAAGATGCGCTTCCATCGCGGCGTGCGTGGGTTCGGCGGCTACGGCCTCGACTGAAGCCGATGGCAAGCGACGACGTCGTGCACATTTTCACCGACGGCGCCTGCCTCGGCAATCCGGGGCCCGGCGGCTGGGGCGTCATCCTCCGCTGGCGAGACCGGGAGCGCGAACTTTCCGGCGGCGAAGCGGAGACCACAAACAACCGGATGGAGCTCACGGCGGCGATCGCCGGGCTCGAGGCGCTGCGCCGCGGCGTGCGCGCCCGCGTGCATACCGACAGCATGTACGTCCGCGACGGGATCACGCGCTGGATCCACCAGTGGAAGCGGAACGGTTGGCGTACAGCCGCGCGCAAGCCGGTCAAGAACGCCGAGCTGTGGCAGCGCCTCGACGCGGCCCTGGCCGGCCACGAGGTCGACTGGCGGTGGATCCGCGGCCATTCCGGACATGCCGAAAACGAGCGCGCCGATGCGCTGGCCCGCGCGGCAGCCGAGCAGGCGCGGATCGGCCCGCGCTGACGCGGCCAAGCCGGCGGTCGATTGACGCGAAAGATGCGCCTTTTCCGGTCGGTGCCCGTTTGTTCTTTGGTTTATTGGACGTCAATCCATGGTAGCATAGCGGTTCTGGGAGATCGTTCATCAAGATCGTCGAAGGAGCTGAGGGGAGGCTGGCGATGGCGGCCTGCCGATGGACGGAGGCAATGAGCGTCGGCGTACCCGCGCTGGACTCAGACCATCGTTGCCTGGTGCGCATCATCAACCTGCTTGGTGAAGTCGAGCAGGGCGCCGAGGCGCGCATGACCATCGAGACGGTGCTTGAAACCCTGGCCATGTATGCGCGGTATCACTTCGCCCGCGAGGAGCGTCTCATGGGCGCCTGCGGCTTCCCGGAGTCGCGCCTGCACCAGGACGAGCACGAGCGATTTGCCACGTTCGTGCAAAGCCTGCGCGCAAGGTCGCTGAAGGAGGCCGATGCCCCCCTCGCCCGCGAGTTGTTTGCCTACCTCACGGCATGGCTGCGCCACCACATCCTGATTCAGGACATGGCCTACAAGCCGTATGTCTGCGCCGTGGGCGTTGAATCGCACACGCTGGACGCGGCCCTTCGCTGCCGCTCGCCGGCCGCATCGCGGCATCGTCCCTCGGACATGACCGACCGCGGTTAATCGCGCCGACAGGCAGCGCACGGCTTGCGCTTGCACCGGGCGGGTGGCATATCGCCGACATCACCGATCCGAAGGACCATCCCCGCCATGTCTGCGATCCGCAAACGCGGTCTGATTCTCGGCTTGTGGCTGCGTTCGCCGCTCGAAATCGGCGCCGTCGCCGCCAGTAGCGGTCCCTTGGCCCGGGCGATGGCGCGGCCGGTCAACCTCAATCGACCCGGCGTGGTCGTCGAACTCGGCGGCGGCACCGGCGCGATCACCGAAGCGCTGCTCGCCCGCGGCGTTCCGGCCGAGCGGCTGGTTATCGTCGAACGCCACCCGCGACTCTACGCCTTGCTGAAGCAGCGCTTTCCCCGGGCCAAAGTGATCCGCGGCGACGCCGTCGAATTGCCGGCCCTCCTCACCAGCCGCGGTATCCACCGGGTCAACGCCGTCGTCTCCGGTCTGCCGCTCCTCGCCATGTCGGAACAGCTGCAGAAAGCGATCGTGGGCGCCGCCTTCAGCGTTATGCCGCGCGCCGGCCGATTCGTGCAGTTCTCTTACGGACCGATCTGCCCGGTACCGGAAAAGGTGCGTGCCGAACTGGGGGTTCACGCGCACATTCTCGCCAATATCCTGTGGAACCTGCCGCCCGCGCGGGTCTGGGTTCTTGTTTCTCGGGGCGCTTCGCGCTAGTCAGCCGGCCACGGCGATGCGCGCGCAATTAGGACTGGGCGACGCCCTGCCGGACATCGGCGGCCGCCGGTCGGCGGCAGATCATCTACGAACAAAATCCAGGGGTGGGGTATGCTCAAACGGTTGTTTGCGGAGTTCATTGGCACGTTCTGGCTAGTGCTGGGCGGGTGCGGCAGCGCCGTGCTCGCCGCCAAGTTTCCCGAAGTCGGCATCGGCCTGGTCGGCGTTTCGCTGGCCTTCGGGCTGAGCGTGCTGACGATGGCTTATGCCGTCGGCGGCATTTCGGGCGGCCATTTCAACCCCGCGGTGACATTCGGCCTGTGGGCGGGCGGCCGCTTCCCGGCGGCCGACATCGTCCCGTATGTCGTCGTCCAGTTGATTGGCGCTACCGCCGCGGCCGCCGTGCTGTTCCTCATCGCCAGCGGCGGCCCGGACTTTGATGTTGGCGCCGGATTCGCCGCCAATGGGTTCGGCGCGCATTCGCCAGGCGGCTTTTCCATGAATGCCGCGCTTGTCTCCGAGATCGTGATGACCTTCGGCTTTCTCATTGTCATTCTCGGCGCTACCGACAAGCGCGCCCCTGCGGCACTGGCGCCTCTGGCCATCGGCTTGGCGCTGACGCTCATCCACCTGATCAGCATTCCGGTGACCAATACCTCGGTCAATCCGGCGCGAAGCACCTCTCAGGCCCTGTTTGTCGGCGGCTGGGCGCTGCAGCAGCTCTGGCTGTTTTGGCTGGCGCCGATCGCGGGCGCTCTTGCCGCGGGGCTCGTCTATCGGCTGCGCCTGCTCGGTCAGGAAGCCGAACCCGCGGTGCAGGAGGCGCGCGATCCGCGCGCGGTCGCTGCGGAATAACATCAACCTTCGAGCGCTGCGAGGCGCTGCAAGGGACGATTGGCCAGCGCGCGGCAGAGCCGCGCGCGGCCTTCTAGACCCTGGCCGTTGCCGGCCAGGCCTCGCGGCGGCCGTAGGACAGCAGGCTGCCGCGGTCTCCGCCTTGCAGGAACTCGTCGGCGGTCATGGTTGAAAAGAAGCGCAGCAACGGGGCGATCAGGCCGGTCCCGCCGGTCTGATGGCTGGCGCCGAGGCCGCGCGCATCGTCGCCGTGAAAGTACTCGAAGAACAGGAGGCCGTCGCGCCAGTGCGGGTCGGTCTGCATCGGCTCGCGCGGACCAAGGAAAGGTCGCCGTCCGGTGGCGTCGAGGCGGAAAATGGCGGCCAGACGATGCGTCAGCGCCTCGGCAATCTCGTAAAGCGTCAAGCGCTGCCCGGATCCGGTCGGACATTCGATGCGCAGGCGGTTGCCGTAATAGAGGTAATGCTGGAGCAACGCCTGGACCAGCAGGGTGTTGAGCGACAGCCAGATCGGTCCGCGCCAGTTGACGTTGCCGCCGCCGAGCCCGTCGCCCGCTTCGCCCGGCTCGTAACCGACCGCTACAGGCGCGTTTGCGTTGGCGCCCGTCACCATGAGCGCCGCCGGGGTGTCGCGGTGCGCCGCCGACAGCGAGCGGATGCCGAACGGCGAAAGGAACTCGTTCTCGTCGAGCATGCGCGCCAGCAACCGGCGGAGCCTGCCTTCGTCAACCAGGGCGACAAGGCGGCGATCGCGCTGGCCGGGTCGGGAAGGATCCGCGAGCCCGGGGCCCTGGAGGCCGCGACGCAGGCGCGCTTCCAGTCGTGGCAACCGATCGAGCGCATCGCGCGGGATAATGGCGCTGGCGCATAGCGGCAGGAGCCCGGCGAAGGCGCGCACGGCAAATTGAGCGGCGACGCCGCCGGGCGCGCGAACAACATCGTAGAAAAAGCCGTCGGCCTCATTCCACAGCGACAGCCCAGCTCCGGCCAGATCCTCCGACGCCACGGCCAGGCTCAGGAGGTGATTGTAGAACTTGATCGCCAGAGATTCGCTTGCCGGATCATCGACGGCGAGCTCGACCGCGCTCTGGAGCATGTGCGCGCAGTTGAACGCCATCCAGGCGCAGCCGGCGGAGGTTTCCAGGTGGCCGGCGCCGGTCTCGCCGAAGACGGACCGGTCGAAGATGTCGACCGCATCGATGCCGACCAGCCCGCCCGACAACAGGTCGCGGCCCGACGTATCGCGCCGGTTGGCCCACCAGGTGAAATTCATCAGCAACCGCGAGAAGGCGTCGCGAAGGAAGGAGCGGTCGCCGGCGCCGCCGCGGCGGGCCTTGTCCAGGCTGTAGACCGACCAGACGGCCCACGCGTGGAGCGGAGGATCGACGGCCGCGAAGTCCCACTCGCTGGATGGAAGCTGGCCGTTGGGATGGAGGTAGCGCTCCTCCAGCAGGAGAAGGAGCTGTTGCTTGGCGAAGGCGCAATCGACAAGCGCGAGCGGCAGGCTCTGCAGCGCCAGATCCCAGCCGGCGTACCAGGGATATTCCCACGTATCGGGCGTGGCGATGACGTCGGCGCCGGCGAGGTGGGTCCACGCCCGGTTCCGCGCGGGGCGCCTCGGCCCAGGCTGCGCCGGCAGGCCGGAGGCGCCGTGCTCGGCCAGCCAGCGGGCGGCGTCGAGGTTGTAGTACTGCTTGTTCCACAGCATGCCGGCCAGCGCCTGGCGGGCGATCTTCGCATCCTCGGCGGTGAAGTCGCCGCCACCCACGCCGTTCGCGCCGGAGGCGAGGTCCGGCTCAGCGCCGTTCGCGACGGTTGGCAGGATCGCCGCGTAGAAAGCGTCGGCCTCGGCGCGGCGCGCGGCGAGCGCCGCATCGAACCCGGCGAAGGGACCGCCGGCCCGGTCGGACGACGACGGCGTGCCATCGGCGAGGCGCAGGCGCAGCACGCCGCTTTCGCCCGCCGCCAGCGACAGCCCGTAGCGCGCGGCCGCCTTGGTCCCGGTCCGCTTGGGATTGACCGCGGCCTTGACGCCGCTGATGACGTGGTCGTTGATGCCGTCCTTGACGAACGGCGCGGCGTTGTGGCCGCCGAACAGCCGTCTGTTGTTCGTTTCGTTTTCGGTGAAATGGACGACCGGCGCGCCTTCGCAATAGAGGTAGCGCACCCCCAGCTCGGGGTGGACGGCGGCGACGATGCTTGTCGGCGACTTCTTCTCCACCTGCTTGAGGTTCGGCTTCGGCGTGTCGCTGTCCCACGACCAGGTGTTGCGGAACCACAAGGTGGGAAGGACGTAAAGCGTCGCCGGCTCGGGCCCGCGGTTGGTCACGCGGATCGCGATCAGGATGTCCTCCGGCGAGTCCTTGGCGTACTCGATATCGACATCGAAATATCGGCCTGCGGCGAAGGCTCCGGTGTCGATCAGCTCGTGTTCCGGCTCGTTGCGTCCGCGCCCGGCGTTCGTCTTGACCAGATCGAGGTATGGGAATGCCGCGTGCGGGTACTTGTAAAGATACCTCGCGTATGAATAGGTCGGCGTCGCGTCAAGGTAGTAGTAGACCTCCTTGACGTCCTCGCCGTGGTTGCCCTCGTTGTTGGCGAGCCCGAACAGCCGTTCCTTCAGGATCGGATCTTGGCCGTTCCACAGCGCCACCGCAAAACAGAGGAATTGCTGGTCGTCGCTGAAACCGGCGAGGCCGTCCTCTCCCCAGCGGTAGCTGCGCGAGCGCGATTGGTCGTGGGTGAAGTAGCGCCAAGGATCGCCGTCGGCGCTGTAGTCCTCGCGAACCGTGCCCCATTGCCGTTCGCTGAGATAGGGGCCCCATTTCCTCCAAGCCGCCTGCCCATTGGCGGCATCGTCCAGCCGTCGATGCTCGGGTGTGTTCATAAAATCGCGATGAACTGCAACGCGCATTGCCGGGCCCCGCGTCGGAAACGCGAGAGTTGATCGCGGGTCGAGCAGCCGGTCATCGCTGCCGCCGTTGTCTTGGTTGTCGTTTTGTACGTCGGCGGCGGCTCCGGCCGGATCGCGTGATCTCGTCGCTGCCTGGCAACCGCCGCATGGGCCGGTGATCCTCTTGCCGTTAGCGGAACCGTCCGCTTCAGATAATGCCCAGTGTGATCTGCCACTATGCCGAATGCAATTGTCCGGCGCCACCAGCCCGGCATAGGGTCGCTCACAGTGGTCCGTCGCCGCGCGTCCGCACGGGTGGCGGCCGGCCCTGAGCGCATACATCGCGATGAGGAGGAGCTGGGTTATGGGACTTTTTGATTTCATAAAGGCTGCCGGGCACAAGCTCGGTATTGGTGGCGACGACGCACCGAAGCCCGACGACCTGAAAAAACAGGTGGCCGATCTCGGCCTGGGCTCCGACCTGGACGTTGAAGTTCAGGGCGATACGGTGAAAGTAAAAGGCAAGGCGGCCAGCCAGGAGGAGAAGGAGAAAATCGTCCTCGCCCTTGGCAACGTCGAGGGCGTTGCCAAAGTGGATGAAGACATAACGACGCCCGCCACGTCGCCCGGGGCAAAATTCTACACGGTCAAGAAGGGCGACACCCTGTCGGCCATCGCCAAGTCCGAGTATGGCGACGCCGGCAAGTACAATGCGATCTTCGAGGCCAACAAGCCGATGCTCGACCATCCGGACAAGATTTACCCCGGGCAGGTCTTGCGCATTCCGCCGGTCGGCTAACCTCCAGGCAGCGCCGGACCAAGGGCCCGGCGCTGTTCCCGGTTTGACGGGCCTACCCTTACCTGCACCATTGCAAGAGCCGGCGGACAGAGCCCACATCTTTCGCCAAGCCCGTGCCTGTGCCCGGGCTCGGACCATGGGAGATGCGGCAATGCCGCGGTCGATGACAAGAATGATCGGGTGGCTGCTGCTCGCCGGGACGATCGGCGTCGTCAGTTGCCAGGCGCTGTTCACGTCGGGGCGCGACCCGTCGCCCCACGGATCGGCAATCGAAGCTCCGCCGCAGGCGCCGGCGGCGCCGCGCTCGGGACAATGACGCGTGGACGCTGATCTGGCAGCGCTGTGGAAGAGGACGAAAGCGACGGTCAGGGGCTGGTGGCTGTATGTCCTGCCGATGCCGCTGGCGCTTGACGCGCTGATTTCGCTGTGGACCGGCGCCCTCGGTCCGATGCTGGCTTCGGCGCTCGCGTTCACCGGGCTCATGTTCGGGGTCACCGTCGCCCGCCGCGGCTTCGCCCGCGAAGCCGCCTTTCACGAGCGGCCGTTTTCGGCGCCGCCACCGCCATTCAAGGCCGCCGGCGGAGGCCTTATCGGCCTCGCCACGGCCTTCGCCGCCTTCGCTGCGGCGGGACACGACCCGGTCACCGCGGCTGCGTTCGGCATTGCCGCCGCGATCGGATTCTTCCTCGCCTACGGCTTCGATCCGCGGCCGCGCGGCGAAGCCCTGCCGGCCGATCTCGGTATCAGCGACGGGGAAGTACGCGCGGCCCTGAGCGCGGCCTACGCCAAGGTCGAAGGGATCGAACTCGCAGGCCGAAGCATCCGCTCGGCGGAATTTCGCGCCCGGTTGGGGCGCATCGTCGCCGGCGCGAGGACGGTTCTGGAGACCATCGAGGAGGACCCGCGGATGCTGCGGCGGGCGCGCCGCTTCATGAATGTTTACCTCGACGGGGCCCGACAGGTGGCGGAAACCTACGCCCGCACCGATACCGCCCGCCTGCCGCCGCCACAGCTCGAGCAGAACTTCCGCCGCCTCCTCATCGACATGGAGGCGGTCTGCGATGAGCAGCAGCGCAAGCTGACCGACAACAGCCTTGTCGATCTGGACGTACAGATCGAGGTCCTGGCGACCAGGCTGAAACACGAGGGCGTGGCCTGATCCGCGTCTCCCCCTGGGCGTAGGTTGCTTCGGCCGGAGGGGCGTTCTGGGGATGAACCAAGGGGACTTCGACCATGGCGATTGATCGATCAAGCCGGCCGCCGGCGCCGTACGGGCGAGGCGGTGCGCCTGTTTCCGCGGAGTCGCCGGCCGGTGAGGTCGTCGCCTATGCCGAGGCCGACACCGAGCGGCGGGCCCGGATCGACCGCGTCATGAGCGAAATCGACCTGAACGACGCCGGCTCCATCCTGTTCTTCGGCACCCGGGCGCAGGAACGGCTCACCACCGTCTCCGATGACATGCTGGAGGGCGTTCGCAACAAGGATGTCGGGCCGGCCGGGAGCGCGCTCAACGAAATGCTCACCACCTTGCGCGGTTTCGACGCCGTCAAGATGGGCCTGAACGAGAAGCCGCGTCTGCTTTCGCGCGTGCTGGGCAGGGGCAAGCCGATGGCCGCGTTCCTTCAGCGCTACGAGGAGGTGCGCAAACAGATCGACGCCATTACCGACCGCCTCGACGCCCACAAAACCCGGCTCCTGACCGACGTCGCGCAACTCGACCGGCTCTACGCGGCCAACCTGGACTACTTCCATGTGCTCGCCGATTACATCGCCGGCGGCGACGAGAAGCTACGCCAGCTCGACCTCGAGGTGATACCGACCGCGGAGCGGACGGCGCAGCGCAGTGGCGAGGTGCTCGACGCCCAGTCCCTCCGCGATCTGCGCATGGCCCGCGACGATCTCGAACGGCGCGTGCACGACCTTAAGCTGACCCGACAGGTGGCCATGCAGAGCCTGCCCAGCATCCGCCTGGTGCAGGAGAACGACAAAAGCCTGATCGGCAAGATCACCTCGACCCTGGCCAACACCGTGCCGTTGTGGCGCCAGCAACTCGCCCAGGCGGTGACCATCTTCCGCTCCCGCGAGGCGGGGCGGACCCTGAAAGAGGCGACCGACCTGACCAACGAACTGCTGTTGGCCAACGCTGAAAACCTCAAGCAGGCCAACATCGAGGTGCGCACCCAGATCGAGCGCGGCGTTTTCGATATCGGCGCGGTCAAGAAGGCCAACGACGCGCTCATTTCCACCATCGAAGACAGCCTGCGCATCGCCGACGAGGGCCGACGCAAACGCGCCGAAGCCGAAAGCCAGCTCAGGGCGTGCGAAACCGAGCTGCGCGGCGTCCTGTCGGCGGCGCGCCCGAGGGCCCGCGAGCAGCTCCCGCCGCGAACCTGATCGTTCCCTCGCCGTCCACACGTGGCGCAAAGTAGCGACCTTCAGGCCCACGACGCGGTCGGTCGCGTCGGCGCGCCCGCGGATTTGGCGAGAAGCGCGACGTTTGCCTGTGGCTTGGGCACGGTGCCAAGGCGTAGCATTGCCGGCGTGACAGGGATGCGCCGGCGTGAATCAAATCTCTCAGCGCAAACATAGGCCAAGGCTTCATTGGCTCAAGGCTCTGGTCCTCGGCTCCGTCGTCGGTGCGGCCGGCGCGATCTTCGCCTTGAGCCCGCCCGGCATCGCGTTCGAAGAGACGCTGGGCCTGAGCTGGCTGTTCTTGCTGCGCGGACCCATCGCGCCGCCGCCAAACGTGGCGGTCGTCGCACTCGACAAACGCTCCGCCGCATACCTCGGGCTGCCTGCCGAGCCGCGTCGCTGGCCCCGCTCCGTGCAGGCGCGCATTATCCGCGCCATCGACCGCGCGGGCGCCAGCGTGATCGCTGTCGATCTCATTCTCAGCGACTACACCCGACCGGCGGAAGACGCGGCCCTTGCAACGGCCATCGCCGAGGCCAACAAGGTCATTCTGTTCAAGCAGCTCGAACGACGCCAGGGGCCGACGCTCGGAGCAGGATCGGGCGCGGCTGCGGAGCTTCGCCTCGAGCAGATCACCGAGCCCATACCCGAATTGGCTCATGCGGCGGCCGCGGTCGCGCCCTTCCCGCTGCCGAAGGTCGGCGCCAACGTGCGTCAGTTCTGGAGCTTCCAGAGCACCGCCGGCGAGGGTCCGACCATGCCGGCCGTGGCACTGCAGATTTACGCCTTGGAGGCCTATTGCCGCTGGGTCAACGCGGTCGAGAGCGACGGCATGCTGGATGTCGGTCGGATGCCGTTTCTCGCCGGCGGTCTGCGCGGCAACTTCGGCGAGGCGATGCAGACCGCGCGAAGCGCCTATCGCAGCGTGGTCGACGCCGACAACCTGCTCAGGGCGGAGAATGCGTCACCCCTGGTCAGCGCCGTGGCGAGCCTCTACAGCGGACCGAACAGCCATTATGTCAATTTCTACGGCCCGCCCGGAACGATACCGGTCATCCCCTTTGCGGCTCTCCTCTCTCCGGAGCGGCATGAAACGATCGACCTCACCGGCAAGGCCGTTTTCCTCGGCGCGGCCGAAGTCGACGATCCCGACCAGCCGGACGGCTTTTACAGCGTCTTCACCTGGAACAACGGCGTCGACCTGAGCGGCGTTGAGATCGCAGCCACGGCGTTCGCGAACATGCTTACGCGGCGAATGATCGAACCAGCCTCCGGCATCATGACGGCGGCTTTGCTCGGCATTGTCGGCCTCGTCCTCGGGCTGTCCGCGGCCCTCCTGCCGGCCGTCGTCATCGTGCCCTCGGTCATTGCCGCCGCCGCGATCTATGCGCTCGCCGCCCAGGCCGTGTTCAACGGTTTCAACCTGTGGCTGCCGCTGGCGACGCCGCTGCTGCTCCAGCTGCCGCTGGCGCTCTTCCTCGGCATCCTCGCCCAGTACATGATCGCCCATCGCCAGCGCCAGACGATGTCTCAGGCGATCAGCTACTACCTGCCGGAGAAGGTGGTCGAAGGCCTGCGCGACGGCGGCGCGATCCGGCCCGGCGACTTCGGCGAGACCGTCTACGCGACGTGCCTCGCCTCCGACCTCGAAAACTTCACGGCCGCCGCCGAGGCCATGAGCCCCCAGGAGGTGGCCCGCTACCTGAATGCCTACTTCGCCGCCATCGCCGAGCCCATAAAGAGCCACGGCGCGGACGTCCTTGAGTTTCGCGCCGATGGGATGATGTGCGCCTGGACCAATGCGGCTCCTCGCGACGGCGTGCACATCAGCGCCTGCGAAGCCGGGCTGGAGGTGCTTGCGGCTGTGCGCCGGTTCGCCGGCAGCGAGCGCCAGCGCAACCTGCCGACGAGGCTCGGCCTCCACGCCGGCTGGATCTTCGTCGGCCACGCCGGCGGCGGCGGCCACTATGCCTACAGCATCATCGGCGACATCGCCAACACCGCCTCGCGCATCGAGGGCCTGAACAAGCTCATCGGCACGTCGCTCCTCGTCTCCGATACGATTGCCGCTCCTCTTGGCGAGCGCTTCCTGCTGCGCCCGGTCGGACGCTTTCGCCTGCGCGGCAAAATCGACCCGGTCGGCGTCGTCGAGGTGATCTGCAAACGCCCGGAGGCCTCGCCGGCGATGGTGGCGCTCTGCGCAAGCTTTGCCGAGGCCCTGGCCGCGTTCCAGGCTGGCGACTGGGAGCGGGCTGCAAAGGGCTTTGCGGACCTCGTGAGCACGCATCCGACCGACGGCCCGTCGAATTTCTATCGCGTCCGCAGCCTCGCGCTTGGCCAAGCCGGAGGCCTGGACGGCGATCCGACGATCATCCGCGTTGACTCCAAGTAGGCCGCCTCCGTTGGAAGGGCGGCGCCATACAAGCCGAAGTGGCGCCGCTTTGCGCAGCGATAATGGATATGGGCGCAATCAGGGAGGAGATGCAGTTGTCAGGCCATGTCTGCAACAGCTATACTTTGATTATGCAGCGTGCTCGTGGGTGCAAGGCGTAACAGGAACGCGAAACGCGAACCTGTGCGGAAAGTGAGCTCTGGAAAGAGCCGTGCGTGTGGGACGCAATCGCTGCGAGGGGGTCTATGCGTCTGCTTCGGCTGCCGGCTTTTGCCGGCGCGGCTGCGCTTTTGCTGTTTGCGACGACGGTCGCCGCGGCCGAACGCTGCGCGGCGCCGATCGGCAGGGTCGCCTCCGTACAGGGCAGCGTTGATCTTCAGCGCCAGGTCGGGGGCATCTGGCGGCCGGCCGTGCTCGACCAGGCGCTGTGTGTCAACGACCTGATCCGCGTTGGCAACCGCAGCCGCGCCGCCATCGTGCTTATGGACGATGGCGTCATTCGCATCGACCAGAACACGACGCTCCGCCTCGTCCGCGTCGAAGCCGAAGCGCCATCGCTGCTCGAACTGATCTTCGGCAAGCTCTATTTCTTCAGCCGGCGCGCGCGGGCGCTCAGCGTCAACACGCCCTTCGTCAATGCCGCGGTCGAGGGCACCGAGTTCCTCGTCGCCGTCGCGACCGATCGCGCCCAGGTTACCGTATTCGAGGGCAAGGTCGCCGCCGCCAACGACAATGGACGCCTGACGCTGACGGCCGGGCAGTCGGCGCTCGCGCGCGCCGACCAGAAGCCGGTCAGCGTCCTCCTCGTTCAGCCGCGCAATGCCGTCCAGTGGGCCGTCTACTACCCGCCGATCCTGTTCACCGGTCCTGCCAGCCGGGCGCCGCCATGGCCGCCGGCGCTGCGTGAGGCGGCCATGGCCGCCTCGCGTGGCGAGACCGAGGCGGCCTTCGCCGCCCTCGACGCGGTGCCAGCAAGCCAGCGTGGCGCCGATTACCAGGTTCTCGCCGCCTCGCTGCTGCTTTCGGTCGGGCGGCTTGATGAGGCCAGCGCCGCACTCGACCGCGCCCTCGCCATCGATCCGCAGGCCGGGCGCGCCTATTCGCTGCGCGCAGTGATCGCCGTGGTCAACGACGCTCCGGCCGCTGCGCTCGCCGACGCCGAGCGGGCGATGCGGCTGGCACCCGACTCCGCCGAAGCGGCGATCGCCCTCTCCTACGCCCAGCAAGCCAACCTCCGGCTCGAGGCCGCGCGCGACACCCTGCTGAAGGCCGTGGCGGATCATCCGGAAAATGCGTTGGCGTGGGCGCGCCTGGCCGAACTCTGGCTCGAACTCGGCTATGTCAACCGGGCCGCACGGGCGATCGACAAGGCAACGGCGCTCGCGCCCGATCTGGAGAGAGTGCAGACCATCCGCGGCTTTGTTGCCCTCGCCGGCTTCCGCTACGGCTCGGCGAAGGATGCGTTCGGCAAGGCCGTCTCGCTCGACAGCGCCAGCCCGCTGGCGCGGTTCGGCCTGGGCCTCGCCACCATTCGCGCCGGCAACCTCGGCCGCGGTCGCAACGACATCGAGGTCGCCGCCGGGCTCGACCCGAACCGGTCGCTCCTGCGGTCGTATCTGGGCAAGGCCTATTTCGCTGAACGGCGCGAGGAGCTCGCCGGCGAGCAGTACGCCATCGCCAAGGATCTCGATCCGCGCGATCCGACGCCCTGGCTCTACGACGCCATCCTCAAGCAGAGCGAAAACCGGCCGGTGGAGGCGCTGGACGATCTGGAGCGCTCGATCGAGCTCAACGACAACCGCGCCGTCTATCGCTCGCGCCTGCTGCTCGATCAGGACCTGGCCTCGCGCCAGGTCGGTGTTGCGCGGATTTACAACGACCTCGGCTTCGACGTGCTCGGGGCGAACGAGGCGACGCGCTCGCTCACGGTGGATCCCGGCAACGCGTCCGCGCACCGCTTTCTCGCCGACACCTACGCGGCGCAGCCGCGCACCGAAATCGCCCGCGTCAGCGAGCTTCTTCAGGCGCAGCTTCTGCAGGACATCAACATCAACCCGGTGCAGCCGAGTTTCGCCGAGACGCGGCTGAACTTTGCCACCGCCGGCGTGCTCGGCGGCGGCTTCAACGAGTTTTCGCCCGTCTTCGAGCGCAATCAGGTGCGCCTCGATCTGAGCGGCGCGGTCGGCAACAACCAGACCTACGGGAACGAGGCGGTCGTCTCGGCGATCTACAACAAGCTTTCCCTCAGCGCCGGCCAGTTCCACTACCAGACCAACGGCTTTCGCCAGAACAACGACCTCAGCCACGACATCTACAACGTCTACGCCCAGGCGGCGATCAGCCCGACCTTCAACGTCCAGGCCGAGCTGCGCAGCCGAAGGACGGAGTCGGGCGACCTCCGGCTGAACTTCGATCCGCACACGTTTTCGCCGGACCTCGACCGCGATCTCGATCAGGACACTGCGCGCATCGGCGCCCGCTATTCGCCGGCTCCCGGCCACGACGTCATTGCATCCGTCATCTACAGCAACCGCAACGACAAGCTGACGGACAGCGGAACGCTGTTCGGCGGTCCCTCGACGTTCGACGGTCGGGCCAAGCAGCGCGGGGTACAGGGCGAGGCTCAGTGGATCCTGAGCCGGGAGCGTTACAATATCCGTTCCGGCTTCGGCGCCTACGACATCGACGTCCGTCGGCGCAGCAGCTTCGATAGTGATTTCTTCGCTTTCGAGACCCGAACGGACCAGACCATCGAGCAGTACACGGGCTACGTCTACAGCGACGTCGTCCTGCCGGCGGACGTGACCTGGACCCTCGGGTTGAGCTATGACAGCTACGAGGAAGCCGATACCAACTTCGACCTCATTGCGCCGAAGTTCGGGGTGCAGTGGGACGTGACCGAGGCGTTGCGCGTCCGCGCCACAGCGGTGCGGACGCTGAAGCCCGCTCTTCTCGCCAACCAGACCATCCAGCCGACCCAGGTCGCCGGCTTCAACCAGTTCTTCGACGACACGAACGGCACCAAGTCGTGGCTCTACGGCGTCGGTATCGACCTTCGGCTGGCGAAGCGCCTTTACGGGGGGCTCGAGGCGACACACCGCGATCTCGATGAGTATTTTATCGACATTGACGGGACCAGCCGGTCCACAACCGCAGAAGAGACCGGGGCGCGCGCCTACCTGAACTGGGCTCCGCACCCTGAATGGGCGCTCAGCGCCGAGCTGCTTTACGATCGCTACCAGCGCGACGACGATGACCTCGGCCTGCCCAACGACGTGAGCACCTACGCCGCGCCGTTGAGCGTGCGCTATTTCAGCCCGAGCGGCATTTTCGCCGCCGCCGGGGTCAGCTTTGTCTATCAGGACTTGAAGCGGCAGAGCAGCAGCACTTTGCCCGAGGGCGACGACACCTTCTATGTCCTCGACGCCGGCGTCGGCTACCGCTTCCCCCATCGGCGTGGCCTCGTCAGCGTCGGGGTGCAGAACATCCTAGATGACGACTTCAACTATCAGGACGACAGTTACCGGAAGGTCGGGAACGACCCGGCGCTCAGCCCCTATATTCCGGATCGAACCATTATCGGGCGGCTGACATTGAACTTCTAGACTTGAACAAATAGAGAGGAGGGTGATCCTTATGTCTCTACACGTGACCCTGAATACGAAGACGCCGATCCGCGCGCTTGCAGCCGGTCTGATGATTTGGGCAATCTGGGCCGTCTGCCTCGCGCCGACCGCTTCAGCCGACGCCGCATTGGCTCCGCCCGCCGTCCCCGGCTGGAACGCTATCGGCGGCGGTATCCTCGATGTCAAGTGCACGTCGCCGCGGCCCATCAACAGTTGCGTCACGGATCCGTGCACCGGTAAGCTCATCTGCTGTGATAACACCAGCGGCAGCCTCACTTGCACAACCGGGCAGCCGAAGAAAAATTAACAGCCGCAGGCTGGCCGGCCCGCCGGCGCACCTCAACCGGACAGCAGAGGGACAGGCATGGAAACCACCAGCCCACCGAGACCCGCCACGCTTATTCGCGTCGCCCGCGTCATCGGCGGTCCGCGGGCCGAAGTCTACCGGGCGTGGACCGACCCGGCGACGAAGCCGGAATGGTGGGGCAAGACGGCGCGGGGAAAATTGGTGCTCTGCGAGATGGACGTGCGCGTCGGCGGCCGCTTTCGCTACGAAATGAACGTGCCGGGGGCGGACGCCGCGAAAGTTGCTGCGGGCGAGCACATCGAGGTGAGCCCGCCGCAGCGTCTCGTGTTCACCTGGCCTGCAAACGTCGACGGCAGCGGCGAAGGGGGAACGGCGGTCACGATCGAGTTCGTCGATCTTCGCGATGGCACGACCCGCGGCATCGTCACGCAAGAAGGCGTTGTCGATCAGCGCATCGCCACGACCTATCGCGCCGCGTGGTCCAACATGCTCCAGGACCTGGCGATGTTGTTCGCCGGGCCGCGCTGAGCCCGGCGTCGGCCGATCCTGTCTCCACGGGGCGCGGGCGAACAGCGCGACGGCGGTCGAGGGCCGCGGAGGGCCTTAATCGCTCCTACGTTAATGCCGTCGAGCCGCCGCGGCCTCACCATGTGCCTAGTAGGTTTTCTAGCTTGGAGACTGGAACATGGGTGACGACACCACCAAGAGTATGACAGGCAATCAGGGCGAAGGTAACCGCGAGGCCGCAAAGGCTTACAACGAAGACACGAAGAAATTCGTCGACGCCGGAAAGGTCGACAAAAGCGCGGCCGAGGCCAAGGCTGCAATCGAAGGCGAAGAGAAGAGCGAGCTCGAAGAAGCGGAGAGGATCGGCAGGGACCGGGCCAAGGAGCTCGACCCCAACGTCCATCGCGACCGCTGACAATCATCCGGTTCCCGCGTGGCATCGTCCGCGCCTGACAGCGCAGGCGCGGACGGCGCATCCATGGGACGGAGGCGGTCGTGGCAGGACTGGACCGACAGGCAGGAAGCGCTCCCTGGTGCTCCCGCACCCTGTTGGCACTCAGGATCGTCGCATTCCTCGGCGGACCGGTTCTGGCGGGATGGGTCCTGCCGGCGGAAGCTGCAAGCCTGCATGATGTTGTCGACTGCTCCGGCGCGCCCGTCGTCACGGCCGGCGAGGCGCGTCGGGACGTTCGGGTCATCACGCCAAGCGCCGTCCCCCACGCCCGTGCGATCCTTGATGCCGCGCAAGCGGACGAGGGCGCCCGGATGTCGTTCGAGGTCGATCATCCCGAGCCGCTCGGGCCCGCGGCAGTCGACATCCAGATCGATGGCCTGCGCGATCTCGCGTTCCCCCGGTCGCTGACGAACGATCTCGTTTACGACGACTTGCGCCGAACCCAGGTCGTCGACGACAGGCGGTCTTCGCTGTCTCCGCTATGGCGGGTCGACGAAGCCACGGTCGTCGCGTCCGACCTTGCCTATGAGGTCGCCGAACACCGCCTGCCCGATCTGCACGAAGCGGGCGACGCGCCTCCCGCCGCGGCGACGGACCTGCCGGATTACGACGTCGTGGCCACCTACCTCGACACCTACACCGGGTTCAAGGCCATCGCCTTCGAGCGACGCGACCCGGCGCCGGGGGAAGCCCACCGCATCTACGCAATCGCGGGAACGCAGGTTTTCGTCAACACCGACTTCCGAGACTGGGCCGCCGGCCTGACCATGGCGCGCGCGCACATGGTCTCGACCGCCGCGCTCCGCCTGATCGCCGACGCGGCCGCGTACGCCGAGGATCGCGAGCATGGCGGCGAAGTCTTGATTACCGGGCAAAGCCAGGGCGCCGTGACCGCCCAGGGCGTCGGCTTCATGCTTCAGGAGTTCCTCGACGCGCAACCTGCCCCGTCGCATCATCTCGTCCACGTCGTCTCGTGGGGCGCGGTCGGCGCCCGCGAACCCATCGGGACCATGATCCGTCGCGAGCGCGCGGGCCAGGGTCGCGACTTTCCCCAGTCTCTGGAGAGGCATTGGGCGGCGACGGACCCCGATGAGGTCAAGGCCATGGCCGTATGGCGGCAGGTCAGCGGACGCTGGGTGAACCTCAGCGACGCCTCGATCGCGGCGCATATCGACACCGTCGTCGCCGAGATGCGGATCGTCGGCTATTTCTTCGAGATCGATCCTTTCGCTCGCGCCGGGACGTTTTTGGGAACATCTCTCGTTTTCCCGACCGCGTTCGTCCTCCCCGCCGACTGCGAGCAGCTCGTCACCGAGCTCATGTTTCAAACGCGCGCAGGCAAGCTCGGCATAACGCTGGAATCGCATTTTCTTAAGGGCTACCAGCGCGCCGTCGCCCGCGGCGCGCTCGCCGTCGCCCGGCCCGCCGAGCCCCGCAAGTGGGACTGGGTCGTGGACCTGCTGCCCACCGGCGATGTGATCGGCAAGTTCTGGTTGAACGAGATCTACCGCGACAAGGTTCTGTCGACGGACACGAACTGGCGAAACTGCAGAACGGCAGGCCAGTGGCGGACCGAGCGCAACCGGTCCTGCCGCCGCGGCTACTGGCCGGGATGCTCGAACGAAGGTCTATCGGCCGGCGGGGAAGCGGGCGCCCCGGCGGAGACCGCCCGCTGGTGTGTCGTCGATGAACCGCCGCCCGCCGACGGCGCGGTGGCCACCGCCGCCGCCAGGCCGGAAGGATAGCCGTCAGGCCGTGACCGCCACCTCCGCCTTGCCGGCGAGGATGGTCGGCGGGTCCGGTTGCAGGTCGGCGACATTCTCCTTCAGCCACTGCGCCGCCAGGACGTTGGACTCCTGGGCCATGCGCTCCGTTGAAAAGACGCTGACCGTCGCCATGGTCCCGCCGCCGCCGTCGACGGCGTAGTAGGCGATGAACCCCGGGCTTTTCTTCAACAACGGCACGAAGCTCTCGGCAATCCGGCCGCAAACCCGGGTAACCGAGCGGACGTGGTCGTAGCGGCGGACACTGACATACATAGCCGTTCTCCTTTGCCTGCAGGCCCCCGCGGGCGCAGCCTGATTGCTCGCGGCGCTTCCCGGAACGGTTCCGCCGAGGGCGTGGCCGATCTAGTTGTAGGTGAAAAAGCCGCGACCGGTTTTGCGCCCCAGGTATCCGGCGTCGACCATCTGCTTCAACAGCGGGCTCGGCCGGTATTTCGGATCGTCGAAGCCTTCGTAGAGGGTCTGCATGATGTCGAGAATGACATCGAGGCCGATCAGGTCGGCGAGCGCCAGCGGCCCCATCGGGTGATTGGCGCCGAGCTTCATCGCGTTGTCGATGTCCTCCGGCTGGGTCAGTCCCTCATAGAGGCAATTGATGCCTTCGTTGATCATCGGCACCAGGACCCGGTTGACGACGAAGCCGTAGGAGTCCTTGACGACGTGCGGGGTTTTGCCGATTCGCCGGCTCACCTCCTCGATGGTCCGGCAAACCTCGTCTTCCGTCTGCAACGCCCGGATGATCTCGACGAGCTTCATCATCGGCACCGGGTTGAAAAAGTGCATGCCGATGACGCGGCCCGGTCGTTTCGTCGCGGCGGCAATCTTGGTCAGCGAAATCGACGACGTGTTGGAGGTGAGGATCGCGTCGGACTTGCAGATCCCGTCGAGCTCGCCGAACAGTTTCCGTTTGAGGTCGACCTTCTCCAGGGCCGCCTCGACCACCAGGTCCCGGTCGGCGAAATCGTCGTTTCTGGTTGTTGTGCGGATCCGCGCCAGTGCGGCGTCCCGGTCAGCGGCGCCCATCTTGTCCCGGGCAACGAGCCGGTCCAGGCTCTTGCCGATCGCCTCCAGGCCCCGTTGCACAGCCTGCTCGCTGATGTCGCTCATGATGACGTCGAGGCCGCCAACGGCAAAGGTCTGGGCAATACCATTACCCATGGTTCCGGCGCCGACAACGCCGACCTTGTCTATGTTCATGTTTTGTGCTCCTTGGTCCCTTGGACGGTCCCCCCAGGTCCGGACCGTCAGCAGCGCGACTGTAGCAGGGCGGGAGGCAAAAGCGAGCCCCGAGGAACGTTGCCGCCGGACCGGTCGCGACCGGCCGGCAAAGGGCGGTCCGCGGCGACGCCGCGCCGGGGCATTCGAGCCGGAACGCGGCCCGAGAACGCGGCCCGAGAACGCGGTCCGGCGGTCAGGCCGTCCAGGTTCGAATGTCGCCGATATCGACGTGGACGAAGCTGTGCCGGGGGTAGTAGCCGACGCCGCCGCCCCGCATATCCCGCGCCACCCGCGCGACTTCGCGCGCGCCGACACCGGGGACCATGATGTCGATGGCCTTGGCTTCGATGTGCAGGCTGTGCTTGGCGACGCCGCGGTTGCGCTGCCCGAGGAGCGCGTTCGTCTCGGCAGAACGATAGCCCGAAAGCACCTCGAATGCGCCGCCGGTGCCGAGCCGACCGCCCAGAGCGTAGAGCAGGTCGAGGAGCTGGGGTGAAACCGGCTTGATCTCGTTGATTCGGTAGTCGCGCAGAATGTAGTTGATTTGCTTGAGCGCGCTCGGGATGTAGCGCCCGTTGGCGTAGTAGACTGTGTTCAGCCGCTCGCCGGTGTGAGCGTGCAGGAGCGAGAGGGCGCGTTCCTGACGCGGGGATGCCTTCGCCCAACCGGGGACCGGAGCCAACGCGGCGGCCGCAACGAACCCGATGCCGAGGAAGCGTCGGCGGCCAAGATGAATGTCGTCCAGCTCACGATCCACAATCGCATCCCTCTTTATGTCGCCATCTGCGCATATGTTCTTTTTGCCTGTGCGAAATCGTCGTCGTCAAGCAGTTGGACGATTCAGACGCCAATTCGGCGCATGGCGATGGCCGTCATGAAACACCGGGCGAAAGATGGCCTCTCGCCCGGACGGCTCGGATCCTCTCGAAGGGGTCGTTCGAAAGCAGGTCGATCTATCGAAGCGGCGCCGCGCTTCCGTCGCCGGCCTGGGCGACGCTGACCGCCTGCGCCGACAAGGCTGCCTCGAGCGCGCGGTCGCGACCATAGATGTCGTCGCGGAAATTCACCGCGCCGTCGGCGCCACGCCAGGCGGTCAGGTAGGCCAGATGGACCGGGATCGGCCTGCTCAGCGTGATGGCTCGGGTTTCCCCGGCGTCCAGAACCGCACGCAGACGCTCTCGGCTCCAGTTGCCATTGGCTTCCAGGAGCTTCAGAGCAAGATCCATCGGCCGCTCCAGCCGGATGCAGCCGGAACTGAAGGCCCGGACCGGCCGGGAAAACAGTCCGCGCGAGGGGGTGTCGTGGAGGTAGACGTCGAAGGTGTTCGGAAACATGAACTTGACGCGGCCCAGGGCATTGCCCGGGCCGGGCTTCTGGCGGAGCCAGTAGGGAAATCCGGACGCCCGCACCGAGCTCCAGTCGACGACGGCGGGATCCACCGCCCCGCCTCCGTAGGAGAAGATCGTGAACCCCTTGGCGGCGGCAAAATTGGGATCCCGCCGAAACTGCGGCAGCAGATCCTCAAGGGCGATGATTCGCGGCACCGTCCAGGTCGGGTTAAGCTCCAGGTACGTGATCAGGCCGCTGAATTCCGGCGTGCTGCGATCCGGCTTGCCGACGATGACGCGCATCTCCAGCGGATCGCCGTCGCTGCCGACGTAGTTGAGGGTGAAGCCCGCCAGATTCACCATCAGGTGCGGGTCGCCAAGGTTGTCCGGCAGCCAGCGCGCCCGCTCCATGTTGAGCAGAATCTGGTGGATGCGCGCCTCCACCGGGACCGCCATGGCGAGCCGCGTCTGCTCGCCGACGATTCCGTCAGGCTCCAGGCCGTGTCGCGTCTGAAAACGCTGCACGGCCTGCGTCACGGCGTCGTCGTACACCGCCGGCGCGGCGACGCCGGCCGGATCCTCGCGCAGGTCGCCCGTCGCTCGGAGAATGGTCCGGAGCAGCACAACCCCGTCGCCTTCGCTGCCCGGCTCCAGGCGATCGAAAGCGGGTGCGGGCCAGCCACCGGCTGCGGCGCGGACGCGGTATTCGTGCAGCGCCCGGCGCAAGCCCTCGTAGCTCGCGTTCACCGGCGCCAGGCCGGAGAGGTAACCGCCAAGATCTTCGGCAGCGGCAGCCGCCGTAAGAACGCTTGCGGCATCGAAGGCCTTGCGCGCCATCGCGCCGTCCGCGTTCAGGCGCTCGGGCTCGGAGCGTCCGGTGCGCAGGTGCCGGGCGTAGCGCAGGAACGACGCGCTCAGGCTTACGTCGAGCCGCGCCAGGTAGCCGGCGCTGTCGCCCGACGCGCCCATCACCGGCAGCGGGATATAGTCCTCGGGGTCGAGACCATCATCCGCGGCCCGGCGGAAGACGCCAAAGAGCGCCGCTGTGCGCGCACTGAGGCCGGTGCCGTCGACCCACGCCGGGGCGAAGCCGCGGCGGATGTAGAAGCTATCCAGAAGGTCGCCCTGGTCGGGATCGAGCCCCAACGCGGATCCGCTGCTCGCATCGCCGACGAGACTGGCGATGGCGGCGGCGATATAGGCCGTCGGGGTCGAGGCCGGCGGCCTGATCGCCCCCGAATCCTTGCGCGACTCCGCGGGGTCCCCCGCTCGCGTCGGCGCCGGCAGCGAATACATCGCCAGCGCCTTGCCCGGCTCTTCAACCCCGGTTTCCGCCCGCCCGGGCGCGACGAAAACGGCGCCAGCGGCCAGAGCCACAGCAAACGTGATGCCGGAAAGAACCCTGTACACCGACCGATCGCTCCACGAGCCCATGCGACGATTTTCCGCCCCTGTCCCACCGCCCATCCGCGCGACGCGGTGCGCGCAAAGAGATATGGGAGTGCCGCAAACGCAACCAAGAGCGAATTACCAAACCTATAGTAGTAATTTTCGCAAGACCGGGCAAGTGCCTGATTTGTGGGTCGTTGTGCGGGTCCGATGGCGGGGAGAGACCGGGGAGAGACCGGGGCGCGTCGAGATTGCGGACGCTCGCCGATCCGCCCGTCGGCGGGCAACGATCGTCAGCGGACGAGGGTCAGCGGCGCTCAGCGGCGCGGACGCCGCCCGGGTTGCCCCGAAGATCGGCGGGCCTGCGCCTAGTTGTTCGCTTCGACGCCGACCGGCGCGCCGGCAACGACGAAGGCCAGCGAATCGGGAGCAAGCAGCCCGTGCGCCAGCCGATTGACATCGTCCAGCGTCACCGCCTCGATGAGCCCGTTTCGGCGATCGAGGTAATCGATCCCGAGATGCTCGAGCTGCATGGAGACGAGGATGCCGGCGATCCGACCGCTCGAGGTGAAACGGAGCGGGAACGAGCCGGTGAGGTATGTCTTGGCGTCGGCCAGGTCGCTTGCATCGACGCCATTGCGCGCGATGTCGCTCCAGACACTGCGGATGACCTTGAGCGTCTCGCCCGCTCGGTCGTTGACCGTGCCGGCGCTGCCGAGGATCAGCGCAGCACGGTCGAGCGGCGCCAGACTGGCATAGACCGTGTAGACCAGACCCCGCTGCTCCCGCACTTCCTGGTAAAGCCGCGACGTGAACGGACCGGAGCCGAGGATGTGCGCGAGCACGGTCGCGGCGTAGAAGTCGGGGTCGTCGCGTGCAAGGCCGCGCTGGCCGAAGACGATGGCGCTCTGCGGTGCGCCCGTGGGCACCACCACGGTCTGCCCGTGGATGTTCGGCTCGACATCGGCGACCGCCGCCGCATCGCCCTGCGCGGGGAGATCGGCGAAGGTGCGCTGAAGAAGCGCCGCCAGTTCGTCCGCGGTGACGTCGCCGACGACGCCGATGACGAGCCTGTCCTTCGTCAGCCGCGAGGGGACGAACGCCTGCAGGTCCTTCACCGAGATGGCGGCGAGGCTGTCGGCCGTGCCGCCGGCGGGCCGGCCATAAGGATGATCGGGAAAGGCCATGGCGAAGAACGCCTGCGATGCGACCGCATCCGGATCCTCCAGGACCGCGCGGGCGCGCGCCTGCAATTGACTGCGGACACGCGCGACAGGTTCGGCGTCGAACCGGGGCGCGGTCAGTGCCTGACGAAGCAGAGCGAAGGCGGCGTCGCGATTGTCGCTGAGGGTCTCGACCTTGCCGCTCACGGCATCCAGATCGGCGTCGAAGCTGAGGCTGATCGCGAGATCTTCGAGCCGCTCATGGAAGGCGGTCGAGTCGAGGTCGCCTGCGCCTTCGTCGAGCAGCGCCGCAACCATCTCGGCCAAGCCGCTCTTGTCCGCCGGGTCCAGCGCGGCGCCGCCACGGAAGGCCAGGCGGACGGTAATGATCGGGTTGGTGTGATCCTCCACGAGCCAGGCCTCGACGCCGCCGCCGGTGACCCGCTGAACTTCGACAGCGTGCGCCGGCGAGGCCATCGACAGCAGGACAAGGGCCAGGATCGCAAACAGCGCGACCGACAGCGTCGCGCGGCGGAGGGCTCCTCCGAGACGATTGGCCGTATTCATTGGGCAGCCGCCTGCTGCTCGCCTTCGCTGCGCAGGAGCGCGGTCACGGATCCGCCGGGATCGAGAACCGCGCGCGCCGCGGCGTTCACCTGATCGGCTGAAACCGCGGCGATGCGCGCCGGCCACCCCTCGACATGCGCGACCGGCATCCCGATCGCCAGGGCGCGGCCAAGCACCTGCGCGCCATCGCTGATCGAGTCGCGGGCATAAACGGCCTCTGCCTGAAGGCGGCGCTTCGCCCTCACCACGTCCTCGCTACCGACGCCGGCGGCAATCACGTCGGCAATAACCGCATCGACCGCGGATTCGATCGTCGCCAGGGAAACACCTTCGCGCGGCTGCACGCCGATGACGAACTGCGCCGGACCGCGCATGTCCGCCTCGTACGACACCTGAGCCTGGTCGGCGAGCCCGTCCTCGACGACGAGCTTGCGATAGAGCAGGCTCGAAGGTCCGCCGCCGAGAACGTACGCAAGCACCTCGAGCGGATCGGCCAGTTCGCGCGCGCCATAGACCGCGCTCGGCGCAATGTAGCTCCGGCTCCAGGTTTCCTGGCGGACGCGCGGATCGCTCATTTCGATCCGCCGCGGGGTCTTTGCCGGCGGTTCTTGAATATTCGCCCGCGGCGGCGTGTCCGCGCGCGCAATGCCGCCATAGTAGCGTTCGGCGAGCGACCGCACCTCGTCGGCCGTCACGTCGCCGGCGACGACCAGGATGGCGTTGTTCGGCGCGTACCAGCGCCTGTAGAAGGCGAGCACATCGGCGACGGCGAGATCGCGGATCTCGTTCTCCCAGCCGATGATCGGCCGCCGATACGGGTGGTTGAAAAACAGGGTGGCGTCGGCGTAGATGTCGAGGATCGCGCCCGGGTCGTTTTCGACCCGCTGGCGCCGCTCCTCCAGCACCACTTCCTTCTCGGACGCGATCTGCTCGTCGTTGAGCACCAGGTTGGTCATCCGGTCCGCTTCGAGCTCCATGACCAAAGGCAGTCTGTCCTTGGCGACGCTTTGGTAGTAGGCGGTGTAGTCCCAGGAGGTGAAGGCGTTTTCCTGGCCGCCGTTGCGCGAGACGAGCGTCGAGAATTCCCCGGGCCCGTGGGTCGGGGTGCCCTTGAACATCAGATGTTCGAGCAGATGGGCGATGCCGGAGTGGCCGGTCTGCTCATCGGCGGCGCCGACCTTGTACCAGATCATGTGGGTCACGACCGGCGTGCGGTGGTTGGGGATGACGACGACCTGCAGGCCGTTGTCGAGGGTGAAGGTTTCCGGGTTGAAGACGGCTGCCGAGCCTTGCCCGGCCGGCAGGAGCGCGAGGATGGCGGCGAGCGCCAGCACGATGAACAGCCCCGCCCTCGATCGCTTCGCCATCGTCACTTCTCCACGAGGATTGTCTTGAACCACGTTTTTGTCACCGCGAGCCGTCGGGCGGTGTGGCGACCCGGAGCGCGTCGGAACGATGAGGCGGATACCGGCGGGGGCAGCAGCCGCCTGCAACAGCCTCGGGCGCCCGATGGCCGCCCGCCGCAGGCCCCGCCCCTCCTGCTCTAGAAGATGCCTTCAAGCAAGGCCCTTGGCTTGCGCTCGATCGTCGGCGTGGCGCCGGCGACGATCGGCTTGCCGAGCGCCTGGTTGTCCTGGATACGACGGGCTTCCTTGGCCGGATCGACGACCGCGCCGTATTCCTTGGTCTTGCTCCAGAACATCAGCCGCTCGGTCAGCGACTGGTCCGCGTCCGCGAGGATGGTCGTCTCACGGTTGACGATAGAGCGGATATTCGGGTCGGCGCTGATCCCACCGGTACGATCGAGCAGCGCGGACAGTCCTGGCGACTGCGCCGCGGCCGCGCTGGCACCGGCCCGGTAGGCGGCGGCGTCCGCGCCGGGGTCGATGGGCGAGGCGATGCCCGCGCTTTGCAACAGGGCCTGACGGGCATCCGCGCGCGCGGTGGTGGCTTCCGGGACGGCTCCGGCCACCGGCGGCAGGAGGTTGAAGTCCGGCGGGACGCTGAGCGGCGTGCGCGAGTAGACGGTGAACTCGTCCGGCGGCCGCTTGCCTTGGCCGGCGAGATCGCGCACGGATTGGCAACCGCCGACGACCAGTGCCACCGCCACGGCCGCAACCGGCCACCAATGCTGCTTCATCTCAGACGTCCCTACCGTGTTTCTTCGGGAATTTTACGGATGTCCGATCGAACAAACAAGGAATCTGCCACCAGGATGATGGCGCCGATGGTGATCGCCGAATCGGCGACGTTGAAGGCCGGCCAATGAAATCCGAAGGCATGGAAGTCGAGGTAGTCGAAAACGGCTCCGAATCGCAATCGATCGATGACGTTGCCGATGGCGCCGCCGATGATAAGGCCGAGGCCGAGGGCGATGGTCCGCCGGTCGGTCCGGCTCAGCCAGATCGCGAGGACGGCGGCGATGGACAGGGCAAGGACCGGAAGAACCCAGGCGTTCAGCGGCGAATCGGTGTTGAACAGGCCGAAGCTGACGCCCCGGTTCCAGCCGACGACGAGGTTGAAGAACGCCGTCACCTCGATGACCCGCGGCGGCCGCATGATCGCCATCATCGCCCACTTGCTGAGCTGATCGGCGACGATCACAGACCCGGCGAGGCCGAGGCCGAGGACAAGATGGCGCGGCCGGCGCATCGCGTCCGGGCGGCCTACTCGGCCGCCGCCAGATCGCCGCCGACGGCGTCGGCGCAACGCTCGCAAATATCCGGATGATCCGGCAGCCGGCCGACCTCCTCCAGCACCTGCCAGCAGCGTTCGCATTTGCGCCCCTCCGCCGGAACGATGACCACCGCGACCCCCGGCACATCCGCAATCGCAAACGCATTGTCCGGCGCGGGACCGTGCTCCAGCGAGGCCGTCGAGGTGATGAACAGCTCGGCCAGGTCGATGCCGTGCGTGGCGTCGTGGTAGGCCGGCTCGGCGTAGGCGACGGCCCGCGCCTGCAAGCTGGAGCCGATCCTTCGCGCCGCACGCTCGACCTCGAGCGCCCCGGTCACCACCCGGCGCAGCTTCCGCACCAGGCCGAAACGCGCCGCCAGCGCATCGTCGCGCCACGCCTCCGGCAGCGTCGGGAACGTCCGCAGATGGACGCTCGAATCGTCGCCGGGATTGCGCGCCAGCCACGCCTCCTCGGCCGTGAAGCAGATGAACGGCGCGAGCCAAGCCGTCAGGCAGTCGAAAACGATGTCGAGGACGGTGCGCGCCGCCCGCCGCCGCAGCGAGCCCGGCGGATCGCAATAGAGGCTGTCCTTGCGAATGTCGAAATAGAACGCCGAAAGCTCGACCGCGCAGAACGCGTGCAGTTCGCCGAACAGGCCGTGGAAGGCAAGGTCATCGCAGGCCTTGCGCAGGGCCTGGTCCAACGCGACGAGGCGGTGGAGAACCCAGCGCTCGAGATCGGGCATCTCGGCGGGCGCGATGCGCTCCTCGGGCCGGAACCCGGCGAGGTTGCCGAGCAGGAAGCGCAAGGTGTTGCGCAGGCGGCGGTAGACGTCGGCGTGCTGCTTGAGGATCGCCGAACCGATGCGCAGATCCTCCGCGTAGTCGGAGCCGACGACCCACAGGCGCAGGACATCGGCGCCGTGGTTTTCGACAACGTCCTGCGGTGCGATCACGTTGCCCCGCGACTTCGACATCTTCTCGCCGTCTTCGCCCATGACGAAGCCGTGGGTGAGAACCGCGTCGAAGGGCGCGCGGCCGCGGGTGCCGCACGACTCCAGCAGCGACGAATGGAACCAGCCGCGGTGCTGGTCGGAGCCTTCGAGATAAAGCGAGGCCGGCCAGAGCAGATCCTGGCGCGGTTCGAGAACGAAGCTGTGGGTTGCGCCGGATTCGAACCAGACGTCGAGAATATCGGTGACCTGCTCGAAGTCGTCGGGATTGTAGTCCGGGCCGAGGAAGCGCGCGGGATCGGACGTGAACCAGGCGTCGGCGCCTTCGGCGGCAAAGGCGTCCGCGATCCGGTCGAGCACCCGTGGATCGCGCAGCGGCTCGCCGCTGGCCCGCTCGACGAAGACGGCGATCGGCACGCCCCAGGCGCGCTGACGCGAGATGCACCAGTCGGGCCGGGTCTCGATCATCCCGCGCAACCGCCGCTGGCCGGAAGCCGGCACGAAGCGGGTCGCATCGACCGCCGCCAGCGCCACCTCGCGCAGCCCGGTCTTCTCCATGGAGATGAACCACTGCGGCGTGTTGCGGAAAATCAGCGGCGCCTTCGACCGCCACGAATGGGGATAGCTGTGGACCAGCGTGCCCGAGGCGAGCAGCGCGCCGGCCTCCTTCAGCGCCGTCACGACCGCGGTGTTGGCGTCGCCCTCCTTGCCGTCCGCCGTCAGCACGCGGCGCCCGGCGAACAGGGGCACATGGTCGAAGAAGGCGCCGTCGGGCCCGACCGTCTCGGGCACGGCGACGCCGTGGCGCAGGCCGAGTTCCCAGTCGTCGGCGCCATGACCGGGCGCGATGTGCACGAAACCGCTGCCGGTCTCCGTATCGACGAACTCGGCCGGCAAGAGCGGCACCGCGAAATCGTAGCCGCCGGCGTGAAGCGGGTGGCGGCAGACCGTCCCGGCGAGATCGCCGCCGCCGAGGCTGTCGACCTCCTCATGGTCGGCAATGCCGGCGGCGACACAGACGGTCCCGACCAGATCGCGCAAAACGACCAGCCGCTCGCCCACGACGGCGAGACTCTCGTCATGGACGGCCTTGACCTCGATGACGGTGTAGAGGCAGTCCGGCCCGTAGGCGACCGCCCGGTTGCCGGGGATGGTCCACGGCGTCGTCGTCCAGATGACCACAGCCGCGCCCTCGAGGACCGGTCTGGGCGCGCGCTCGACCGGGAAACGAACGAAGATCGTGGTCGAGGTGTGGTCGTAGTATTCGACTTCGGCCTCGGCGAGCGCCGTGCCTTCGACGATCGACCACAGCACCGGCTTGGCGCCGCGGTAGAGCGCCCCGTTCATGAGGAATGCGCCGAGCTCGCGAACGATCTGCGCTTCGGCCGCCGGGTTCATGGTCGAGTACGGCCGCTCCCAGTCGCCGAGGACGCCCAGCCGACGAAACTCGTTGCGCTGGACATCGATCCAGTTCGCGGCAAACTCCCGGCACTCCTGGCGGAAGCGGACGATTGGCACCTCGTCCTTGTCCTTTCCAGCGGCGCGGTAGCGCTCCTCGATCTTCCACTCGATGGGCAGCCCGTGGCAGTCCCAGCCGGGGACGTAATTCGCGTCCTTGCCCAGCATCTGCTGCGAGCGGTTGATGACGTCCTTGAGGATCTTGTTCAGGCCGGTGCCGATGTGGATGTTGCCGTTGGCGTAGGGCGGGCCGTCGTGGAGGATGAACTTTTCGCGGCCCTTCGAGGCCTCGCGCAGCCGATGGAACAGCCCCATCGCCTCCCAGCGGGCGAGCATCTCCGGCTCCCGGCGCGGCAAGCCGGCCTTCATGGGAAAGTCGGTGCGAGGAAGAAAGACGGTCGACTTGTAATCCAAACCCTAAAATCCCGATCCGGTTCTGACGGTGCGCGCCATCGGCAGCCGCCGGTCGCCGTCGCGCAGCGACTGGCGGGCGCGAGCGACATCGTCGGCGATTTGTGCCCGCAGCGCCTCGACGGCGTCAAATTTCTTTTCCGGCCGGATGTATTCGGCCAGAGCGACGCGAATCCGGCGGCCATAGAGGTCGCCCGCGAAGTCGAAGATGTGGGTTTCCAGCAGCACCTCGCCGCCGGCGAACGTCGGCCGCCTGCCGAGGTTGGCGATGCCGTCGAACCACGTCGGCGCGCCCTTGTCGACGATGCCGACGCGGACGGAGTAGACGCCGTGGGCCGGGTGGATGTAGTCGCCGAGACGGATGTTCGCCGTCGGAAAGCCGATGGTGCGTCCGCGCTTGTCACCCTCGACGACGTCGCCCTCGACTTCGAAGGCGCGGCCCAACAGCCGGGCGGCAACGGCCGGTTCGCCCCGGCGGAGATAGTCGCGGATACGGGTCGACGAGTAGCCTTCGCCCGCGCTGTCGCGCACCTCCTGGACACAGGTGAAGCCGAAGCCGAACTCGTCGCCGAGCCACAGCAGCAGTTCCGGCGTGCCCTTGCGGCCCTGGCCGAAGGCAAAATCGTGGCCGCAGATGACGTGGCTGGCGCCGAGCCCGTTGACGAGCACGTCCTCGACAAAGCTGCGCGCCGAAATCCGTGCGAACTCGGCGTCGAAAGGGATGACGACGACCAGGTCGGGACCCAGCGCCTCGATCAACCGAGCCTTCACCGGGAACGGTGTCAGCCGGAAGGATCCGCCCTCAGGCGCGAAGATCGAACGCGGATGGGGCTCGAAGGTCAGCACCGCCCACGGGAGCGCCGACGCGTGCGCGATGCGGCCGGCCTCGCCGATCACGGCCTGGTGGCCGAGGTGGACGCCGTCGAAATTGCCGACCGCGACGGCGGAGCCGCGCAGCTTGGCGGGCAGGCCCTGGTAGGTTCGAAACAGCCTCATCAGCCTTTACCTGCCCGCCGTCGGGCGCGGGGTCAAGCCCCCGGTTGCGCCGGCGGCCTGCCGCGCCCGCGCCATGTCTCTGCGCAGGCGCGCGCTTGCCGTCGACCGCGGGAGCCCGCCGGTCAGCCCTTGCTCGGGACCATGATGAGCGCTTCGCCCTCGATGACCGTTTTGTCGCCGACGGTGCAGACGGTGTCGAACTCGGCGAACTTCTTGTTCGCGATGAGCTTGCGCACGGTGACGCGGGCCATGAGCGTGTCGCCGACCTTGACCGGCGCCTTGAATTTGAGCGTCTGGCTGACGTAGATGCAGCCCGGACCGGGCAGCTTGGTGCCGAATACCGCCGAGATGAGCGCCGCACCGAGCATGCCGTGGGCGATCCGCCCCTTGAACATCGTCGCCTTGGCGTACTCGTCGTTGAGATGGACCGGGTTGGTGTCACCGGAGACGCCGGCGAAGATGCAGATGTCGGCGTCGGTGATCGTCTTGCCGAAGGTGTCGGTCATGCCTTCGGAAAGATCCTCGAAATAGTAGCCGTTTAGTTCGTCCATGGCCATGGCAGGGTCCCCTCTGCGCCGGGCGCCGTTCGCCGTGTCGTCGGCGTTGCGGCATGTGGTTGGCTTTGTTGTGGCGCAATCGTACCCCCTGCCGCTCGCAGTCGCAACAGACGCGCGTTCGCCGCCGTTCGCCGCGCCGACGTCAGCGGGCGCGCGGTCGCCGGGACACCAGACGCGGCGTTGCGCGCAGCGCCACGCCCGGCCGGCGCCGCCGCTGTCGTGGCGCATCGGCCGGCGCCGCCTCCGCGACCGGCTCCCGCCTCCTCCGTTTTGCGCCCTCGGCCGGCCGCTCATCGCCCGCGGTGTCGGGATCGAACAGGTCGCTGCGGTCAGCCCGACCGCGGTCGCGCGCCTCGATCAGGGTGAGCGTGCGCTGGACGGTCGGGTGGCGCTCCGGGAAACTTGCGCACTTGAGCAGGTGGATGCGGGCGATCGCGCGGATCCGCGCCGCGATCGTCGGATAGCGGTGACGGTGCTCGCACCAGCGGGCGTAGGCGGCGATCGTCCACGGGTGCGCCGGGAGCGGCCGAAGCCCGCGCGCGCGACACCAACGGACGAACTCCAGCCACGGAGTCGGCAAGACGCGACCGCTCAAGAGCACCATCCGGCAGCACGCAAGAGTCGTGCAGGATACCCGTCCGGAAGCCTTATGGGAAGCGTCGGGCCTCGTCGTGCCCGCGTCGCAAAGGTCGGTCGGTGCGGCTCATCCGCCTCCGCGCCCGCCGGGCGCGACCCTCGCGCAGAGAAAAGGGCGGGCCGGAGCCCGCCCTTCGCATGTCCTCTGCAGTCCGGCGCGCGCTCAGATCATCAGCAGCGCGACGACGGTCGCGGCCGAGGCGATGGCGGCCAGTCCGTAGACGACGATGGACACCGCACCGTCGGCGCGGATGCCGAAATCGTGGGCGCAGACCCGCAGCCTGTGCGCCGCATGCCAGGCCGCCAGCACGATGATCCCGAGCAGGATCAGCTTGATCAGCCAGTTGCCGACGAAGGCATGCATCGTCTCATAGGACAGCGCGTCGCCGAACAACCCGATCGCCGGGGCGATGCCGGTGATAAAGATCATCACCGGCAGGATGAAGGCGATGACCGTACCGCCGGCCGCGAACAGGAACCAGGGAACCGCTTTTGCCGAGCGTGCCATTGCCTACGCCACTCCCGCTACGAGAAGAACAACGACGGAGACCACCGCCCACACCCCGTAGTGGGCGCCGATGATCAGGTTGCCGGGGACGATCTCTTCGCCGCGCTGGATCCGCATGGCCTGCGGCACCGCCTTGAACCACGAGGTCGTGTGGATGATCGAGAAGATGAAGACCAGGATATGGAAAATCACCCCGATCGGGCTCGTCACAGCAGCCAGCCAGCCGCTCCATGCCTCCGGCCCTTGCGCCAGCCGGAACAGCCCGACGATCAGGACGCCGACGTAGATCGCGACGAAGACCGAGCTGATCTCGTGGAGCATGTAGTGCTGGTATCGGCTCTGCTTGAGGAACCACGTCGTCTTCGAGACTTCGCGGTGGTAAGGCTTCCGGCTCATCGCTTCCCTCCCGGAAGGAACGAGGTCAGGTAGTCGACCGCGCTCGTGAACTTGACCTGCTGGATCGCGCCCGCCGGATCGACGTCCTTCGGGCACACCTGCGAGCAGGCGCCGACAAAACTGCAGGCCCAGATGCCGTCGTGGCTGGCGACGACATGTTCGCGGGCGCTGCGCCCGACGTCGCGCGAGTCCATGTTGTAGCGATGGGCCAGCGCCAGCGCCGCCGGACCGATGAATTTCTCCTCGAGCGCGTACTGCGGGCAGGCCGAATAGCACAACAGGCAGTTGATGCACATCGAATACTGCTTGTAGGCCTTCAATTGCGCCGGCGTCTGCAAGTACTCGCCCTGATCGATTGGCTTTTCCTGCTTCGGAATGATGTACGGTTTAACGCTCTCCAGCTTTTCAATGAAGTCGTCCTGGACGATGACCAGGTCGCGCTCGATCGGGAAGTTGCTCAAGGGCTCGATGCGGATCTTCGTCTGGTAGTCGCGAAGGAACGCCTTGCACGCCAGCTTCGGCTCGCCGTTGATGGCCATGCCGCAACTGCCGCAGACGAACATGTGGCACGACCAGCGGTAGCTGAGTGTCCGGTCCATCTCGTCCTTGACGTAGTTGAGGGCGTCGAGGACGACCCACTCCTCCTGGCAAGGAACGGAGTAGGTCTGGAAGAACGGCTTGTCATCCATCTCCGGACGGTAGCGCAGGACCTCCAGTTCGATCTGTCGCTCGCTCATGCGGCGGCACCTCCGTAAACGCGCGCAGCCGGCTGCGACTTGGTGATGGTGACGTCGGCGTAGTCGATGCGCGGGTCGCCGTTGGGGTTGTAGAACGCCATCGTGTGCTTGAGGTAGTTCTCGTCGTCGCGCGCGGTGAAATCGAGGCGCTGGTGGGCGCCGCGCGACTCCTTGCGTTGCAGCGCAGAGATGGCGACCGTCTGCGCGACCTCGATCATCGCCCCCAGTTCCAGGGTCTGGTAGAGGTCGGTGTTGTAGACGTTGCTCTTGTCCTCGAGACGGACGTCGCGATAGCGGGCGCGCACGTCGGCGATCCGGGTGCAGGTGTCGATCAGGCTGTTCTCGTCGCGGTAGATGCCGCAGCCCTCTTCCAGGGTCATGTTCATGTCCCGCCTGAGCGCCGCCACCCGCTGTTTGCCGCCGGTGCGCTTGAACAGGGACTTGATCCGGCTCTCCGCATCGCCCGCCTGCTTCTCGATCCGTGCGTCGCCTTCCAGCGTGCCCACGGTCTTGACGTACTCGACGGCGTGGCGACCGGCGCGCGCGCCGAAAACGAGCAGCTCGCCCAGCGAATTCGAGCCGAGACGGTTGGCGCCGTTGATGCTGACGCAAGCGCACTCGCCCGCGGCGTAGAGCCCCGACATCGGCGTCGCCGCATTGATGTCGGTGTGAATGCCGCCCATCATGTAGTGGACGACGGGGCGGACCGGAACGAGGTCCGTGACCGGATCGGCGCCGACATAGCTGCGGGACAGATCGCGGACCAGGGGCAGGCGCTCGTTGATCTTTTTCTCGCCCAGGTGACGCATGTCGAGATGGACGACATCGCCCCACTTCGATGGGATGGTCCGGCCCTTCTTCTGCTCGTGGTAGAAGGCCTGGCTCAGGCGGTCGCGCGGCCCGAGCTCCATCGCCTTGAGCCGCGGCCACGGATCGGGCGGGCCGAGGTCATAGTCCTGCAGGTAGCGGTAGCCGTCCTTGTTGACGAGGAGGCCGCCTTCGCCACGGCAGCCCTCGGTCAGCAGGATCCCGCTGCCGGGCAGGCCCGTCGGATGGTACTGGACGAACTCCATGTCCTTCAGCGGGACGCCGGCGCGGTAGGCCATGGCCATGCCGTCGCCGGTCTTGATCGCGCCGTTCGTCGTGAACGGGAAGATCCGCCCGGCGCCGCCCGAGCAGATGATCACCGTCTTGCCGAGGAACAGGGTCATCTCGCCGGAGCGCATTTCGATCGCCGTGCAGCCCCGGCATACGCCGTCATCGATCATGAGGTCGGTGGTGTAGAACTCGTCGAAGCGGCGGATGGACGAGTACTTAAGAGAGGTCTGAAACAGCGTGTGCAGCATGTGGAAGCCGGTCTTGTCGGCGGCGTACCACGTCCGCATGATTTTCATGCCGCCGAATGGCCGGACCGCCACCTTGCCGGTGTCCTCGCGGCTCCATGGGCAGCCCCAGTGTTCGAGCTGCGTCAGCTCCTTGGGGATCTCGTTGACGAACAGCTCGACCGCATCCTGATCGGTCAGCCAGTCGCCGCCGGATACCGTGTCGTTGAAATGATAGTCGAGGCTGTCGCTCTCCTTCACTACGCCCGCGGCGCCGCCTTCGGCTGCGCAGGTGTGACTGCGCATCGGGTAGACCTTGGATACGAGGGCGATATTCAGCGTCGGATCGGCCTCGGCGACGGCAATGGCGGCGCGCAGCCCGGCGCCGCCGGCGCCGATGATGACAATATCCGTGTTAACGACCTTCATTGGGTGCTCCCACTGCCTCCCCCTTGTAAATTTCTGCGAGTATATCGCGATTGGGGGTTAATGCCAGCGAACCCCCGGTGTGCCCCGGAAAAAAGGCCCGCCTCCCTGCAAACCTGCCGCACGGATATAGGCTAACGCCCTGTACGTCAACGAAAAGCCAAGGCGCACCGGGACCTGCCCGGGCGGCACGCGGACCCTGGTTCAGCAGCTCCGGGCGCATGTCTGCGACCTGAGCGCGCTTGCCGCGCCGGTCGTCGTCGCCCGCTCCGGGGTGATGGTCATGGGCTTCGTCGACACGGTGATGGTCGGGCGCCATTCCGCCGAGCAACTGGCCTATCTCGGGATCGGCCTGGCGCCGATCACCGTGCTGATCCTCGTCTTCGTCGGCCTGCTCATGGGCACGCTGGTGGTGACCGCCGCAACCTTCGGCGCCGGCGAAAGCGCCGCCTGCGGAGCGGTATGGCGTCGCTCGCTGCCCTATGCGCTGGCACTTGGGCTGGCCGGCGCCGGCATTTGCGCCTTCGGCGAGCCGCTGCTGCTGGCCTTCGGACAAACGCCGGAGCTTGCCCGCGAAGGCGGCGCCGTCGTCCGCGTCATCGGCTTCGGCCTGCCCGCCTACACCCTCTTTCTGACGACGACGTTCTTCCTGGAAGGAATGCGCCGGCCGCTGCCCGGGATGACGATGATGATCGGCGGCAACCTGGTCAACCTCGGGCTGAACTGGATCTTCGTCTACGGTCACCTGGGCGCGCCGGCCCTGGGCGCCGTCGGCTCGGCCTGGGCAACGACCGGCGTTCGCGTCTTCCTCGCCCTGGGCCTTATAGCCTATGTCTGGACGATGGCCGACGCCGCGCGCCTGGGAGTGCGCGGCGGCGCGCGCTTCGCATGGAAGGCTTGGCGACACCAGCGCCGCCTCGGCTACGCCGCGGCCGCCAGCATCGGCATCGAGGGTGCAGCTTTCAGCGCACTCAACGTGTTCGCCGGCTGGCTCGGCGTGTTGCCGCTGGCGGCCTTCGCCATCGCCCTCAACCTGATCTCGATGGTCTTCATGGTCGCCGTCGGCGTCGGCGCCGCCACGGCCGTCCGCGTCGGCATGGCCCACGGCCGCGGCGACAGCGCAGAGGTGGCCTTGGCCGGATGGATCGGCCTCGCCGTCTGCGCGGTCGCGACCGCCGTGTTCACCGCGGCATTCGCCCTGGCGCCCGCGGCGATCGCCGCCGGCTACACCACCGATCCGGCGCTCGGCGCCGCGGCAACGCCGCTGATCGCCTTCTGCGCCTGGATCCTGATCGTCGACGGCGGCCAGGGGGTGATGGCGAACGCGCTGCGCGGGCGCGGCGAGACCTGGGCGCCGACCGCGCTGCACGCCGTCAGCTACCTCGCGATCATGATCCCGCTGGCCTATATCCTGGCTTTCTCCGCCGAGCGTGGCGCGATGGGACTGTTCGAGGCGACGTTCGTTGCCAGCGTCGTTTCGGTCGGCGTGCTCTCCGCCCGCTTCGCCTGGCTCGGCCGCCGCGACCGGGAAGGCGCTGACGCCAAAATCGAAGGCCAAATCGAAGGCCAAATCGAAGGCCGGTGACGGTGGGGAGGCTGTCGTCCGAGGCGGACCCGGCGGGTCGGCGCGCGCCGCGATGCGCTTATCCACCTTTGCACTGTTCGCGGACCCGGCCGGCCATTACATTTCCTGCCAGCGGGCGCGCCGAGCCGCGGCCGAGGCGATTTGTGCGCGCCAGTTGCATCAAGGAAAACATTGCGAAGATGCCATACGTGATTCACGGCGAAAACCGCGACTGGGAGGTGATCGTCGGCCTCGAAGTCCATGCCCAGGTCAAGTCCAAGGCAAAGCTCTTTTCCGGCGCCGCGACCGACTTCGGCGCCGAGCCCAATTCGCAGGTGTCGCTTGTCGATGCGGCCTTCCCCGGCATGCTGCCCGTGCTCAACGGCTTTTGCATAGAGCAGGCGGTGCGCACCGGCATCGGTCTCAACGCCGCGATCAACCTCGTCAGCGTCTTCGAGCGCAAGAACTACTTCTACGCCGACCTGCCGGCCGGCTACCAGATATCCCAGTACCAGCGGCCGCTGGTCGGCGAGGGCTGGGTCAACATCGATCTCGCCTGCGGCTCCAGCAAGCGGATCGGCATCGAGCGGCTGCACGTCGAACAGGACGCCGGCAAGTCGCTCCACGACCAGCATCCGACCTATACCCTGATCGACCTCAACCGGGCCGGGGTCGCGTTGATGGAGATCGTCTCGCGGCCGGACGTCCGCAGCCCCGAAGAGGCCGGCGCCTACCTGCGCAAACTGCGCGCCATCGTCCGCTACCTCGACACCTGCGACGGCAACATGGAACAGGGCTCCATGCGCTGCGACGTGAACGTCAGCGTCCGTCCCGTCGGCGACAACGAGTTGCGCACCCGCACCGAAATCAAGAACGTGAACTCGGTTCGCTTCGTCATGCAGGCGATCGAGCGCGAAGCCGAGCGCCAGGTCGAGGTCTATGAAACTGGCGGCGCCGTCCGCCAGGAGACGCGGCTGTACGATCCGACAAAGGGGGAGACGCGGGCGATGCGGGCGAAGGAATTCGCCCATGACTATCGCTATTTTCCCGATCCCGACCTGCTGCCGCTGACCCTTACGGCCGAGTACGTTGCCGGCATTCGCGCGACGATGGCCGAACTCCCCGACCAGCGCAAACAGCGCTACATCGACGACTATGGCCTGTCGGCGTACGACGCGGCGGTACTGACCGCCGAGAAGGAAGCGGCGGAATACTACGAACGGCTCGCCGACGGCCGCGATCCGAAGCTGGCTGCCAACTGGGTCATCACCAACCTGTTCGCGGTGCTCAACAAGCAGGGCCGCAGCATCGCCAACTCGCCGATCTCCGCCGACGACCTCGGCGCCCTGCTCGACCTGATGACGACGAACAAGATTTCCGGCCGCCAGGCCAAGGAAGTTTTCGAGGCGATGGCCGAAGGCGGCGGCAAGCCCGAGGCCATCGTCGCCGAGCGCGGGCTCAGTCAGATCACCGACGCCGGCGCCCTCGAGGCCGCCGTCGACGCGGCGATCGCCGGCAATCCGAAGCAGGTCGCCCAGTTCCGGGGCGGCAACGACAAGATCCTCGGCTGGTTCGTCGGCCAGATCATGAAGGCGACCAAGGGTCAGGCCAACCCCGGCCAGGTCAACGCCCTCTTGCGGAAGAAGCTGAAGGACTGACCGCGGCCGGCGGCCGGCGTTTCGCGGCCCGGGCTACGGAGCAATCAGGCCGAACCGGACCGCCATGACCACGGCCTGTACCCGGTTTCCGGCGCCGATCTTCCGCATCGCGCCCTTGAGGTGAAACTGAACCGTGTGCTCCGAGACGCCAAGGATTCTGCTGATCGACCAGGCGCTCTTCCCCTGCGCCGTCCAGGTCAGGCATTCGCGCTCGCGGTCGGTGAGATAGACGCTCGGCGCCGTCGGCCTTCTGCCGCGCGCCAGCGCGGTGTAGGCAAGCTGGAGCTGTGTCGCAAGGATCTGCAGCGTGCCGAGGTGCGCGGCACCGGCTTCGCCGAGCGTCGACCTGGCGAGGCTCACGACGTAGCTCTCGCCGGCGGGGCCGTGGACCGGAATGCACACGCCGTCCCGGAGACCGGCGTCCCGCGACTCCTCGAAAAGACGCCGCTGCCGCGGGGACAGGCGCTCGGCCCTTTGCGTTTCCGCCCAGGTATACGGCCGCAGCCGGCCGGGCGCGAGCAGCAGGCACGGATCAACGTCCTGGTAGCGTTCGCCGATGTAGTGATCGATCCACGGCTGCGCGCAACTCACCACCAGGGCGGGACGCGGCAGACCCGAGCGCACCGCATTTTGCGCGGCACGGGTCACGGCGGCAAACGCGATCCTGTCATAGCCATATCCCGCCACAGCAACGCGAAAGAGATCGAAGACGACGTCCGGCGATTGCGCTGAATTCGTCATCTCGATGTAGTCGGAAATCCGCACCTGCACCTCTCGTCGAAATAAGCAAGCAGCCGGTGCTGGCGCTTTACGCTATCGCCGGGCCGGAGAGGCGGAGGCCTTCGGGCCGCGACGACTGCTATCGTGAACGGTGAACATCGGGAGGGAGCCGGCAGGAAGCGACGCAAAGGCTCGGGGGCGGCAAATGTGCAGTGATTATGCCAAGATTGTATAATCCAGCTAGCACTGATTGCCCCATGCGGGTATTAAAATCTCTGTTATGGGTTGTGTCAAGCTTGGGGAGGTTTTTTCGCCGCCGGGCCGTTGCGAGGTTGGCCATCCGCTCGTTCTGCGAAGGAGGGGGATCCTCGCGGCGGCAAATCTCGTCATCTGGGTCGTGCTCCTCACCGCGATGTCAACCGGCCGCGACGCCGCCGCATCCGGCTTCTACGTGACCCAGCAGAGCGCGAGAAGCGTCGGGCGCGCCGCCGCGGGCCAGGCTGCCGGCGCCGATGACGCGGCAACCGTGAGTGCGAACCCGGCGGGAATGACGGAACTCGACGGCGCCCAGGTGATGGCCGGCGCAAGTGTGTTGTCTGCCAAGACGTCCTTTCGCGACCGCGGATCCACGGCGACGACGCCAGGCACCGGCGGCGTCGCCCTCGCCTACGCCGGCGGCAACGGCGGCAATCCCTTTCGGCCGGAGGTGGTGCCGAATGTGTACGCCGCCGTCCCGCTTTCCGGCACGCCGCTATGGCTCGGCATCGGCGTCACGTCGCCGTCCGGTCTCAGCCTCGACTACGGCGCGGACTGGTTCGGCCGCTATGACTCCATCGACTCGAGCCTGACGACAATCGACGTTTCGCCGGCCATCGCCCTGCGGGTGAACAACATCGTCTCGCTCGGCGCCGGTCTTGACGTGCAGAGCGTCGATATCCGCCTGACCAGCGCCGTTCCCAATACCCTTGCGCCCGGAGGGCCGTCGGCGGCGACGGACGGGCGCAGCCGGCTCCGGGGCGACGACCTCAGCGTCGGCTTCAACGCCGGCATTCTGATCAGGCCATGGCCGACCACGCGGATCGGCGTTCACTATCGCTCCGGCATCGATCACACGCTGAAGGGTCGCGCGCGTCTTTCCGGTCTCGCCGGCCCCTTGGCGGCCGCCAACATGAGCGCAGACGCAAAGGCCAAGCTCCGCCTTCCCGACATCGTCACGGCAGGCGTGGCGCAGGAGGTGGGCGCGCACCTGACCCTGTTGGCTGATTTTCAGTGGTTCAATTGGAGCCGGCTCAACGAGGTGCGCGTCCGCACGGCGGACGGGGCCGACGATATCGTCATACCCGAGGACTATCATGACTCCTACGCGCTGTCCGTCGGCGGCGAGTATCGCTGGAACCGCCATCTGAGCCTGCGCGCAGGCTTTCGCTTCGAGACGACCCCGACGAGCGATCGTTACCGCTCAGCCGGCGTTCCCGAAGGCAACAACTACTCCCTCGGCCTTGGCTGCAGCTACCGGCCGTTCGCCGACGTCGCCGACGCCGTCATCGACCTCGCCATCTTTCATACGCGGGCCGAGCGGGCCGACATCGACATCTCGCGCACCTTCTTCGCAGGCACGCCGGCGGCCGGCCGCGTCGACATCCGGGGCCAGGCCGAGACCCACGCGACAACCCTGTCCCTCGGACTGCGCTACCGCTTCTGAGCGGCCTCTTGATAAGACGTGATAAGGCGTGGAAGGCGGCCACGGCAGGCCGGTGCCGGGGAACCACCTCGTCCTTCGACCCCGATGGGAATCGCTTCGACCTGCCGGATTTGGGAGGTGGTCGCGACCGACCGCCGGGCCCTAGGATCGTCAGGCTCGTTGGTCCAGGGGGAACGCATTGTCTGACGTGGGGATAGCAGTCGTTGACTTTTCCAAGCCGCCGGCGGCAGGGCGCGGCGAACCCGCAGTCGGTGACGACGGCTTCGGCGAAGCCGACGAGCTGCCGCGCCTGATCCACAAGGCCATCCTGGCCCGCCGCTTCGTCGAGGTTCACAAGCACGCGGCCAGGCAATGCCTTCGCGCCGCGCGGGTGGCCGGGCTCGACGGCGACGCCAACGTTGTCGCCGGATTGCTCAGTGACGCGCGCGACGAAAACATGCAGGCTCGGATCTGCAGGCGAATTGCCCGCGAGTGCGAAAGCCGGGCCGAGGCTCTCGGCGTCGCCGCCGGCGCCTATGCCGCAACCGGCCGCAGCGTCGGCCCCCGCCGCTAGATCGATCCGCGGCTCCGGATAGTCAGGCCGCCATCGCCGTATCTTCACCGGCGATCCGCAGGATCCGCTGCGGGAGGGCATAGATTTCGCGCAAGCTGGCGATGGACGCGTCGCTGATCGCAACCGTCGCCTCAGCCACCAGCGCGCCGTTGATCGGCTGGGCCCGACCGAGAAACCGGGTACGGCATCCGTTTGCCTCGATACTGCGGATGACCCGCGGGTGGGTTACGAGATAATACTCGCGGATGGCGCGCTTGCGCGCGAACTCTCCGCACGCGCACATCATCTCCCCGAAAACACGCCTGCGGACATTCGGCAGCAGCGTCCGGTCAACGCCGAGACGCGTCACTTCCCAGACGTCGGCGCGAGAGGGAAGAGCGTGGCCGCAGATCAATTGCGGCCACAACTCCCTGATCATGTACGGGACCGTGGTCGGGATAAGGCGCGCAATCGCCCTGACCTGTTGGAGGTCGTCCCGCCACATCAAATAAACCGCCGCTGGCGTGTCGAACGCGTCCCACTCCATGCCCCGATACGTCGGGACCTGATACCCCTGCCGCTCGACAAAAATTTTATGACGAAGACGATGGTGCGCCGGTAGAGCATCGCCGAGCAAGTGAGCTGTCTCGACCGTAAACGCATCGATCATGAATATCCCCGTCTTCGCTATGCAATGTCGTGTTCAATATCGATGCGGACGCTGCGCCTTTGCGCCGCCCGCGATGAACGTTCGAACAACTAGCGAACATGCCACGGGCTGTCAAGATCATATTCCTATATACAAGGAATAAGTGCTGAGTGCCGGTCCAGGCGTGGCGCTCCGGAATCGTGTAAATCATTCACTTGTTGCCACAAAAGGGGTGTGCTTTAACCGGTGGATGAACTTTAAATTGTGCCAAAAGTGGCAAGTGTGCATAATGCGTGCACCAATTGAGCAATGGGGGGTTCAGATGTCGAAAGGAGCGCACAGCGCGTGTACCGGTGATATTCTGCAGCCGACCGACCGGCAGACGCCGCGCCCGCGCCAGGGTGCTGCGTCCGACGGCCGGAGGCTGTCGGCGGGTCGCATCGGCGCCGGGGACGACGCCAAATGCAGCGACTGCCGCCACTGGCTTGCGTTCGTCGATCACTGGGGGCGGTGCGGCGGCGCGATGGTCCGTCAATACGTGGACAGCGAAGGTCCGCTGGTTACCCGATCGACGTTCTCATGCAAGTTCTTCGCACGCCGCGTCGCCGAAGGGCGCACCAGGCAACCGGCGGCTTCGCGTCGCGAAGAGGGCGAGCAAGCGACCTTGCACGTCTGATCGCCTAGGGTGCGGCGCCGACGCCGAAGGCAGGCGTCGGCGCCGGCACGGATCGCGCATGACGAGGCGGGGCGGCCTGCGCCGCCCCGACCGGATATGGTCTCAGGCTTGCGCCAGAGACTTGCCTTTCGAGCCGAGGTCGACGAAAGCCTCGCTCAGCCGCTCGGCCATTCCGACTTCCGCCGCCCGCAGCCACTTGCGCGGGTCGTAGAACTTCTTGAACGGCGTGCCGTCGTCCGGGTCGATCTGGTACTTGAACGCCTTCGGGTGCTCTTCGACGAACTTGCCCACCGCTTCGGAGAAAGCGAACTGGGTGTCGGTATCGATGTTCATCTTGAACACGCCATAGGTGACCGCCTCGGAGATTTTTTCCTTCTCCGAGCCCGAGCCGCCGTGGAAGACCAGGTTGAGCGGATTGGGACCCGCATTGTGCTGGCGAGCGACGAGCTCCTGAGAGCCCTTCAGGATCTCCGGGCGCAGCTTGACGTTGCCCGGCTTGTAGACGCCGTGAACGTTGCCGAATGACGCCGCGACCGAGAACGAGCCGATCGGGTTGAGCTTGTCGAACGCCTGCAAGACATCTTCGGGCTGGGTGTAGAGCTTGGAGTTGTCGGCGCTCTCGTCGAACTCGCCGCCGATGCCGTCCTCTTCGCCGCCGGTGACGCCGAGTTCGATCTCCAGGCTCATGCCCATCGGCGCCATGCGCTTCAGCACGCGCGCGCATTCGTCGAGATTCCAGTCGATCGGCTCTTCGGACAGATCCAGCATGTGCGAGCTGTAGAGGGGCTTGCCGGTCTCTTTGAAGAAGGCCTCGCCGTGATCGAGCAACGCCTCGACCCACGGGATAAGCTTCTTGTTGGCGTGATCGGTATGCAAGACGACGCAGACACCGTAATGCTCCGCCATCATGTGCACGTGCTTGGCCGCCGACACCGCGCCAAGCACCTTGGCCGCGCTGCTGTCGGAAAGGCCTTGGCCGGCGTAGAACTGCGCGCCACCGTTCGAAAGCTGGATGATGACGTCGGCCTTGTTCTTCGCCGCCGCCTCAAGCACCGAGTTGATGGTATTGGTGCCGGTCACGTTCACCGCCGGCAGCGCATAGCCACCGGCCTTGCACGCTTCGACCAGGGTCAGGTAGTCCTCACCGGTAACGACGCCTGGCTTAAGGCGCGCGGATGATTTCGATTGTACTGCAGCTTCGCCCATAGTCCTCTCCTCGTGAGTGTAGGTCGCGACGCCCGAAACGCGACGTTCTTGCACTTGGTAAGCCACCCTGCGCGCAACCACCTCGCTGTTGCCCTCGCCGCTTGACGCGCGGCAGAATCCGGGCGGCGACAGGATGCGATGGCGCTGTATAGCACACGCCGACGCTGCGTCTAACGCCTGATGAAGTCGCACTCACCGCGTGAGCGGCCCTGGTGCCCGCTGGGGGACTCGAACCCCCACTCCCGTGTCGGGATACGGATTTTAAGTCCGTTGCGTCTGCCGATTTCGCCAAGCGGGCGGACGCCGCAGCCTAGCGCCTGCGGCTTCGCCTCGACAAGCTTGCGTCGCGGAAACGGCCGCTGCCCCGCCTCGATTGTCGGGAATATGACATTGTGTCGCATTCGCGTTTGATCCCCGCTTGCGAAAAAATATCAACAAGCGCGCAACGTGGGCCTTGACGTCCGGAGCCCGGGCCTGCATTTGCGTGGGGAGCGACGAGGCAAGCGCGGCCTGTGACGCGAGCGACGTATGGAAGGCCGCAGGAAAGCGCATTGAACAGCGGTGTCATTGGCATAGCCGTTGCGTGAAGACAAACGACAGCCGTTGCGACACACGAACGGTGGCAACTTTGTCACAGAGACGAGAGATGCGTCAGAGCTTCCCCGGTGTGATCCGGCGCCACCAGCCGTATCGTATTCAGCCTAAGGCTTTGTGATTGGCGGTTTTTGCCACTTGCGTAGAGCCGAATTGGCCCCGCGGAAAGCAGGTTCCGAAAGGTTCGATGATCCACATGCCGGGCGCCAGACCGGCCCCGGCTTGACAATGAGCCGGGAATTCGCCAGATGACCGCGGACTGGCCGGGGTGACGCCAACACCCCGGCCGCGGCTCAACTTTCGAACGACGATCGACCGAACGACAGAGTCAACTGAAGGAGTGTCGAAACTTGAACACACTTTTCTACAGCATGGAGAACGGGGCTGTCGACCCCGTATTCTACGCCGTTGTCCCGGATTCGTTCATGAACCGGATGTCGGGCAAGCCGTTCGGCCACAGGCCGGCTCCGGATTCGTTCCGCGACGGCGAGGCCGACGCGCCCCTCCTCGCGCCGAGCGATCCGTGGAGTTTCTGAGCGACCAGCGCTCGGACGATCCCGAACAAGACGTCCGAGTGACATGTTAGAGATCGACTTCCTGCCTTCGGGTGCTCACCCGAAGGCAGGTTGGTCGAGCTCATGCCACCTTGTCGGCGCAGGCACTGTCACGCCAGGCTGGTGCGGCGCATGAATAGCCTGATCAATAGTGCCAACACATAGCCGACGCCGATCCCGGTCAGGTTGGCGACCCAGTCGGCGACGCTGCTCTCACGCGAAGCGGACGCGACGGGCTGCACCACCTCGATTGCCCCACCGTAGATCGCCAGCCCAATCAGGACAGCGATCCGACCGCGCCTCGACACGAAGCCGGTGCAGCCGGTTGCGGCGAGAAGGGCGTACGCGACCGCGTGCTCCAACTTGTCCCATAAACCAAGCGGCGGCAGCGCGGAGGCCGGCGCCAGCGACAGCGCCGTAATCAGCCCGACGCCAACGATGAACGCGAGGCGAGCGGCCATCGCCGCACGTTCGCGGTGGGTTGAGCCCCGCGGAGCCGCGCCGTTCATCTGTTGCATCTCATCCATTGCATCGTCATCGCGCGCCGGCGCCCCTGCCAGTGGCCGGCCGCGGCGCGCGCCCCCCTCGCTTACATCTTGCGCAAGCTAGCCCAAGGGATGGGCAGACGCGAGGACTTCGGGCTAGCGCGGGGCAGGGCGGACGGCGCCGGTCTCCGGCACGTCTCGCAAGGCGACCGGACGCCCATCGGCGCTTGTCGGTGACGGCGACACCGTCGCAGCCGACGCCCCGGCGCACAGCCCTGACATGGCACATCCCTTGCCTCGAAAACCATGGAAACAGCGGCAAGCCTGTGCTAGGCGGGAAGAGCGTGCGCGGCGGATCGTTCTCGCCTATCAGTGGGTGAGCCGGAACAAGGGATCAATAATGGCCGAGATCATAAGTGCGCTGCACCGGGAACACGCGAACATTGTCACCCTCATCCGCACCCTCGAGTGGCAGGTCAAGGAGTTCGAGCAGGCCCGCTCACCCGACTACGACATCATCGAGGGCGTGATCGACTACTTCCTCGGCTATCCGGACCTGTACCACCATCCCAAGGAGAACCTGATCTACGCCAAGCTGCGTGAGCGCGACCCCGCGGCCGCGACCAAGATGGGCGACCTCCAGGCCGAGCACGAGCAGATCGCGGCGCGAACCCGCGAATTTGCCGCCGGCGTCCGCGCCGTCCTTGACGAGGCGCAGGTGCCGCGCGAGTCCTTCAAGCGTTGGGCGCACAACTTCATCGATTTCCAGCTCAAGCACCTGGAGATGGAGGAGCGCAACTTCTTCCCGGCGGCGGAGAAGGCTCTGACCGAAGCGGACTGGGCGGAGCTGGATGCGCGGATGGTCTCCGAGGAGGATCCGCTGTTTGGCGAGCACGTCGGCACCCAGTTCGAAACCCTGCGCGAGACGGTTCTGCGCTGGCAACGCGAGGTCCGGCAACAGACGTAGGCGGTGGCGGCAGACGTGAGCGGACGGCGCAGCCCCAGGCGCCGTCCCTTCCCCATGCCGAGCGCCGGTCCTGACGCCGGTCCCCGGCATCCGCGTCTTGCACCGATGCCACGGGAACACGCGAGGATGGCCGTAACAAGCACGGCCATGACGCGAGGCGCGGGAACAGTGGTCGGAGCGGGATCCGCCTTGCGAGCGCGGTCTCCCGCGATCACCCCGCACGCCGCGGCAGCGCGCGGCGATGCGTAAGGCCGACCCCGATCCTCAGTCCTCGTGGAAGAGCTGAAGGATCCGGTCGACGGAGCGGGTGACGGTCAGGTTGCCGCTCAGCAACTCCCGCTGCAATTCGGGCAGCTGCTCGACCACCTTCGGGTGGTTCTTGATGTCGGTCATGACCCGGTCCTGGAGCTGGCTCCACATCGCCTTGACCCGCTGCTGCTGCCGCCGCCGCTGGAACTCCCCGGTCGCGGTGAGCTTGTCCTTGTGTTCGACCAGTTTGCCCCAGACGCGGTCTATGCCGGTGTTCTCGATCGAACTGCAGAGCAGCACCGGCGGCGACCAGGTCGGCGTTTTCGGCTGAATGATGTGCAAGGCATTGCGGTAATGGACGGCGGCCTGCTTGGCCCGGACCTCGTTGCCGCTGTCGGCCTTGTTGACCACGATCATGTCGGCGATCTCGAGCACGCCCTTCTTGATCCCTTGCAGCTCGTCGCCGGCACCCGGAAGCATGAGCACAAGGAAAACATCCGTCATGTCGGAGACCGCGACCTCCGACTGACCGGCGCCGACCGTCTCGACCAGGATCACGTCGTAGCCGGCGGCGTCGCACACCACCATGGTCTGGCGGGTGGTGCGGGTGACGCCGCCCAGCGTCCCGCCCGATGGCGACGGGCGGATGAAAGCGTTGGCTTGCACGGCAAGGTCGGCCATGCGCGTCTTGTCGCCGAGAATACTGCCGCCGCTGACCGGGCTGGTCGGATCGACGGCGAGGACCGCCACCTTCAGGCCCTGCCTGATCAGGCCGCAGCCAAAGGCCTCGATGAACGTGCTCTTGCCCGCGCCGGGCACACCGGTGATGCCGATCCGGTGCGCCTTGCCGGTGTAGGCAAGCAACCTGGCGAGGATGTCCTGAGCGAGTTGCTGGTGCCGCCGGCTGCGGCTTTCGATGATGGTGATGGTGCGACCGAGCATCGCCCGGTCGCCGCCGATCACGCCGTTCACATAGTCATCGACGCTCAGCGCCGATCGCGGCTTGGAGGTCGCGGCTGTCGCTTGTGCCCCGGCCATCACGCGCTACGCCGCCTCGCTTGTGTACCCCAACCGCTTGTTAAGGCTGGCGATAAGCCCGATTGCGGCGTCGCTGATCACCGTGCCCGGAGGATAGATCGCTTCGGCGCCGGCTGCGTAGAGCGCGTTGTAGTCCTGCGGCGGGATGACGCCGCCGACGACGATGAGGATGTCGTCGCGACCCAGCGCCTTCAGTTCCTTCTTGAGTTCGGGAACGAGGGTCAGGTGGCCGGCGGCCAGCGTGCTCGCGCCGATCACGTGGACGTCGTTCTCCACCGCCTGGCGCGCGACCTCGGCCGGGGTCTGGAACAGCGGTCCGATATCGACGTCGAAACCCAGATCGGCGAACGCGCTCGCGATCACCTTCTGGCCGCGGTCGTGGCCGTCCTGGCCCATCTTGGCCACGAGGATCCGCGGCCGGCGGCCATCGTTGGCCTCGAAGTCGTCGACAATCGCATGGACCTTGGCAATCACGTCCGATTTCTCCCCGACCTCGCCGCTGTAGATGCCCGAGATGGCGCGGATCTCCGCCTTGTGCCGGCCGAAAACCTTTTCCAGGGCGTCGGAGATTTCGCCGACCGTGCAGCGCGCCCGCCCCGCCTCGATGGCGAG
>JAEULH010000013.1 GCA_016793925.1 Rhodospirillales bacterium | reverse complement strand
GATGCCGTTGGCTGCGATGACCGCGGTGTTCGGCTCGCCCGTGACCGACAACGTGGCTCCGGGAAAGGCGGCCGTCAGGTTCCGTCCGAGTGTGAACGCATCGGGGTCCGCCACCTGTGGCGAGAGGATGCCAGCAGGCGCGATCGTGATCTGGTCACGCCCGGCGTCGCCATGGACGACGCTACCCGCTCCCGAAACCGAGACCGTGTCGTTGCCATCGCCGCCGGCAATAACGTCGGCGCCGCCACCGCCGTCGAGGATGTCGTTGCCGCCGAGCCCGTTGATCGTGTCCGCCGCCGCCGACGGTTTGCTGTTCTCGGGAACCCGGATCACGCCTTGGGAAACAAGGTCGGGGCTGATCGTGTCAGCCGCGTTCGTACCGGTATATCGAGCCATGACGAACTCCCCTCCTGCATCGAGTTGGAGTTTCGCCCGGCGACGAGTCTGACCGCACTGATGGGGGGATGTGGAATAGCGCCTCTACCCTGGCGGGTTGGCGATACGCCCCCAGGCTTCAAAATATGGATCTTGCAGGGTGAAATATAATAAACGCCATCCCGCTCGAGGTAAACAACGGGCTGTCCAGGCTTGGCGCTATGGCCAGGACTTGGACCGTCCTTGATTCGGCTACGGTTTGAACCCGCCGCCGAAAGCGCCAAGGGTCTTGAGCCCAATGCGAACGATGAAGGCGTTCGACGGCTGCAGGTCCTGCTCGTTGTAGTCCTTGCGCCGAAATTCGGCGGAGGCCTCGATGCATTCGTCTTCGTACATCAGGCGGAGGCCCGCGCGTCGCCAGACGCCGCCGCCGGAGAGGTCGCGAATGCCGTAGATCTGGCTCGACCAGTAGCGTGTCCACTGGGTGCGCAAGGCCAGGCTGACCTCTTCGCGACCTTTGCTGAACTCGTCGCCTTTGGCGAAGAACACGTAGCGGGCGTCGAGGCTGAGCGCGTCGACGCCGATGCGACTGCCGATCTCGTTGCGGCGCGGCGAAAAGTTGTCCTTGTCGACCCGCGTGCGGTAAAGCAGGTCGAACCACGGCGTCGGCGACAGATCCACCGCTGCGACGTAATCCGAAAAATTCTCCGTCAGGCCGGAATTCTCGGGGAATACGTCGCTCTGCTTGAAGCGGTAGACCTGCCCCAGGATGACCGAGGCGCTGGCGCCGTTGTTGGCGAACAGATCCCACTCGAGGCCGTAATTGAAGCGCGCGCCCGGCTCGACGACGTCCAGGCCGGCGAACCGGTCGAAGCCGAACAGGTTGGTTTCGTCGAACTCGAACGACTGACTGTCCTCGTCCGGGATCCTGTTCGGGTTTCCGGCGTCGGGGGCGGCGATGAACTCGATCCGCGGCTGGAGGAGTTGCTGGACGCTGGTTCCGGCCTTGACCAGCGGCAGTCGCCAGTCGACGCCGACCTGCGGAAACGCGCGCCCGCTGAAGCCGTTGAAGTTGCGGCTGTCGCCGGGCGGGACGAAGTCGTTGACCTCGTAGCCGTCCGCCCAAAACGCCGTGGAGAATGTGTACATGTCGCCGATGGCGCCGCGCATGGGCACATCCCACTGGACCCGCTGGGACAAACGCCGCGTGTCCTGGCCGTCGTCGCGGACCAGAGACAACGCGTCGGTGTGCATCAACAGGCGGCTGTCGAACGGCCCGTTGACATTGCCGTAGAAAGAGAGCTGGGGCAGGACGAACGGCACGCTCGACTGGTTGATGTCGCTCGACAGCTCGTCGAAAGCATAGGTGTTGGCGACAAAGTAGCTCTGGTTGTTGAACGCTTCCGCGTACAGCCGCGAAGTGAGCGTCCGGTCGTCGCTGAAGTCGTATTGGCGCAGGTAGGTGCGATCAGAGGCGCGATAGAGATCCGCGCCGGCGCGCCACATCTCGTCGATGTCATAGCGGCCCCGGGCGAAGATGTGGCCGCGCGCCCCCTGGTCGGAGTCGCTTGTCACGCTGCCGGTGCCGGCGATGATGCCGTGCTCGAGGTCGCGTCGGTACTCGCCTTCGAGAACGGGCGGCTCCTGGAGGCGCCACCAGGGAGTGATCGTCGCATCCTCGCTGGGCGAGATCGCCCAGAAGTAGGGAGTCTGGATGAACGGCCCGAAGTCGGACGAGCTGCCGAAGCTGGGGGTGACGAACCCGGACTTTCTCTTCACGGTCGGGTCGGGAAGCGAAAGATACGGGGTGTAGAGGGTCGGAAAGCCGCCGACTTCAAGCCATGCGTCGTTGAGCGTGATGGTCCGTTCTTCGCGATCGTGAACGACCTTGGCGGCGCGGATCTGCCACAGCGGCGGCCGCGCCGGGTTCTCCGCGCAGACGTCGCACGGCGTGTAGGTGCCTTCTCGGCCGACGGTCCGATTGCCGTTCTCCAGCCGGGCGCGGTTGGCGCTCAGTCTGGCCCCGTCCTTGAGAATCGCGCGCAAATTGTTGACGAGCCCGGTCTTGAGATCCCCGGTCAGCTCGACCCGATCGCCGAAGAGGGTCTCGCCGGTCGGCTCGGCGATGACCACCTCGCCGATCGCGGTCATCAGGTCATTGGGCTGATCGTAGATGATTGTCTCGGCGAAAAGCTGCGTGTCCTGACGAACCGCCTCGACGTTGCCGGTGGCGCGGATGAGACCGCGCTCGCTGTCGTATGTCACCTGATCGGCGGTGAAATCGATGGGCGGCGGCTGTGCCGGCGCCTGTTGTCCCCCCTGCGCCGGCCGTGCCTTCTTCGCCGGTTGCGCGATCGTCGACGGCTGAGGGCCGTTCGCCGACTGGGCAAACGCCAGATTCGGATCGACGACAGCGGCCATTGCCGTGGCTGCCAAGGCGGCGCCCAGCGTTCGAAGCGCTCTTCGCGGGGGGTGCATGCGCGCGGACCTTTCTCTCGCGCGAAGCCTAGATCAACCTGCCCGCAATTGAAATCTTTCGAGATCAGAAAATTGATGGCTTACATGCGGCTAGCGCCTCTTGCCCGCGCGTCGGCGGGCGCAAGACGGGCTCGCCGGCGGGGGCCGCAGGCGGGTCGAGCCGGAGCCGGGGCCGGGGCACGGGTCAGTGAGGCATCTCGGCCTGGTCGGGATGATCGCGGTCTTCGTTGCGCGCGCGAGCCGCCGCGGCCGCCTCCTCCTTGCGCTCGTGAAGATGAGCCCAGACCTCGCGCTTCAACGCATACAGCATGAGGGTCAGCAGCAGCAGGAAGATCACAACGCGCACGCCGATGCTGTGCCGGATCTCGCGGTGCGGGTCGGCCGCCCAGGCAAGAAACGAGGTGACGTCGCTGGCCATCTGCGGCACGCTCGCCTGCGTGCCGTCGTCGTATTCGACCAGATCCTCGCTCAACACGCCCTCCATGCCGGTCTGCTGACCGGGTGCGTAGCGATTGTAATGCATGCCGGGCGTGACCTCGGCATCGGCCGGCGGCTCTTCGAAGCCGGTGAGAAAGGCGAAAAGATAGTTGGTGCCGTCGCGCCGCGCCTTGGTGATGAGCGACAGGTCGGGCGGATACATCCCGCGGTTGGCGTGTTGTGCCGCCTGCTTGTTGGGGAAACGCGAGACGATACGGTCCGCCGGCAACGCCGGGCGACGGAACATCTTGCCTTCCTCGTCCGGACCGTCCTCCACCTTGAACTGCGCGGCCAGCGCCTTGATGTCCTCCGGCCCGAAGCCGACGCCTAGCGCGCTCAGATCCCGGTAGGCGACGTGGCGTAGCGAATGGCAGCCCGAACAGGCATCCATGTACACGAGGAAGCCGCGTCGAAGGGCGGCATCGTCATACTTGCCGAGGATGCCGGCGAACGACCACAACTGCTGCGGTATCGGCGGCCGTGCGCCGTCCTCGGCCGCCGTCGCCGCGCGATCCGGAGCGGCCACGACGACGAGGACGACGAGGGCGACGGCGACGATGGCGGCGCGAAGGCGCATGGACGCCGTCATGGCCGCGCCTCGTCGCCCGCGGCGGCCGGCGCAAGCTCGAGCCGACCGGCGGGAGAGACCGGGCTGGGCGTCAGGATCGGCGCGCTGATGCTGTAGGGCAGCGGTCGCGGCCGCTCGAAGATGCCCAGCAGCGGCAGCAGCACGATGAAATGGAAGAAGTAGTAGCCGGTGGCGATCCGGCTGATGGTCAGGAAGACGCCCTCCGGAAGCTGCTTGCCGCACCAGCCAAGAACCAGGCAGTTGACGACGAGCACCCAGAAGAAGACCTGGTAGAGCGGCCGGAACTTGGCGCTGCGGACCTTCGATCTGTCCAGCCACGGAACCAGGAACCAGATCAGGGTCGCCCCGAACATCGCAATGACGCCGGCCAGCTTTGCCGGGATCGGCCCGATGTCGGGGACGGCGCGCAGGATCGCGTAAAAGGGCAAGAAGTACCATTCCGGAACGATGTGCTCCGGCGTGACCAGCGGATCGGCGGGAATGAAATTGTCGGGCTCGCTCAACGCGTCCGGCGCGAAGAACACCATGATGGCAAAGAGCGTGGCGAAGGCGCCGAGCCCGACCAGATCCTTGACGGTGTAGTACGGGTGAAACGGGATCGTGTCCTGCGGCCCCTTCATGTCGACGCCGAGCGGGTTGTTGGAGTGGGTCGTGTGCAACGCGACCAGGTGCAGCGCGACGATCGCGAAGATGACGAAGGGCAGGAGATAGTGCAGTGCGAAGAAGCGGTTGAGCGTCGGATTGGCAACCGCGTATCCGCCCCACAGCCAGGTGGTGATGCTTTCGCCGATTCCGGGAACGGCAGTGAACAGGTTGGTAATGACGGTTGCCGCCCAGAAGCTCATCTGCCCCCAGACCAGCACGTAGCCCATGAACGCGGTTGCCATCATCGCGAAAAAAATCAGGCAGCCCGTCAGCCATGTGATTTCCCGCGGGCTCTTGTACGATCCGTAGTAAAAGCCGCGGAAAATGTGAATGTAGACGATGGCGAAGAACAGGGATGAACCGGTCTGGTGAATGTAGCGCATGAGCCAGCCGTAATTCACATCGCGCATGATCCGCTCGACGCTGTCGAAAGCCTCTGCGGTGTTCGGCTGGTACTGCATCGCCAGGAATATGCCGCTGAAAATCATCACGACGAGGATGATCCCGGCAATCGAGCCGAAGTTCCACCAGTAGTTGAGGTTGCCCGGCATCGGGTATTCGTAAAGCTGGTGGTGGGTCGCGGTGAAGATCGGGAAGCGGGCGTCGATCCAGCGGACGAAGCCATTCTTCCAGCGGCGGGTTGCCATCGCTGTCTCCTCAGCCGATGCGGATGTGCTCGTCATCGATGAACGTGTACTGGGGAACCGCGAGGTTGTTCGGCGCCGGGCCTTTGCGGATGCGGCCGGACGTGTCGAAATGCGAGCCGTGGCAGGGGCAGAACCAGCCGGCGTAGGCGCCGTGCGGATCGGTCGGGCGTTGGCCGCGCGGGATGCAGCCGAGGTGGTTGCAGACACCCACGACGACCAGCCATTCGGGTTTCAGCGTCCGTGCCGCGTCCGGCTGAGGATCAGGAAGCTGGCTCAGGTCCACGCTGCGCGCCGCCGCGATCTCCGCCTCGGTCCGGTGGCGAATGAAGATCGGCTTGCCGCGCCAGACGACGGTGATGCTCTGCCCGACTTTGATCGGCGTCAGATCGACCTCGACGCTCGCCAGCGCCTGGACGTCGGCGGCCGGGTTGAGACTGTCGATGAACGGCCAGACAAAGAAGTTCAGGCCGGCGAACGCTGTCGCGACGCTGGTGAGAAACAGGAACTGGCGGCGGCCCCAGCCGGCGTCGGCGGGGCCCAGATCGGCCATGTAGCGCGTGTCGAGGAGCGCCTGGACGCGGGCGCGTTCCGCCTCCTCGAGAGCCGTCAGCGGCCGGCCCTTGGGAATGGGATCCGGCGCGTGCTTGTCTGCCGTGTCCATGCTCGGCCTCCCTGGTGTCTTCTTGCTTTGCGCCCGGCGGGAGCGATGTCGTCGCCGCGCGCGTGCCGTCGTGTTCGACAGACTTGGCCGGAACGCCAGCAGCGGCCTGTTCGCCCTCGCAATTGACACAAAGTCGCACGAACGAAGGCGGAACATGATCAACTTCGTCCCGTTCGCTTATTGTTCATGCGACCTTGTATCAATTGTCGGGAGTTCTTGGACGTTGTTAGCCTTGGCCGCGAGACGACAAGCAAGAGAAACAAGAAGCACGGCCGCCGCCGGCAGAAGACGAGCGTAGAGGTCGAGCGGGTGGCCGGCGCAGGGAGGCCTACGAATGGGTAAGCCGATTTCGGGCCGAGCCGCCGCGCTTGCCGCGGTCGTGGTTGCGGCGAGCGTCGCCGGTGCCGCGGCCGTCGCCTTCGCGCACGGCGATGTGCAACCGCAACCGGTCGATACCACCGGACTGAAGCCCCTCGGCGATCAGTGGCTCGAGGAGAACCCCTACCGGGGCGATGAGCTCGCCATCAAGATCGGCGAGCACGGGTACACCCAGAACTGCGCTCGCTGCCACGGTATTGCCGCGGTTTCCGGCGGCCTTGCGCCGGACCTGCGGCTGCTCGACCCGGACGCCGAGGGCGACGAATGGTTCATCCAGCGAACCCGTAACGGGTATGCGCAGAACGGCGTGACCAAGATGCCGGCCTACGGCGGCATCCTCAACCAGGAAGCGATGTGGGCCATTCGCTCATGGCTCGACACCAAACGGCAATAACGCGGCTCAAGCGGCTTCCGCCGGAATGCGGCAGGAGAACCCTGCCTTGTCGGCGGCTCACGGGAGGAAGGAATACGGGGAGATGAACACGATTTGCTCGGCGTTACGATCGTCGGCTCTGGGTCTTGTCGCAGCCGCCGCGCTGGCCGGACCGGTTGCCGCCGGGGTCACCGACAAGGACCTGCAGGAGGCCGGACAAAAGACCGACGCGGTCATCACCTACGGCATCGACCTGCGCAACCAGCGGTTCAGCCCCCTCGACAAGATCAATCGCGACAACATCAAGGACATGGTGCCGGTCTGGTCGTTCTCGTTCGGCGGCGAAAAGCAGCGCGGCCAGGAGTCCCAGGCCATCGTCTATGACGGGATGATCTACGTCACCGGCTCCTACTCGCGTGTCTTCGCCATCGACGCCGCGACCGGCGACGAGATCTGGGAATACGACGCGCGCCTTCCCGAAGGCATCATGCCGTGCTGCGACGTGATCAACCGCGGCGTCGCGATCTACGGCGACAAGGTCTACTTCGGCACCCTCGACGCCAAGGTCGTGGCGCTGGATCGCAAAAGCGGCAAGGTCGTCTGGAGCAAGAAGGTCGACGACTACAAGGAAGGCTACACGATCACGGCGGCGCCGATCATCGTCAACGGCAAGGTCATCATCGGCAACGCAGGCGGGGAGTTCGGCGCGGTCGGCGCGGTGCGAGCGCTCGATGCGGAGACCGGGAACATTGTCTGGGAACGCCCAACGGTGGAGGGCCATGTCGGCACCCTTAACGGCAAGCCCTCGACCATGACCGGCACGCTCAACGCGAGCTGGGAGGGCGATCAGTGGAAGACGGGCGGCGGCGCGCCGTGGAACGCCATCACCTACGACCCGGATACGAAGCTGATCTACGCCGGTACGGGCAACGCATCGCCCTGGAACTCGTGGATGCGCCCGGGCGACAACCTCTACACCGCGTCGAAGCTGGCGCTGAATCCCGACACGGGCGACATCGTCTGGGCGTATCAAAGCACGCCCCACGACGGCTGGGACTACGACGCCATCAGCGAGTTCATTCCGTTCGACATGCAGGCGGACGGCAAGACCATCAAGGCCGGCGCATCGGCGGAGAAGAACGGCTTCTTCTATGTTCTCGACCGGGCCAACGGCAAGATCGTCAGGGCCTTTCCCTTTGTCCACAACATCTCCTGGGCGACGGGCGTCGATGAGAAGACGGGCAAGCCCAAGTTCGTGGCCGAGAACCGGCCGCCGGCCCCAACCGAGCTGACCGGCGACCTCAAGGGCAAGCCGGTGTTCACCGTGCCGTCGTTCCTGGGCGGCAAGAACTGGAACCCGATGGCCTACAGCCCGGTAACCGGCTGGTTCTACGTCCCGTCCAACGAGTGGGGCATGGACATCTGGAACGAACCGGTGAACTACAAGAAGGGCGCGGCGTTCCTTGGCGCCGGCTTCACGATCATGCCGATCTTCGACGACCACATCGGCGCGCTCAAGGCGATCGATCCGAAAACCGGCGAGATCAAGTGGGAGGTCAAGAACCGCGCGCCGCTGTGGGGCGGGGTGCTCGCGACCAAGAGCGGGTTGATCTTCACCGGCACGCCCGAAGGCTATCTCGTCGCCTACGACGCGAAGACCGGCGAGGAACTGTGGAAGTTCCAGACCGGGTCCGGCGTCGTCTCCTCGCCCGTGACCTGGGAAAAGGACGGCGAGCAGTACGTCGGCGTGACCTCGGGCTGGGGCGGTGCCGTGCCGTTATGGGGCGGAGAGGTCGCCAAGTACGTCAAGGAGCTCAACCAGGGCGGCAGCTTTTGGGTCTTCAAGCTGCACAAAAGCACCTAGGCGGGCTGGTCGGCGAGCAGCCGACCATGGGGCGGACGTCCCTCCGTCCGCCCCGCCGCTCTTTGTACCCGACCTTTGTCGGCGCCACTTTCCGCCTCGCCGGCCGGCGCCGTCGATCCCGATGAGGCTGACATGATCGCAGATATGACAATGCCGACGCCTTCGCTTCACGGCTTCTCCCGACCCGTCAGGCGCGCGAAGTCCGCAGGGTCCGGCTCCAAGGCGCGGCGCGCCGCTGCAGTCCTCGCGGGCGCGGTTCTGCTTGGCGCCGCTGTCGTCGTGGCGCCGTGGCGCGGCGCCCTGGCCCAGGAGCTCGACAAGGGCGAGCGTGTGTTCAAGAAGTGCCAGGCCTGTCATTCGCTCGACCCCGCCCAGCAGACCGACAAGGGACCGGCGCTGCAGGGCGTCTTCGGCCGCAAGGCCGGTACTGCGCCGGGCTTTGCCTACTCCGAGGCGATGAAGGCGGCGAACATTGTCTGGACCGAGGAGACGCTCGAAGCGTTCCTCGCCGACTCTCAGGGCGTCGTTCCCGGCAACACCATGAACTTTTCGGGGTTGCGCAAGCCGGAAGATCGCACCGCCGTCATCGCCTACCTGCGCGAGGCGTCGAAGTAACGTATCGAAGTAACGTAGCAGCCGCTCACCCGCCGCCCGCTTCTACCGGAAAGCCGGGTTCCGACCTTCGCCGATCGAGCCGAGGACCCTGATGGTGACCCTCGCCGACGTGGAGGCCGCGCTCGGGCTTTCGCGCTGAATTTTCACTCGGTCGGGTCCGCTACCGGGCGCGGCGGCGGGGGGCTGCCTTCTTCGCCTTCGCCTTGGCCTTGGCTTTCTCCGGCGCGCCCCAGCCGGCGCGGGCGGCGATCGCAGGCGCCACCCCCGGCTTCTCCAGCCCGAGGTCGGCGGCCTCGAGCCGGCGGATCTCGTCGCGAAGCCGCGCCGCCTCCTCGAACTCCAGTTCGGCGGCCGCCGTGCGCATCCGCTTTTCCAGATCCGCAATATGGCTCTGCAGGCTCTTGCCGACGAGATGGACATCGCCGGACGCCCCCGTGTCGACGGTGACGTAATCGTGCTCGTAGACGCTCTGAAGCACGTCGGAAATGCCCTTGCGGACGCTTTCCGGCGTGATCCCATGCTCGGCGTTGTAGGCCATCTGCCGCTCGCGCCGGCGGGCGGTTTCCTCCAGAGCGTAGCTCAGCGATTCGGTCATCGCGTCGGCGTACAGCACCACCCGGCCGTCGAGGTTGCGCGCCGCTCGGCCGATGGTCTGGATCAGGCTGGTCTTGGAGCGGAGAAAGCCCTCCTTGTCGGCGTCGAGGATGGCGACGAGCGCGCACTCGGGGATATCGAGGCCCTCGCGCAGGAGGTTGATGCCGACCAGCACGTCGAAAGCGCCGAGGCGCAGGTCGCGAATGATCTCGATGCGTTCCAGCGTGTCGATGTCGGAGTGCATATAGCGCACCCGCAGGCCCTGCTCGTGCAGGTACTCGCTGAGGTCTTCGGCCATGCGCTTGGTCAGGGTCGTGACCAGGGTCCGCTGGCCCCGCGCCGCCACCGCCTTGATCTCGCCGAGCAGATCGTCGACCTGATGCTCGACGGGTCGGACGAAGCAGGGCGGGTCGATCAGCCCGGTCGGCCGGACCACCTGTTCGACGACGACGCCGCCTGTTCGCTCAAGCTCCCACGGACCCGGCGTCGCCGACACGAAGATCGTCGGCGGCCGCATCGCCTCCCATTCCTCGAACTTCAGCGGGCGATTGTCGATGCACGAGGGCAGGCGGAAGCCGAAGTCGGCGAGCGTCGACTTGCGGTTATAGTCGCCGCGATACATCCCACCGATCTGCGGCACCGTGACGTGGCTTTCATCGACGATGAGAGCGGCGTTCGCCGGCAGGTACTCGAACAGCGTCGGCGGCGGCTCGCCGGGGTTGCGGCCGGTCAGATAGCGCGAGTAGTTCTCGATTCCGTTGCAAACGCCGGTCGTTTCCAGCATTTCCAGGTCGAACGTCGTCCGCTCCTGCAGCCGCTGGGCTTCGATCAGCTTGCCCTCCGCAACGAAGAGGTCGACCTGCTGCCTGAGCTCGGCCTTGATGCGCGGCATCGCCTGCTGCAGCGTCGGCCGCGGTGTGACGTAGTGGCTCGAGGGATAGACGGTGATCGCGTCCAGCGCGCCCACCTTTTCCCCGGTCAGCGGATCGATCTCCCAGATCCCCTCGATCTCGTCGCCGAACATCGACAGACGCCAGGCGCGATCCTCGAGATGCGAGGGGTAGACCTCGAGGACGTCGCCGCGCGCCCGGAAGGCGCCGCGGAGGAAGTTGACGTCGCTGCGCTTGTACTGCAACTCGACCAGACGGCGGATGATTTCGCGGCGTTCGACCCGCTCGCCGACGGCCAGGCCGAGGACCATCTGCGCGTAGGTCTCGACCGCGCCGATGCCGTAGATGCACGAGACTGAGGCGACGATGATCACGTCGTTGCGCTCGAGCAGGGCGCGCGTGGCGGCGTGACGCATCCGGTCGATCTGCTCGTTGATCGAGGAATCCTTCTCGATGTAGGTGTCGGTGCGCGGGACGTAGGCCTCCGGCTGGTAGTAGTCGTAGTACGAGACGAAGTACTCGACAGCGTTCTCCGGAAAGAACCCCTTCATTTCGGCATAGAGCTGGGCGGCCAGCGTCTTGTTCGGCGCCAGTACCAGGGTCGGTCGCTGGATGTTCTCGATGACCTTGGCGACGGTGAAGGTCTTGCCCGAGCCGGTCACGCCGAGCAGCACCTGGTCGCGCTCGCCCGCGCCGAAGCCATCGGTCAGCGCGGCGATGGCCTGCGGCTGATCGCCGGCCGGGGCATACGAAGAGACGAGCTTCAGCGGCCGCTCGAACGGCACCGGCGGCCGCTTCGCCGGCATGAAGATGGCGGGGTTGGTGAAGGCGACCATGGCTCCTGTTATAGGCGCGACATTGTACTGCTGCCAGCCGCGGCGGCACCGCGGTCGACAACCGTGCTACAATCTGTCGGTTGGAGCGGAGCCGCTGGATTAGCGGCTGCGTCCTGCGGACGAGAGCAAAGGCTATGAGTGTTGCTGGACTCGCAGCTATATTCGAAGGACGTCAGGTATGACCAAGGCGCTGGGTGACAGGGCGAAGAAGGTTGCGGTGATCGCCGACGACCGCTTTGCCGACGAGCAGCCAAGGCTCGCCGCCTTCCAAAGCCGAGCAGGCGATCACCTGGCTTCAGGACAGGCCATCTTCGTGAAGCCAGAACTTGCGCAGTGTTCCTTTGTCTCTTCATCAAGCTGACCGTGGCCCATGTCCCTCGAACTCTTTCTCAATGCCATCCTGCTCACGACCAGTGCCCTCCTGCCGATCATGAACCCGTTCAGCACGGCGCCGCTGTTCGTTTCCCTGACGTCAGAGATGCCGACGCAAAGGCGGACGCAGCAGGCACTCATGGGCTGCCTTTACGCTTTCGTGATTCTTGTTGTGTTCCTGCTGCTTGGCGGCGAGATCATCAACTTTTTTGGGATCTCGGTGCCCGGCATCCGTGTTGCCGGCGGCCTGATCATCTCGACAATCGGCCTGCGTATGCTGTTCCCTCAGCCCAAGGCTGGCAGCACCGCTGACGAACCACGCGGTGACATCGCCTTCACGCCGATTGCCATGCCGAGCCTTGCCGGCCCCGGCTCAATCTCTGTCGTTCTCAGCGGCGCGGCTCAAATCAAGAGCCAGTTCGCGGAAGAGCGGGTGATGGTCTACATCGCGGTCATCATCGGCATGGCGCTCACATTGGCTTTTTCCTTTTTTGTCCTGCGCGCCGCCAGTGCCATGGTCCGGGTCCTCGGGGACCGGGGCATCGACGCGATGACACGCATCTTCGGCTTTCTATTGGTCTGCATCGGTATGCAGTTCCTGCTAACTGGGATCGACGACTTTTACGGCATCTCCAAGGGCTGATGCCGCGCTCCGAGCCTGGGATATCATTGAGCCCAAGCTGCGCCGCAGCGCGCAGGGTCGGAGGAGGTGCCATGGAAACGCCGCGTGATCCGGTTTCGTCCGATCATTTCACCGCAGCGGAGATCGGAGCCTTCGCACATCTCTACCGGGGCGAGCTGTATCAGACGAACGTCTGGCGCGGTCGCCTCGACGCCACCACGAACTGGGCCGTCGTCACCACCGGCATTACATTATCGGTGACGTTCAGTTCCGCCGAAGCGTCTCCGGTCCCGCTCCTGCTCGCAAGCTGGATCGTCGCGGCCTTCCTTTTCCTGGAAGCGCGCCGCTACCGCTACTACGACATCTTCCGGGTTCGGCTCAAGGTTCTGGAGATCAATCTTTACGCTCCGATGCTGGAAGGCGAGGGGTTCCGGACCGACAATCGCTGGAACTTTCTTCTGGCGCAGAACTACCGCAAGTGGAATTTCCATATCCGTTTCCTGGAAGCCTTCGGTTTCCGGCTGCGGCGGAATTACGCCTGGCTGTTCATCATTCATCTGGCCTGCTATGTCGGCAAGGTGATTGTCCATCCGGCGCCGCTGGAGTCCTTGGGCATGCTGTGGCCGCGCATGGCGATCGGCCCGATCTCGGGTGGGTTCGTCCTCGCCGTCATCGTCCTCTTCCTCTTCCATGGCGGCTGGATCGCGATTGCCCTGCTGACCATGTGGGGCCAGCGCGCGGTCGCGCCCCCGAAAAGCGGCCAGAAGGCGGATCCGCTGCTGGCGGTTGTGGCGGAAGGGAACTGAAATGCCGCCCGCAGCGCGCGCCGGCGCTTGCTCAGGGGCCGCTCAGGGTAAGACCTTGAACAGCCCGAGAAGGGCGCTGATGGAGAAAAAGGAAGGGGATTATCCCCTTGACGCAGGTATATAAAAGCGGCTCTTGACACCCAGGTTCGACTCTGACTCTATTCGGACGATAGAAGGTGGCGCTCGTCACCCCCTCTGGCCTCTATCCTAGCGGGTTAGCGCTTGGGGTAGGATCGGCAGTGTTCGGAGACGGTCTCCAACCTGCCAAATCGAAGGCGGACATACGCTCGAACGTATACAGCCTTCGGCCACACGCACAGCAACGTCATTGCGTTACCTCCGTGGGTAAGCCGGGCTAGAGGCCCGGCGCCCTTGGACCGCGTCACGCGCCCCAACCAACCCTCTCCGGGGTCAACGGGTGCGCGGCGGCAAGTCGGAGGTTGGTGACGAGCGCCACAGAAGCTTATCTGGCATGCGTGGCTGCGAGTCAATCGTCGAATCCGGCTCGCAGAGATTTAGCATTGCAGTTCTGTGGCATCTGTGGCAAGTTGAGATCTATGAGCAATCCACTCCTAGAAGCGGCGCTTGAGGAAGAGCGGCAACTGGTCGCGCGACTCGATGCTGTGCGCGCGGTGATCCGCATCTACGGCAAAATCGTGGACAATCAGGCGGGTTCCCTGCCTGGCGCGGATAAGCCGGCTTGCAATACAAACCATCGGCCACGTCCAACGCGCTCTCCTTCTGCGCACACCCAGCAGATCAAGGATTTAATCCGCGATCTTCTTGACGGAGAGAGCGAGCCAACTCCTACTCGGTTGATCCTGTCCTTCCTCGACGGAGAAGGAATCGAAGTGCGGGGAACTAACAAGATTTCGGCGCTCTCCGCGATCCTATCTCATGCCGAGGAGTTCGAGACTGTTGGCCGACAGGGCTGGATCCTGAAAAGCAGAACGCCGGATGCTGGAACATCCGGCGCTGCTTCCACCGACGAGGTTCGCGCCTCGTCTAACGAGAGTCAGATGGGCGCATTTCCGTCTGACTGAACCCTAGGCACGACGAAGAAAGGAGAGCACGGTGGTCTGGCAAACCACCCGGAGATTACCGGGTAGCCGCTGATTGGCGGCAAACTCACACTGCCCCCTTCCATCAGGGGTAAGAGCAGATGGCGCGTTATCGGGTCCATACCGAGCGCGCCATTTGTGCTATTATATACGGTAGTTTTGCGATTCCGTCAAGCAAATCAGGAGCATAACTGGTGGCGGCTCTTACTCTAAAAGAAGCTCTACGGGAGAACCGGTTAGCCGAATTTGTCGAGCAGCAAGAGCGCGTTATCTCACCGACCACGGAGTCTGCCTTTAACGACACCGTGCGATCAATCCTCAGACCGCACCAATCAGAAGATCGAACATCGCGTTCTCCATCTGACGATGGTTCGACCGGAAGGTGAACTCGCTTAGATAGCGCTGCATGTACTTCGCAGAGATGTGAATGTGCGTTGAGTCGACCGAGTGCTTGAATGGGCGCCAGAACGACTCAACGTGGTTCGTGTGGTGCATCGTGTCGGTGCGCCAGTCGTAGCGGGCGAACTCCTTCGCACCGTGCTGAACCTGCCCATGATTGTAGCCGTCGGCGTCGAGTAACCCATAGCTCATGAGCTCGTCCGTCGAAACGGTCGAGCCCGGCTCAACGTTCCGCAGCGTCGCGTCACGAAGCGTCGCTTTCTTGATGTTCGGCACGATCTCTGTCGCCATGCGCCGCGCTCTTTCATTCCGAACACGATGGTCTTGCCGGCCGCACCGCGGCCGCGTTTCCCGGGGCGATGGCCGCCAACATAGGCTTCATCGAGTTCGACGTGACCCTGCAGGATCTCGAAGTCGTCCGCCTTCGCCATAAGCTGGCGGATCTGCTGCCCAATGCGCCATGCCGTCTTGTAGGTGACGCCAAGCGTGCGCTGTAGCTCTTTTCCTGAGACACCGTGGCGTGTCGCCACAAACAGGAAGATCGCATAGAACCAGAGTTGCAGCGAAGTGTGGCTGTCCTGAAAGATCGTGCCAGCGTACGGGTAGACATGATGACCGCATTGTGCGCACGAAAAAGCCGGACGCTTGGCAGCCGGTGAAATGTCGCGTCACGACCGCAATTCCCGCACGCGTGCCGCATGCCGTAGCGGACGATCATGATGTGATCTAGGCATGCGACGTCGTTCGGGAAGCGCTCGAAGAAATCTCGGACTGTAAACTTGTCGGCCATCGTTTCTCTCCGTCGAAGGCCTTAGTACATGTCAGCGGCTTACATGCGTCAAAGGGATAATCCCCAAAAAGAAAGTCCGGTCATCACCAGCATGGCCAGCGCGGCGATCCGCTCCTGGCGATAGCGCTGGGCCAGGATCGGGTAGATCCCCATCGCCGGCATCGCCGCCATGAGGATGGCGGCGTTGGCCAGCCTCCGGCCGACCCGCCGCTCGCGTGTTCGGCCAAAGCCAGGACCAGCGGGATCATGACCAGGTTCTCGACGATCATGTTGAGCGCCAGCGCGGTCGATGCGATCGGCGGCATGACCATCAACAAGATGGGATAGCCGACGAAGCCGCTGTTCGCGCAGGCCATGCCCATGCTCTGAAAGGTGCTGGTGATCGGCGAAAGACCGGAAACCTTGCGGCTCCAGGCGTAGCCGCCGGCGAAGACCGCCAGCGACCCGCCGAGATAGGCGGCCAGGTAGCCGGCGTTAAGGATTTCCCCGACGTCGCGTGCCGAAATCGCGTGGAAGATCAGCGCGGGGAGTGCGAAGCCGACCACGTACTTTCCGAACACGCGCATGTCGGCGTCGTGGAAAAAGGACACGCGGACGGAAAGGTAACCGAGCGCGATCACCGCAAAGATCGCGCCGGTCGTCGAAAGGATGGCCAACACCGATCAGCGCTTCGAACCGGATGCGCTCGGCCGCCGCGCCCCAGCGCCCGAGCGCTCCCCGATCAGGACAGCGACGGGACGGCTGCCTGCCTTCCGAGCTCGCGCATCGGAACCTTGTAGGTCTCGCGGGCGGTCCAGGCGGCAATGGCTGCGATGAGACAGGCCGCCAGCGTGAAGATCGCCACCGGAACCCAGGAATTGGGCCCCGTTCCCTGCAGCGCCGCGGCTATGGCCGGCGAGAAGCCGCCAAGCGCGAACCCGATCTGGGTCCCGATCGCCATGCCAGACAGGCGCACCCGCGTGTCGAACATCTCGGCGTAGAAAGACGGCCATACTCCGTTCGAGGCGCTGTAGGTGACGCCGGACATCAGGACGCCGAACAGGAAGATCAGCGGGATGTTGGACTGGCTGATCGACCACAGATAGGGAAACATGAGGAGGCTGGGCACCACGGCGCCGAAGATGAAGATCGGCCGGCGTCCGATGCGATCGGCGAGGATCGCCCACAGCGGGATCGCGATCAGCGCGACGATGTTCGTCATGATCGCCACCCAAAGCATCGTCGTTCGGTCGATCTTCATCGTATTGGCGGCGTACGACAGGGCGAAGACGCCGAAAATGGTGCTCACGGTCGAGACGAGCGAGGCGCAGATCACGCGGAGGACGTCGGACGTGTAGTCGCGGAACAGAACGGCCAGCGGCAGCTTGGCGACCGTGTGCTCTTCCTTCTTCTCCAGGAACGCCGGCGTTTCGTCCAAGGTGCGCCGGATGATGTATCCGATCACGACCACGACCACGCTGAGCCAGAACGGGATCCGCCATCCCCACGACAAGAGTTGAGCTTCGGGCAGCCGCGTGATCGGCAGAAACACCGCGGTGGCGAGGATCAGGCCCGCCTGCGTTCCGCTGAGCGTGAAGCTCGTGAAGAAGGCTCTCCTGTGCGCGGGAGCGTGCTCGAGCGTCAGCGAGTTCGCGCCGGCCTGCTCGCCGGATGCCGAAAATCCCTGGCAAAGCCTCAGGATCACCAGCAGGATCGGCGCGGCGATGCCAACCTGGTCGTACGTCGGCAGACAGCCGACGAGGAACGTCGAGGCCCCCATCATGATCAGCGTCAAGACGAGGACCAGCTTGCGGCCGAGCTTGTCGCCGATGTGGCCGAGGAAGAACGCTCCCACGGGCCGGGCGATATAGCCGACGCCGAAGGTTGCCAGAGACAAGAGGATGCCGGTTGCCGGGTTTTCGGTCGGAAAGAACTTCTTGCCGAAGACGAGCGCGGCAGCGGTGCCGTAGATGAAGAAGTCGTAGTACTCCAACGCACTGCCGATCCAGCTCGCAAGCGCCGCCTTCTTCGGCATTGCCACCGGCTGATGGCTGGGCGTGGCGTCCGGCTCACCCACGGTATTGTCGATCATCGCGCGTCTCCTCCCGAGGTTTGTTCTTGCCGATGGGGCCGTCCCTCGCACTGCGTATCCTCCCGCGCCTGCGTCTGCTCCGCGGCGTCGGCAGGTCCGACGAGGGTCAGGTTACGAAGGTGCATTGAGAGGCAGGCGTCCGCGTATCCATGTTGCGACCGCGGTTGATGTGATCGTCGATTTCCGCCGCGGCGCCGATCATCCGCCCATAGAGAAAGATCGTGAAGGCCGCGGTCTCCAGGCCCCGTTCGGAAATGTCCCCGGCCTTGTAGTCCTTCCACAGCAAGGCCAGCAGCATGGCGGCGATGACCGCGTCGATGTTGACGCAAAAGACGTAGGGCGTCGCCCCGACATCGTAGAGCGCCTGAACAAGCTCGCGGTAGAATTGATGAAAGACGTTGTAGTCACCCCGCTCCTCCATGAAGCGGGAAATGAACCGCTCCCGCGGGTCGTAGTTCACCGGCTTGCCCTTGAAGATGGGATGATGGACGCCGGGCAACGCCCGTGGTCCGCCGAGGCCCAGCTCCTTGGCCTGAGCCTTTTCCGTCTTGTAGGTCCGGGCGAACGCCGTCGCCATCGCCTTCAGTTCCAGGCCATGGGCCGGATCGTGCGGATCGACCAGGTTCGCGTCCTTGAACTGGTCGAGGAGGAAGGCCATCCCCTCAAAGCCGTTGCCGCCGTGCGAATAGCCGGTGTGGGTGAGGAAGCCCACCATCGCCTTGTTGATCTGCACCCGCTCCGGCGTCTGTGGGCCGTCGGCCGAAACCGCGCCCTTCGCTCCCTGCGCGGAAATGGCGCCGGGGCCGTTCGAGATCAGAAGCCCGATCAGCACCTGAAGCGGCCGCGCCTCGGCTTCGGTCGGCTTCTTGCCGGTGATCGCAAGGAACGCGAGGTCCGCCACGGTCCACGACGCGAACCGCTCCTCGCGCGGGATTCCCCACAGCGAGCCTCGCTGGTGATGATGGCCCGGTATGGTCGAGCCGATCATGACGCCGTAGAGGCGAAGGTACCAGGGCAGCGTGCCGGCGGTGAGCAGGGAGATGCGCTTGCGCATCAGCGGCCCCCAGGCGATCGTCGTCGCAAGCGCGGCCAGGATCCCGTCCCGATGGATGTGATCGCCCATCGACTCGATGAATTTCAGGAAGATCGAACGACCGCCGCGGGCGCGGACGGCCTTCAACATGGCTTCCGGGCGGACGGACTCGTCCGCTTCCGTCGCGAGGAACAGGGCGCGCGTGTCGTCGCTGATCTCGATCCCGCTCAGGTCGAAGGACTCGTCGCGCGGATCCTGAAGCCCGGAATTCGCGAACAGGTCGATCAACCGGCGCGTCGCGTCGAGCGCCCGCTTCATCCGTCGCGGCCCGACCATACAGGCGGCGGCGGCCATGATCGTGTTGGGGGCGTTGCCCGCTTCGCGCGCGGCATCGGCGGCGCTGAGGATGACCTGGTCGCGCACCAGGTTGACCTCGGCGGCGACGGCGACGTCGAGCAGAGCGCGATCATTCTCGGCCGCAATCTCGTGCACCAGCGGCAGCGCGAAGTTCGCCTCGAGCGGCTCCAGGGCCAGGTCGAGGACCGAAATGCCGTGGACGCTGGTGATCTGCGTCGACGGGTCCATCTTCGTCGCGCCGGAGCAGTCCCTCATGTTGCGCCGGGGAACCTGCGCGCCGAGCACGCGACGGAGCTCGCGGATCTGTTCGTTGTAGGGCGGCATCGCTTCGACCGTCGCGAGATCGAGCTCGGGCGGCAGCTTGAGCCCCTGGTTGTTGGCCAGCCACGGCTTGAGCGAGAGATCGCCGGTGGGCGCGAAGTCCGGCGAAATGCCGTTAAGCTCCATGACCCTGGTCAGCGCCAACGGGATGTGTGCGATGTTGATCACCACCGCGCCCTTGGCCGAGCAGACGGGGCTCTCGGGTGTGAAGATGCGGTCGACCCCGAACGCATCGAGGAACCAGCCCTCCTTGCATTCGGCGGTGTCTCCGGCCCCCGCCATCGCTCCCGCATGTCCGACGGCGCGGGTCAGCTTCGACTTCCAGCGCCCGACCACGCAGGCGACAACCGGCTTGGTCAACTCGAGCTTGTGCTCGTAGTAGCCGCCGGGCTCGATGTACATGACCGCCGCGCTCGAACGACTGTCGTTCGCCAAGGCGTAGGCGAATTCGCGCGCGGCGAAATGAATGTAGACGTCCTTGCCGCTCGAGATGAGAGTGGTCGTCCCCCATCCGGCCGTCGCCAGATACTGCGCGATGGTGGTGGTAAAATTGCCCGAGTTCGAATAGATGGCGATGGAGCCCCTGAGCATGGACTCATCAGGATGATCGCCGCCCAGCGCGCCGCCGATGCGGACCCGGTTCCAGGAGTCGGCCACTCCGAGGCAGTTGCCTCCGAAAATATCGATGCCGTTGCTTTGCGCCAGAGCCCGGATCTCGCGCGCGTCGTGGACCGACACCTTCTCCGTAAGGATCACGATCTTGCGCAGGTCGGGATTGATGCGGATGAGCTCGGCGACGCCGTCGCGCACCCCCGCCGGTGGCAGGTAGACGACGCCGGTATTGAACGTGTGCCCCGCATCGAGGCCTTCGCGCACGCTGTCGTAGACCGGGATGTTGCCCACCTTGGTGCTGAGCACCTCGCCCCGTCGCCCCGGCGATGTCCCGAAGACAACGGCACCGCGGGAGTAGGCGTGGCTGGTGGGGGTCACCTGCCGGGACTCGCTTCCCAGGATGTTCAGAACGCAGACGCGATCGCCCGGGGTGGCGACCTGCGCCAGGGAGTCGATGCCCACATAGTATGGAAAGGCCGCTATGCCCTTCTTGTACATGTCGTTCCTCTCCTTCAGGCGCCGATCAGCGGACGACCGTCAAGGCCGGCACGCTTAGGCCTTGTCGGCGAGCCCCAGACTCCTGGCGACCTGCTGCCGGCCGCCCGCCTTCATCCATCGGTCGACGGCCTGGGCGTAGTTCACGACTTCGCTGATCGCGGAATCGAAGCCGAAAATCCGGTAGGGCAGGCCCAGGGCGTCCAGGGTGTCGGAGAAAGCGCTGAGACCGCGGACCAGGTTCGGGCCGCCGCGGCCGATGACCACGAACAGCGGTGTCGGCCCGTGTTGAACGAAATGCTCACGCAGCGCGTCGGCGATTGCGCGGAAGGTCTCGAAGATGTCGGTGTTGTTGGCCTTGCCGCCGATGACGAACAGGACGTTCGACTGCTTCAGCCAATGCTTGAAGCAGATCCGTGCCACCGAGCGCATTTTCTCGTAAGGCGGGTTGCCGCCGAAGTCGGATGAGATGATCGCGTCCTGCGCGAGAACCTCGGTGACCAGCGAGTTTGCGCCGCCGCCGAACGTCGGCGCCAATATCGTCCCCTCGGGGTTGATCACGAAGACGTCGCTTTGGCCCTGATAGGTTCGAAGTTGATTGATCTCCAGCTCGAAGTCGGAGTAGTCGGCCGCGAACAGATGGTCGGGAAGATCGAGGCGTTGCCACCGCGGGTCGTCCCGATCGAAGCCGCACTTGAAGTCACAGGCGACGGGGACGAGCCGGCCGCCAGGTCCGGGCGACATGCGGATGGGGTTCAGTTCCAGAACCGTCATCCCGTAGTGGTGGAACAGCTCCCAAAGCTTGGGCAGGTGTTGCACCAGCGGAGAGACGATTTCCCGCGGCGCGCCGATGTCCTCGAGGGCGTTGGCGACGACGAAGGCCTTCAGCCCGGTCAGCGCCTCGAACGGAATGTTGGCGACGTGCTTCGGGTCGAGTTCCTCGATCGCCATGCCGCCCATGTGCGTGAGCGTGATCGTCGGCGCGCGGAAGACGGTCGAGTCGGTGATCGAAAAGTAGACCTCTCGCTCGGCCGGCACCGCACCTTCGAATGTGACACCCTGGGCCTTTGCGTAGGCGTTGCCGTGCCGGTGCTCGACGAAATAAAGCCTCTCCTTTTCGGCAAGCGCGGTCCTGAGGTCGCCGGCGCGGCCGATCAGACCCGACTTTCCCTTCTTGCCGACGCCGCCCTTGAAGATCGGCTTGATGAAGACCGATCCGTGCCGGTCGATCAGGCCCTGGATCTCGTCTTCGTCGGCTTCCGGACCGATGACTTCCGCCGCAGGAAAATCGACATGCTCCAGCAGCGTGGCGCCGTGTAGCATCCCCGTGAGCTGCATCTTTTCGCTCCCCCGCTACTCATGTTTTGCGACGTGAGGCAATGAGCAGGCCGCGGCACGTCTCTTGGTTGTATTCCGCTTCTCTCTCAGGCCGAAAGGTGATGCGCCAGCGCGTCGATGGCGATCAGGTAGCCGTAGGGGCCGAAACCGCAGATCATGCCGAGCGCGACCTTGGAGATGTACGACAGGTGTCGGAACTCCTCGCGCTTGTGGATATTGGAGATGTGCACCTCGGCCACGGGCAGCTCGACGCTGGCGATGGCGTCGAGAAGAGCCACGGACGTATGGGTATAGGCTCCGGCGTTGATGACGATGCCGTCGTGCTTGCCCTTCGCCTCGTGTATCCAGTCGACCAGCGTCCCCTCGTGGTTGCTCTGGCGAAAGTCGATCTCGACGCCGAGCGACCTGGCCTTCTCGGCGCACATCGCCTCGACGTCGGCCAGCGTCGTGCTGCCGTAGACCTCGGGCTGCCGGGTTCCCAGCAGGTTCAGGTTGGGACCGTTAAGTATCAGGATGGATATGGACATGGTGCCCCCCCTCAGTCGGTCGCCACGTGCGAGACGTGCTTGCCGGGCGAGTAGATATCCAGGATGTTCCAGTGGCCGCTGGTCGGCGTCGGGTTGTTCACCATGGCGACGTCGATGACGGTCGGCTTGCCGGATGCGATCGCGGCCTCGAGCGCCGGCTTGAAGTCCGCCGCGGAGCGGACGCGCACGCCCTCGACGCCGTAGGCTTTTGCAAGGGCGGCGTAGTTGGGCAGGGTGTCGTCGCCGTTTTTCGGAAAGGTCGTGCCGTAGGTCAGGCCGTAGTGGGCCTTCTGCAGGCCGGCGATCGTCCCGAAGGCGTTGTTGTTCATCACCACCCAGATGACGCCCAGTCCCTCCTCGTGCGCCGTCGCCAGCATGGCCGGGTTTTGCCCGAAGCCGCCGTCGCCGACCATGGAAATGACCACCTTGTCGGGACAGGCGAGCTTGACCCCCAACGCGGCCGGAGGACCGAAGCCCATGGTGGCGTAGCCGCCCGGCGTAAGCACCGTCGCCGGCGTGTAGATGGGGAACTGCTGGCCGACGCCGTTCTTGTTCCAGCCCACATCCGTGGTCAGATAGGCGTCGCGCGGCATGGCGGCGCGGACGTCGGCGAGGATCCGCTCCGGCATCATCGGGAAGGCGTCCGATTTCTCCAGCTCGCTGTTGGACGCCCTGAACTCCGACCGGTAGCGGGCAATGTCCTCGGCCAACGCGGGGTTCTTCAGCCCGTTCGGATAGAGCTCCCTGGCCACCCTCAGCATGACCTTCAGGGCCTGCTTGAGGTCGGCGACGACGCCGATCTCGGTCGGGAAGTTCCGGCCGATCTCCGCCGGCTCGATGTCGATGTGGATGAGCTTGCTGGGCGGAATGTTGAAGGTGAAGTCCGGATACCAGGACGAGCTGTCCGCCTCCTTGAAGCGCGTGCCCAGAGCCAAGATCCAGTCGGCCTTCAGGCACTTGTCGTTGATGAACTGGGTGCCCCAGAAGCCGGTCATGCCGAGCGCGAAGGGATGGTCGTCGCGCAGCATGCCCTTGCCCATCAGGCTGTGGGTGACGGGGATGTTCAAGTGATCGACGAAGGCCTCGAGCTCCGCGGTGGCTCCGGCGAGCGCAATCCCGCCGCCGACGTAGAGCAGGGGGTTCTTCGCCTCGACCAGGGTGCGGACGATGGTGGCCGCCGCGTCCTCGTCGATCGAGGGCTTTACGAGGGTCTTGGCGTTGTGGCGCTGCCGGTCGAACAGGGCCGTGTCGATCTCCTTGGAGAAGATATCCATCGGCACGTCCACCAGCACAGGGCCCGGTTGGCCGCTCTCTGCGAGGATGAACGCCTTCTCCATGATCTCCGGAAACAACTCCGGCGTGTCGACGCGCCAGGCGCGCTTAACGAAGGGTCGGTAGATCTCGTACTGGGACGCGTCGGCGTGAAGGTTCACTTCCTGGTGAGGGTGCTTGCCGTAGTAGTAGCTCGGCACGTCGCCGGCGATGACCACCATCGGAACGCAATCCAGTGCCGCGTTGGCGACGCCCGTCGCCGCGTTGGTCAGGCCGGGGCTCAGGTGGCTCAGCACGACCGACGCTTTCCCGGTGGCGCGCGCGTATCCGTCCGCGGCGTGCGCGGCGATCTGCTCGTGGCGCACGTTGACGAAGTGGATCTTGCTGTTGGCCATGGCCGAGAGCACGGCGATGTTGGTGTGCCCGCAAAGGCCGAAGATGTAACGGGTGCCCCGATCCTCAAGGTAACGGACCAGTTGATTGGCCACCAAATCCTTCATTGTTTCCTCCAGAAAGGCTCCCCCGAGGTTTTTTATGCCGCGGGGGAGAAGTCTACATCCCCGTCCCCAGGGAGGTTAAAGGGAGGGCATGTCAAAGCGTTTCGGTACCGTAGAACTCGCCGAACAGTTCCTCCTCGCTCGGACGGTCCTCCGGGATCGGCCGACTCACCCAGGTCACGTTCAGGTAGTGCTTCAGGTGAACGTTCTCGTTGGTGATGTTTCCGCCCCAGATGCCGCAGCCGAGGCTTGAGGTCATCGGCATGCCGTTGGTGAACGAACCGGCGTTCGCCTTCGACTGCGGCTGTCGAACCATCATCCGGCTGACGGGCGCGACGCGAGCCAGGCGATCGATGTGGTCGTCGTCGAAGGAGTAAATGCCGCAGGAATGACCTGTGCCGCCGACGGCGTAGATCTGCCTGACCTTCTGCAGCCCGTCGTCGAAGCCGTCGAACCTGTAAAGTGCCATGACGACGCAAAGCTTCTCGCCGGAGAACCTGTGTTCTTTGCCGATCCAATCCTGCTCGACCATGATGAACTTGCGGTCGTCGGGGATCGAAAAGCCCGCAATCTCGCCGATGCGCTGGGCCGGGCAGGCGATCGTGTTCATCGTCCGGTGGCCGGTGTCGTCCCACAGGGCCGCTTCCAGCTTGGCCTTTTCCTCGGCGCTGCACAAATAGCCCCCCTCTGAGACGAGCTGGTCTCGCATCTTGTCGTAGATGCGGCTGTCGATCAGCAGGTTGCCGTCGGCGGAGCAGCCGGAGCCGAAGTCAGAAGTCTTGGAGATGCGCGAGTTGCGCGCCGCCTCCTCGATGTCGGCCGTCTCGTCGATGACCATGGTCGCATTGCCGGCGCCGACCCCGTAGGCCGGCTTGCCGGAGCTGTAGGCGGCCTGGACCATGGGCTTGCCGCCGGTGGCCATGGTCAGATCGCAGATCGCCATCAACTCCTGGGTCACGGGGATGCTCGGGGTCCGGACGCACTGCAACAGATCCTCCGGCGCGCCGAGCCTTTTGAGCGTCTCGCGCATGATGTTCACGGTTTCGAAGGTCGTCGCCTTGCTCCGCGGGTGCGGGGAGAAGATCACCGCGTCCTTGGCCTTCAGCGCATAGATGGCGGTCACGGGCGGGGTCAGCGCCGGGTTGGTGGTCGGTATCAACGAGGCGATGACGCCGGCCGGCTTGGCGTACTTCACCAGGCCCTTCTCCGGATCCTCCTCGATGATGCCGACGCTCTTCTGCCGCATCGCATCGCGCAGCACGCCCATGATCTTGAACCGCTTGGCGGGCCGGCCGTCGCGGTCGCCGAGACCGCTCTCGTCGACGCCCATCTGGGCGAGACGGGTGAAGGTTTTCTCGTTGGCGGTCGCCCAGCCGACAGCCCGGCACAGCCGGTCGACGGCGGCCTGGTCGTAGTCCTTCACCTTTTCCATGGCGGCCCGCGCCTTGGCCAGGAGGTCTTGGACGTGCTCGCGTTGCTCGTCTGTGATTTCCCGTTCCCAGGCCGATACCTTGTTCATGTCCTCAACCTCCTCGTCTTTCTGTCGCCTTAGGCGGTGCCGGTCTTCATTGGCGCGTTCATTCCGTCCCCGACGTAGCGCTTCGCCATCTCCAGGCAGCGCCGGGCATGGCCTTCGTAGCCCAGCTCCCTGACCCGCTGGAGGTTCGGCAGCTCGATCGAAAGCGGAATGGTGGGCACGCGGCTGAAGATCTTCGCGAAGTCGATGCAGCCCTCCCCCAGGTAGAGCCGCTCGTCGCGCGCGACATGCATCATGCCTTCCGGCGTGTCGGGGATCTCTTCGCGGGTGTCGCTGATGTGCATGAAGTGGAGCCACTCGCGCGGCAACGCATCCAAATCATCCAGCCGGGTGCGGGAGTAGTGGAAATAGAGCGTGTCGATCAGGATCCCGCCGTTTGGCCGGTTGGCGGCGCCGACGATGTCCGCAGCCTCCTGGAGGCTGGTAATCCGGGAGAACGTCGGGAATTCCAAATCCACCGACAAGCCGAACGGCCGGGCCAGATCGCAGATCTCGGCGTAGCGTTCGATGACGAAGTCCCGGTCCGTGCGATCCTTGGTCCAGGCGCTCGAGATGACATGACGCGCGCCCAATGCCGCAGCCGTTTCCATGGCCGGCAGATACGTTTTCGGATCGCGATCGGCGACGATGCGCGCCAACTCGAGGTCGAGAACCTTCACGCCCGTCTCGTCGAGCGCAGCCTTCGTCTCGCGGATCATCTCCTTGTCTTCGGGGACGTAGGTCGGCTCGCCCGGCACGCCCATGGGGATCAGGCGCAGACTGACGAAGTCGTATCCCGCACGCGCAGCGATTCGCGTCATCTCGGGGGGCGCGCAGCCTATAACCGTCAGATGCGCCAGCGAAAACTGGTGGTCCATTGAATCCATCCTCACGCTGCCGGCGTCCCCCGCCGCCGTGAGTCACGCGGCCTTCTGAAGGACGTGCGCCATTCGGCTCGGCAACGTTCTGCCGAGCAGGCTTTCCATTTCCAGCGCGAGGCCGCAGAGGCCCTGCCAGTCGATCCCGGTCTTGACGCCCATTTGCTCGAGCGCGAAGGCCGCGTCCTCGGTGGCAATATTGCCGGCCGCGGCGGGGATGAACGGGCATCCGCCGAGACCGCCGAGCGCCGCATCGAAGATGCGAACGCCCGCCTGCAGACCGGCGAGCATGTTCGCCAGACCGAGGCCCCTGGTGTCATGAAGGTGGAGGGAGATCGCTGTATGGGAGCCAATCACCTCGCGCACGCGCGATACGCTCTCGAACACGCTTTGCGGGTTGCCGAGACCGGCGGTGTCGGCGATGTTGATCTCCTGGGCGCCGAGCGTGCTGTATGTCGCCGCAATTTCGCAGACCCGCTCGACCGGCACCTCGCCGCCGAAGCCGCAGCCCAGGGCGGACTGGATCCCGGCGCGCACTTCGATGCCGTTGGCGAGCGCGGTTTCGATCATCGGAATGATGTGCCGCTTGGACTCTTCCAGTGTGCGGTTCGTATTGCGCAGGCTGTGCGTCTCGCTCGCCGAGATCGACATGCTGAGGTGCCGGACACCGGCGGCCATGGCCCTTTCGACGCCCCGCAGGTTGAGCACGAGGGCGGTATGGACGACGCCGGGAACGGCCGTGAGACGCGCGAACAGCGCATCGGTGTCGGCCATTTGCGGCACCCATTTCGGATGCACGAACGAGCCGACCTGAATCCGCCGGACGCCGCAGGCCTCGAGGCCGTGAATGAAGTGCAACTTTTCGTCGATGGAGAACGCGCGCTTCTCGTTCTGCAGGCCGTCGCGAAGACCCTCATCCTCGATCAGGATTTCGGATGGAAGCGTCAACATGTGGTTTCGTTCCGTCCCTCGAGAGGGCTTCAGCCTTGCCCGGCTGAGCCATTTGTTGAAGAGAATGCTACATCGGCGTTCGGTTAACCTCAATTAACGAAAGATACTTTGGAGCAAACCTCATGTTAAATCCGACTTCGCCGGAGAAGGGTGGGAGGGCGACAGGATGCTGACGCTGCGGCAGATCGAGGTGGTCCGCGCGATCATGATCGCCGGCACGGTCAACGGGGCCGCCGAGCTGTTGAACGTGTCCGCGCCGGGGGTCAGCCGGACCATGAAACACACCGAATCCACCCTCGGCATCCGGCTGTTCGCCTGGCATCGCGGCCGGTTTGTTCCGACTCATGAAGCCCGGGACATCTTCGGCCAGATCAACCAGGTATTCGAGAAAGTCGCGGACCTGAAATACAGCATCGCCCAGCTCACACGTGGCAGTACGTCCATTTTTTCATTCGCGTCGGTTCCGAGCATTTCGCAGGATGTCATGCCCGCCGCGGTCAGGCGGCTGCGCGAAAAGTACCCTGACCTGAAGATGAAGATCGACGTGCTCAAGATCGAGGAGGCGGTCGACTACCTGCTGCTCAAGAAAGGCGAACTCGTCGCCATGAGCTACAACATCAACCATCCGGCGCTGATCTCGCATCAGCTGGCGACCGCCAGACTGGTCGCCATCGTCCCGAGCGGGCATGAGCTGGCGGCGCGAAAGGAGATCTCGCTCGGGGAACTGATCCGCTATCCGCTCGTCGGCATCGATCCGGATGACCCCTTCGGCCGCATCATCGCGACCGCGTTTCGGGACAACGGTTTCGAATACACGTTGTCGATCCAGGCCCGCTTCGCGCACACCGTCCACTCCCTGGTTCGACATGGTCTCGGCGTCGCCGTCATCGACGAGTTCTCGGTATCCGCCCGCGATCTGCCCGGCGTCGTCCGCCTGGCCATCACCGAGCCGACGTCGCTGACGACCTATGCGCTGGTTCATGCCGACGAGCCGCAGACCATTTTCGCGGAAACGCTGATCGGACTGCTGCGCGAGCGGATGGCGCGGGCGCTCGAAGGCCGCACCTGGGGCTGATGGCGGCCAGGAACCGGATGGTTGACCAATCGGACCTGAGCGCGAAGGATGGCGTCTGGACCTTTCGAATCGCCACCCACGAGTCGTGACATGAAGCGCGGAATTTCGTCGCTCTCCTTTTCCGGCCCTTTGCGCAAGAAGATCGAGGCGGCCGCCGGGTCCGGTTTCGACGGAATCGAGATTTTTCGCGAGGATCTGGTCTACTGGGATGGTGCGCCGTCGGAGGTGGCGGGCTTCGCCGCCGACCTCGGGATCGAGGTCCTCAGCCTCCAATCCCTGCGCGATTTCGAGGGCGCCCCCGACGAGATCCGGGCGTGGAATATGGAACGGGCGAGGCGCTTTCTCGATCTGGCAGCGGAAATCGGAAGCTCGCTGCTGATCGTCTCGGCCAACACCCGTTCCGACACTTGCGACGATCCCGAAAGGGCGGCGGCCGACCTGGCCGCGCTGGCGGACCTGGCGGCGGAACGCGGGCTGCGCGTCGGTTACGAGGCATTGTCGACGAGCCGGGTCGTTCGGACCTATTCTCAAGCCTGGCGGCTGATCGAGATGGCCGATCGCGCGAACCTCGGTCTCGTTCTCGGGGTTGTGCATACGTTGGCGACCGGCGCCGATTTCTCCGCCCTCGCGTCCATCGATCCGGAGCGGTTGTTCCTCGTCCACCTGGCCGACGCGCCTGCGGTCAAGATGGACATCCGGCTGCTGTCACGGCACTTCCGGCTCTTTCCCGGACAGGGCGACCTTCCCTTGTCCGGCCTGTTCGCGGCGCTGCGCGAGCGCGCGTACGCCGGGCCCGTATCGATGGAGATCTTCAACGACCAGGTGCGGGCGATGCCGGCGCAGCGGATCGCCGACGACGGCATTCGCTCCTTCCATCTGCTCGCGGAGACGACCGGCGCCATGGCAGCCCCGCGCCCGACGGTCGAGGACATCGGCTTCATCGAGTTCGCCTGCCAGGGGAGCGACGCCGGCGACCTCAAACGGCTGCTGGAGGCCATGGGCTTCGTCTGCACCCACCGGCACAGGTCGAAGGCCGTCACCCTCTACCGCCAGGGCGAGATTCATCTCGTGCTTAACGAGGAAAGGGACGCTCTGGCCCATTCCTTCTATCTTCTGCACGGCTTGTCGATCTGCGCGCTGGGGTTCCGCGTCGACAATCTGCCGGCGATGATCGACCGCATCTCGGTGTTTCGCGGTGGCGAATTCGCGCATCTGGCAAACGCCGGCGAACTCGATATCCCGGCGATCCGCGGCCTCGGCGGCAGCATGATTTTCTGCCTGGACGGCCGCGCCGGCGCGCCCGCTTTCTACGACGTCGACTTCGTGCGCGTCGGCGATGACGGGGCGGCCGAGGGCGGCGCGCTGCGGGCTCTCGACCATCTGTCGCAGGCGGTGCCGCCGACCGAATTCCTGTCCAGCCTTCTGTTCTATCGAGCCATGTTCGGCTTCGAGGCCGACGAGCAGATCGACATCATCGATCCGCACGGCACCGTACGCAGTCGCAACATATCGAACGACAACGGGCGGATCCGCTTGGCGCTGAATGCATCCATCGGTCCAAGCACGATGACCCAGCGCTTTGTGTCCAAGAACATCTTCCCCGCCTATCAGCACTTCGCCTTCAGTTGCGCCGACATCTTCGCCTACGCGAAAAACCTGGACCAGGACCTCGTTTTGCAGATACCGGAGAACTACTACTTCGACCTGTCGCTGCGCTTCAATCTCGAAGACTCCCTCATCCGGGAGATGCGGGCGAACAATATCCTTTATGACGAGGACGCGAACGGCGGCGCCTATTTCCAGATCTTCACCCGCGATATCAATGGCCTGTTCCTGGAGGTCGTCCAGCGCAACGCCTATGCGGGCTTCGGGGCGGCGAATGCTCCCGTCCGCATGGCGGCCCAGGCCAGGGACTTCGAGCGGGTGCAGAATCTCATGGCCGAGATTCAAGAACAGTAGGGTTGGCGGGGTATCTGGCGGAAAGCACGCCGACCCTCCTGCCAGGGGAATTGCAGTTGCGTTTGGCATGGGGAAGAGGGCCTTCGCCGGCAAGCTATGCCGGGAACGGCGGTTATCGCCGTTCTCGTCATCCATGAACCCGGGCTCGGCGTCCTCGTCATGATCGCTGCCGCCGATCCGGCACAGTCACGAACGACACATCGTCAACGCGCCGCTATGGGAGCCCGATCTGGACCCTCCGCCGGGCGTCCCGACTGGATGACGATCACCCCGAAAACGGGATCCTTGTTCCACGCCGATTCACAACAAGGATTTCCCGGCACGAGCAGGCGGCGCCTCGAACAGTTCCGGGATCAACAGGTAGGCACCGACGAGGAAGCAGACCGCGCCCGAGAACGTAGCGAAGTTGGACAACCAGGGCGCGGCGACAACGGGGCCGGGCTCGACAAGGCTGGCCACCGCCGAGAGCATGAAGAGTATCGAGCCCGCCATGTTGATCGCGGCGATCCACCACGACAGGGACCTCGGCTGCCACGACCAGTAGTGGTGGGAGATTTCCATCAGCGCGGCCTGGCTGGCGACGAGAAAGCAGACCGAACCGACCATGTCTGGCGTCCAGACCAGAACGTCCTGGCCCCGCCAGCCGACCCCCTGGATGAGCGCGTCGGCGGTATTGACGTTGAACAGGACCGTACCGGCGAGCTGAACGGCGGCCGCCAGGTAGCCGAGATTATGCGGACACCAGCGGAGGAACCGCCACCGGTTCGGAGGGGGAGGAGACGGCAAGGCCGTCTCCCTCACGTCGTTGTTGAGTGCTTCGAGCCATTGGAGGTATGCGGCCGCTGTGAAGAACAGGGAGCCGGCGAAGAAAACCCACGCGGCCGAACGCGGATCGAGCCAGGCCATGACCGGCGCACCGGGCCACGTCCCCTGCGCGCCGCCGATCGCAAACAGCGCCGCGCCGATCATGAACAGGACGGCGATCCACCAGCCGATCCGCTGCGGCGCCGACAGATGCGACCATTCGTGGCCGATCACCTCGGCGGCGACTGCGGGACGAATGGTCGCCGAGGCGATGACGAGGGGTGCGAGCCCCTTGCGATGACGACGCGAGGTCCGGAGCACTGTTTTGCCGTCCGCCCGCGCCTCCCGGGCCCAGGTGACGAAGGGACCGACGCCCCCGGTCGCCGTGTGGGGCGCTTCCTGAGCGTTGCCGCTTCGCGGTTCGACAATTGTGGGGTCTCGAACCATCGTTTCGGTGTTTGTCAGGCGCCGATCCGCGCGATCTCGGTTCCTTCCCGTAAGGCCAGCACCGTCCCTTCGGGCACCGGCGTCCAGCCTTCCGCGGTCAGTGGCACGCTCGCCACGTAGAGCACGCTCGCGTCGTCGGCGGTGGCCTCGACGTTCAGCCCCGTTACCGACAGGGCGCGCCGGGTCGCGATGCTGAGGCCGGGTGGCCGGGCCTCGCTGAAGCGGCCGCCGCCCTTATCCCAGTGCCGTTTGTGGGCATGGGCGAACAAGACGTCACCATCCGAATAAAGGAAGTTGGCCGGTCCCAACGCTCTGAGTGTCGCCGCCATCTCCGCGACGATCGCCAGCCGTCCGGACAGCGGCGGCGGCGAGCCGTTCGCGTGCCGCCACAAAGGCGCCAGGCGTTCGAGGAGAACGCAAAATGCGTATTCCGAATCCGTTTCACCCACCGGACGGAAGGCGTCCGCGCGCAGGGGAATCGTGGTCCAGATCCCGTCGAACCCGCCGTTGTGGGCGAAAATATGCATCTGACCGCCGACCTCGCGGAGGAACGGATGGGTGTTGGCAAAGCTGGGCGCACCGGCCGTGGCGTAGCGCACGTGGGCGATGACACACGTGCTGGTCAGCGGCTGGGTTTCGATGAAGCGAACCCACGGACTGTCGCTGGCCGGTTCCGGCTCCTTGATCAGCAGGGCATCCTTGCCCTCGTGATAGGCAATTCCCCAGCCGGATTTGTTGGGGTGGATGAGACCGCCGTGTTCGGCGAACGCGTGCAGGGAGTAGGTCACCCGCACCGGCACCGAACTCGATACGCCAAACAGCTCGCACATGGTCTTTCGTCGCGGCTCGGATTGTGTTCGGTCTCACGCCACCGGTGTTGGGCCGGGGCTAGTGGTGGAAGCCGCTCGCCTCATTTTCTCCCATCGCGCGGCTGACCGGATGCGCCTTGAAGTGCTCAAGGCATCGCTTCATGTCTGCGATGAGCAGGGAGCCCAGGTCCTTGCTGACGCCGTGCCGCACCAAGATCCGCTGGATCACCAAGTCCCCGCAGTTGGCCGGCAGGGAATAGGCTGGCACCTGCCAGCCGAAACTGCGCAGGCGGTCGGCGAAGTCGTAGAGGGTGTAGCCGAGGGTATCGAAGCCGTCCTTGATCTTCCAGCAAAGCGCCGGTATGCCGCCCCGAGGATCGCCGCCGTAGATGATCTTGAACGGGCCGAGCTTGGCGATTTCTTCCGCCAGGTAGCCGGCGGTGTCGTAGCAGGCGCCATGGATCTTGCGGTAGCCCTCCCGGCCGAGGCGAAGGAAATTGTAGTACTGGCAGGCGATCTGGCCGCCCGGTCGCGAGAAGTTCAGCGCGAACGTGGGCATGTTGCCGCCGAGATAGTTGACGTCGAAGACCAGATCCTTGGGAAGATCCTTCGCCTCGCGCCAGATGGCCCAGCCGACGCCGAGGGGTGAAAGCCCGAACTTGTGCCCCGAGGCATTGATCGACTTGACGCGGGGAAGGCGGAAATCCCATTCCAGGTCGGGGGCGCAGAACGGCGCGAGGAACCCGCCGCTGGCGCCGTCCACGTGGACGGGAATGTCGAGCCCCCTGTCCCGCTCGAGCGCGTCCAGGGCGTCGGCGACGGCCTTCACGGGCTCGTAGTCGCAGGTGAACGTGACGCCGAGGGTGGGCACGACGCCGATGGTGTTCTCGTCGCACCGTTTGAGCACCTCCTCGGGCGTCATCAACAGCCGCCCCGGCTCCATCGGGATCTCCCGGTGTTCGACGTCCCAGTACCGGGTGAACTTATGCCAGCAGATCTGCACCGGGCCGGTGATCAGGTTCGGCTTATCGGTCGGTTTGCCCTGGGCCTTCATGCGTTCGCGCCAGCGCCACTTCATGGCCATGCCGCCCAGCATCGCCGCCTCGCTGGAGCCGGTGGTCGAGCAGCCGAGGGTTTCGGCGGCGTCCGGCGCATTCCACAGGTCCGCCAGCATATGCACGCAGCGCGCCTCGATCTCCGCCGTCTGCGGATATTCGTCCTTGTCGATCATGTTCTTGTCGAGGCACGTGTCCATCAGTCGACGGACCTCGGGCTCGGCCCAGGTCTGGCAGAAGGTGGCGAGGTTCTGGCGTGAGTTCCCGTCCAGCATCAGTTCGTCACGGACGACGCTGTAGACGTTGCGCGGTGCATGCTCCTTGTTCGGGAATTTGTACTTCGGCATGCCGGCCGACAGGTCGGCCGACGCATACACATCGTCGAGAAGATCCCCTCGCACGTCGTCCTTCGAATGCAACCCCATGATGTCATTCCGGTCCTTGGTCGATTGCGCCGAACGTTAGCACGCCCGGCGAGAGAGGCTCTACCCCGAAGGGGCGATGCCGAAACCCTCCTGCAGGCAGGATCGGCACGGAAAAGCGGCCCGCCGCGCCGCGGGAATTAACATTGTGTTATCGGCAAGGGAGATTTTGGTATTTGACGTAATTCTGAACCGATGGCAGGCTTCGCGTGCTGAAAATGAGGTCGCGCCGCTGAAACGGCGGCTTAAGGCGACCCTGTGAAAGAAAAGATTTGGGAGAAAGCGGATGATGAAGGTGCTCATCGGCGCCGCTGTTGCACTTGGCATGGCGGCCGCACCGGCGCTGGCGGCCTTTCCTGAAAAGGATCTGGCTTGTTGATCGGCGCGGTTGGCCTCGATCCTCTGACCGCGCAGGAGCGCTTTACTTTCGGGATGGTCGAGCTCTCGAACGGCATCTCGTTCGTCGCCGTGATGATCGGGCTTTTCGGCGTTTCCGAGGCCCTGACCCAGCTTCACCATCTCGACAAGGCGGCGATAAAGCAGAAGGTCGACAAGATCGTCCCACCTCTGTCGGTCATCTGGAAATACCTTCCCCTTTCGATGCAGACGTCGGCGATCGGCGTCATCGTCGGCGCGCTTCCCGGCACCGGCGGCGATATCGCGGCGCTGCTCGCCTACGACCATGCGAAGCGGGTGACGAAGCACCCGGAGGTGCCCTTCGGCCAGGGCGCGAAGGAGGGGCTGGTTGGTCCGCAAACGGCCAACAACGCCGCCGTCGGCGGCGCGTTCATTCCGATGCTGACGCTTGGCATTCCCGGCGACGCGGTCACCGCCATCTTCATCGGCGCCCTCTGCATTCACGGACTGAACCCCGGGCCGATGCTGATGATCGATCGGCCGCACCTCGGCTACTTCATGAAGATCTACGGCTATCAGATCGGCCCGGTCATCCTCGGAGTGATCCTCAGCCAGCTGATCGACGAAAACTGGCGGCGTGGGATCATTTCGGAGCAGGGCAGCCTCTCGACCTTCTTTGTCAACCTGGTCTGGAGCCCGCTGTCTCTGGTCCTTCTCATCGCGGTCATCCTGATCTTCATGAGCAAGACGCCGGTGTGGTCCATGGTTCGCCGCGCCATCGGCGGTCGAGCGGCTCGATAAGGCGAGGAAAGGAGCTGATATGCCAAACCTGCAACTGGGACTTATTGGCGACAACATCGTCCGTTCCAAGGCGCCGCTGCTGCACCGGCTGGCGGGCGAACTCACAGGGATCGGGGTTCGCTACGACCGGCTCATCCCGAAGGCCCTGGGCAAGGACTTCGACGCCGTCTTCGAGAGCTGCATTAGCGGAGGCTTCCGCGGCATCAATGTGACCTACCCCTACAAGGAGCGGGTCGTTCCGAAAGTCCGCATCGAAGACCCGCTGGTGCGGGCGCTGGGTGCGGTCAACACCGTCGTCTTCGACCCGGACGGCGCGCGTGGCCACAACACCGACCACTCCGGCTTCATCGCGGCCTACCGTAATATCGCCGGCGGGGCTGCGCCGGGCGTCGTGTGCATGGTCGGCGCCGGCGGCGTCGGCAAGGCCGTGGCGTTCGGGCTGGTCGCCCTCGGGCTGGAAGAGTTGCGCCTCGTCGAGTGCGATCTGCCGAAGGCGGAGGCTCTGGCCGCAGCGCTCAGAGCGGAAGACAAGAAGCTCCGGGTCACGGTGACGGGCGACCCGGCTGCGGGCGCGTCCGGAGCCCGCGGTCTCATAAACTGCACCCCCGTCGGAATGGTCGGGTACGGCGGGACGCCCGTGCCGAGGGAGCTGATGAAGGGCGCGTCCTGGGTCTTCGACGCCGTCTACACCCCGATCGATACGCCGTTCCTGAACGATGCTCAGGCCGAAGGCCTGACGATCATCTCGGGCTACGAACTCTTCTTCTATCAGGGTCTCCATGCCTGGGAGATCTTTTCCGGCACGCCTATCGAGGAGGCGGCGCTCCGTCGCGCTCTTGCCGAGGCGGACACCGTCGATGCAACGGGATGACGGGATGGGGGCCGGGGCGGGCTGACGGAACGGCGACGCCGCCGCGATGATGATCCTCGACGTCGTCGGCCCCGTTTTCCTCCTCATCGGCGTCGGCTTCCTGAGCGTTCGCGTCAACCTGTTCCCGGCAGCCGCCGTCGGCGGCCTGGTCAGTTTCGCGACCAACTTCGCCGTGCCCTGTCTGCTGTTCCGGGCGATGTTGACCGTGAACTTCAGCACGGCGTTCAACCCCGGCTTTTTGGTGTCGTTCTATGTCGGCGCCGTGGCCGCCTTCGCCGTCGGCGCCGTCACGGCGCGCTACGGCTTCGCGCGCAGCCCGGGCGAATCCGTCGTTGTCGGATTTTCGGCCTACTTTACGAACACGGTTCTGATCGGCCTGCCAATCGTGCAGAGGGCGTACGGCGACGCGGCCTTGCCGCAGATCTATGCGATCATCGGTCTGCATGCGCCGCTTCTCATGAGCTCCGGCATGATCGCCATGGAACTGGCGCGACGCGACGGCGAACCGATCGGCCGCGCCTTGTTGCAGGCCGGACAACGCATCGCCGCCAATCCGTTGCTGATCGGCATCGCGTTGGGGCTGAGCGCAAACCTGTTGGGCATCGATCTGCCCGGGGTGATCGATAGCGCAACCGAGATGATGACCAAGGCCGTCCTGCCCGCGGCGCTATTCGGCCTCGGCGGCGCCCTGAACCAGTACAAGCTTCGGGAAAGCTACGGACTGGCCGTCGTTGCCGCACTGTTGAAGCTCTTGCTGCACCCGCTGATCGCGCTGCTGTTGGCGGTGTTCGTCTTCGGGCTTTCCTGGGAGCTGACCCGGGTCGCCGTGCTGATGGCGGCGATACCGCCGGGCCTCAACGTTTACCTCTTTGCCACCTTCTACCAGCGGGCGACCGACGTCGCCGCCAACTCGATCCTTGTCGGGACCGTTCTGGCGGTGGCGACGATTTCGCTTTGGCTGTTTATCCTGGAACAGCCCGGTCGCTGGGGCTGGTAGCTGGACCGACCTGCCTGGGCGGCAAGGCCGCACAGACAGGTCGGCATGTTGTGGCGGATGTCAGAGAATCAGGTAGTCCCTGAACGCCTGCTGCGGCAGCGTTTCTCGGGACAAGCCCCGGGCTGCGAGCTGTTCGTCGGAAAGCAGACTCAGCCTCTGGTATTCTTCCGCCGCCTTGCGGATGCGGCCGACGGAGTCAAAAAAGCTCATGATATTTCCGGCGATCGCCCTGATTCGGCCGGACGTGAGATGTCGAACCGGAGGGTGAACGGTCTGTGCTGTGGAAACCATCTCCATCTCCTACTTGAATGAGACTTCAACCACTCCGGACGTTTCCTTGCCGCAACATGGGTGGCGGCGAACGCAGCTCGCAACCCGTGCCCGCGTCGGCGCGCGCGTCTGTTGCTGCAGTGCAACATTCGGGGTCGCTTGCAATGGCAAGAGCGCCGCAGACCCCGTCCCTAACGATCGCCTGGCGCTGGGCGGCTGTTGTGGAGGGGCAGCCTGCGAAACGCTGATCGACGGCCGGCGATAATCGCGCCTTGCGGTCAAAATTTCCGTTGGAGCCCCGGGTGCGGCGGCGCGCTTCGGTTTGGCCTACGTCCCCGGCGCGTGGGCGCCGGGAGGGGGCGGATCAGGCCAGGGGCACGGTCAGGTGCTCGATCAGCGGGCGCGTGTGCGGCCTGACCCCCCGCCACCAGAGGAATGCCTCGGCCGCCTGTTCCACAAGCATGCCGACGCCGTCGGCGAGGCGCGGCGCACCGGCGCTTTTCGCCAGGCGCAGAAAAGGGGTCAGGCCTTTGCCGTACACCATCTCGTAGGCGAGCGTTGTTGCAGCGAAGACGCCCGTGTCGATGGGCGGCAGTTCGTCCTGCTGACTGGCCGAAGTGGCGTTGATGACGAGGTCGAAGGGGCCGGGGTGCGCGTGGGGCAACTCTGCGAAGCCGGTGGCGAGAAGGGTGCCGCGGGTCGCAATCTGGTCGCGCATTTCTTCCGCCCGGCGAACCGTGCGATTGACGATCACGACCTCGGCCGGTTGCTGCTCGAGAATCGGCAACAGGGCGCCGTGGGCCGCGCCGCCGGCGCCGAGCAGGAGAACGCGCCGGCCTTTGATCGGCCATTCGAGGTTGCGCTGAATGTCGTTTACCAACCCGATACCGTCGAAGTTGTCGGCGATGACGTGATCGCCTTCGAATTTCATCGCGTTGACGGCGCCCGCGCGGCGGGCGGCTTCCTTAAGCTCCGTCGCGTACGCGAACGCGTCCAGCTTGAACGGCGCGGTGATATTCAGGCCGCAGCCGCCGCCGGCGCGGAAGCGATCGACGACGGCGGCGAAGCCGCCGAGCGGCGCCTCCAGCGAGCCGTAGTCGATGTCCTGGCCTGTCTGCCGCGCGAAGGTGGTGTGGATCAGCGGGGATTTCGTGTGGCGGATCGGGTTGCCGATCACGGCATAGGAGTCAGTCATGCATCCGCTCGCCTTCACCAGCGTCGCTCAGCGCGCTGACGGCGGGTTCTGCGTAGAGAACGCCGTCACGCATCAGGGCGTCGATTTGCTCCGGCGCATAGCCGAGCCCGCGCGCGACGGAGCGGTTGTGCTGCCCCATCAGCGGCGCGACGCTCCGCGGGGAGGTATCGCAGTCGGAGAAGCGGAAGGGCAGGTTCGGCATTCTGATGCGGCCCAGCACCGGATGATCCTGCTCCACGATCATGCCGCGCGCCTGGATCTGGGGGTCGGCCAGCACCTCGTCGATGGTCTGCACCTTGGCGCACGGCACCTGCGCGGCATTCAACGCCTCGATGCAGTCTCTCACCGACGGTTGCGCCATGATCCAGGCACGCACCGTGGCAAGGATCTCCTGGCGATGCTGATTGCGCCCGGACGGAGAGTGGAACCGGGTGTCCGCGGCGAGCTCGTCGCCGCCGATCAGCTGCGCCAGGCGCTTCCAGGCGCCATCGACCTGGGCCGCGATGACAAGGTAGCCGTCGCGCCCGGCGAACACCCCGTAGAGCGTGGATTCCGGCAGGTCATGACCCGTCTGCACAGGGATCTCCCGGCCACCGGAGAGTGTGTAGCACTGCACGGCGTACTCGTGCATCGAGACCATGCAGTCGTACAGCGCCATGTCGATATGCCGGCCGCGGCCCGACGCCGTCCGCCCCACCAGCGCGGCGCATACCGCCGCGACGCCATGGGTCCCGGTGTACATGTCGGCCAGCGCGAGGCGAAACAGCGGCGGCGCCTCGCCCGGAACTCCGACCATGGCCATCGCGCCGCTCTTGGCCTCTGCGAGCAGGCCGAAGCCCGCCTCCGCCGTGTCGGGGCCGGTGTGGCCATTGGCGGAGACCGAGCAGTAGACGAGCCTGGGGTTGAGTTCCGACAGTTGCTTGTATCCCAGACCCAGTTTGTCGAGCGCTCCCGGCCGATAGTTCTCGACGAAGACGTCGGCGGTTTCAACGAGCTTATGCATCATCTCGAGGCCGCGGGGATCCTTCAGATTGATGCAAAGGCCCCTCTTGCCCATGTTCTGCTGCAGGAAGTAGCCGCTCTGACCGGCGATGAAATACGGATGCGCGCGTCCGGCGTCGCCGGCGGTCAGTCGTTCGACCTTGATCACGTCCGCGCCCATCGCCGCGAGGCAACGCGACAGATGCGGGCCGGCGAGGAAGTGGCTGTAGTCGATTACGCGAATCCCGGCCAGAGGCAGAGGTCGAGCGTCAGGTTGCGTGGCCATGGGTCACAGCTCCTTTGGCAAAAGGCGGGCGGCGCGAGGGGGCGGCCTCAAGCGCGTTCTCGAAATGGCGTGGCGGTGACGCCGCGTCGCAGTCGGAACCTCCACGACATCACGCGGCCGCCATGTCGAACACCGTGCAGTTTCCCTTCAGCAGGTCGCGGGCGATGACGTTGCGATGGATTTCGGAGGCGCCGTCGAAGATGCGGTATATGCGGGCGTCCCGATAGTACCGTTCGATCGGCAGCTCCTTGCAATAGCCCATGCCGCCGAAAATCTGCACGGCGCGGTCGGCGACCCGCCCGAGGGTCTCGGAGGCCTGCACCTTGACCATGGAGATCCTGGTCCGGGGGCCGAAGCCCTGATCGATTTCCCAGGCTGCCTGAAGAAGCGCCAGGCGCGCCGCGTTGATCTCGATGGCGCTGTCCGCCAACATCTGCTGGACCATCTGGAATTCGCCGATCGGCCGCCCGAACTGCCGGCGTTCGGCGGCGTATTCCACTGTCAGGTTCAGGATCTTCGTAGCCTTGCCGATGGAGCGCGCGCCCACCTGCGCCAGGCGGACGCGACCCAGGACGTTCAGGGCGAGTTTCAGTCCCTGTCCTTCCTCGCCGAGCAGGTGCGCCGGCGTCAATTCGACATCGTCGAACGACAATTCGACGTGACTGGTGCCCCTGAGGCCCATCATTTTCTGGTCGCGGCCGACCGCCACGCCCGGCGCCGCCTTGTCGACGAGGAAGAGCGAGATGCCGCGGTGCCCGGCGTCGGGGTCGGTGACTGCGGTGACGACGAAAAAGTCGGAGAAGAAGCCGTCGGAAATGAAGTGCTTCGTCCCGCTGAGCCGCCACCCGTCGCCGGCGCGGCGCGCGCGGGTTCTGATGCCCGCCGCGTCCGATCCCGCTCCGGGTTCGGTGAACGCGATGGAGCAGGTGCGTTCGCCGCGCACGCAGGGCAGCAGCCACCGCTCGAGCTGCTCACCCTTGCAGGACAACAGCACCTCGTAGACATTGCCGAACGCCCTGCGGATCAGGATGTCGGTCGTGTGGCCGAATTGCTCCTCGACCAGCATCGTGTCGACGGCGCTGAGGCCGCCGCCGCCGTACGCCTCCGGGATGTTCATGGCGTAAAGGCCGAGGTCGCGCGACTTTTCGAAAATGGCTCTGGCCTTTTCGGGCGCGAGCTCACCGGTCTCCTCCACCTCGTCCTCGAGCGGTTTCAGTTCCGACCGGATAAAGCCGTGAACCGTGTCGACCAGCAGGCGCTGCTCGTGGGAAAGCTCGAAGTTCATCCACCCTCTCCTCGCTGAAGTCGGAGCGGCGCGGCGGCTTCGACCTGGGACATGAGGTATCCCGACGCCGCGCGACATTCGGCCAGTTCGCCGGCCGTCTCTTTGACCGCAGGGGCGAGCGCCTCGATCCTGTGCGGCGTGAGCCGGACAGACGGGCCGCCGACGCTGACCGTACCGAGCACCGCGCCTGTCACCGGGTGGCGGATCGCCGCCGCCAGCGCTGACGTGCCGGGGGCGGAACTGTCGACAACCGTCGCGTAGCCGAGGGAGCGGGCCCGCTCCAGCGCTTCGAGAAGATCGCCGACGGTTTGCGGAGCGCTGGGCCCGAACGCGTCGGCGCTTCCGAACCCCTGGGCGGAGACCAGGCGCATCGCCTCTTCGTTGCTGAGGCAGGCGAGCCAGGCGTGACCGGTTGCCATGCACGAGAGCTGGGCGGCGTCTCCCATCTGCGGGTCGAAGATCAGACCGGGGCGAGCGCCCTGGGCCTTCGCCACCCAGGTCTGTCGATCGCCGTCGGTGACACTGAGCCGGACGAGTTCGCCGCTGCGACGTGCCAGCCGGTCCAATGCCGGTTGCGCCGCGTCGACAATGCCCGTTGCGGTGAGGTGCCGGAACGCGATCGACAACAGCCTCGCGGTCAGCCGGTAGCGTCCCGCCGCCTGATCCTGATGGACGTAACCGAGACGAACCAGGTCGTTAAGCAGGCGATGCGCGCCGCTCTTGGGCATGCCGAGATCGTCCGCGACGGCCTGCAGCGGAGCCCCCCGCTCGAAGCGGGACAGGTACTCCAGCGCGCCCAGCGCCCGGTCAAGCAGGGAACCCGTCATGCCACCCTCCAATGACAAAACATAATTCTATTATGGAACGCAGTTCAAGAATATTTTCGATTTTCGACGACCGTGCTGGCGGTTCCCGCCCGAGGTCACGGCCGTGACACGTCTCCGAGGCGCGCTGCGGAGATCAGGGGTGGGGTCAGTAGGGTCGGCGTGCTTGACCGGGATCCGGGGCGGGATTACATCGACAGCCGCGGCGGCGGGAGTAGCTCAGTCGGTTAGAGCACCTGGTTGTGGTCCAGGGGGTCGTGGGTTCGAATCCCATCTCTCGCCCCATCGCCTCCCTGTCCGGTCCGAAGCGTCGGTCGCGATTTGTCCCTGTGAGACGGGCAAAAGCCGCGCGGCGGTCGGGGCGACCGACCGACCGGGTTGAGGCCGAGGTGTCTCTCTTGGGATAGCGAAGGACGGGCTGTTACGGAAGCGGATGGCCAAGCCGTCCGCGCTCGGCGAATTCGCCGAATCAGGTCGCGGCGGCGCCGGCCGCATCCTCCTTGCGCCGAGGCTCTGCCGGCTTGCGGAGGACGAGGTAGGCATAGCTGGTCTGCCACGACACCCCGCGACGCAGCAAGAAGGCGCTGATCCTCTGATGCGTATAGAGGAGGGGGGGAATCCGACGGTAGTAGCCGTTGTGGCCAAAGAAGCCGACGTAATCCAGCACCTCGAAGCCGAGCGACTCGAAACGCCGGATCTGCTGCGGGGTCGGCCCCTTGCACCAACTGTAATGGGCAGGAAACTTGACCTGATGCCCCTCCAGATCGCGATTGCGGTCGAAGACCGTCAAGACTCGCGTGCCGAGATCTTCCGGAACTAGCTTGTTCAACACGAAGGGCAGGGCGTAGAGGGTCGGAAAGAAATGAAAGGCGATCCCGTTGGGCCGTAACATCTTGAAGACGTTGCGGTGGAAGGCCTCGCCGTCGGTGACGTGCTCCGCCAGCATTCGGCTGAAGACCAGATCGAAGGCCTCGTTGCTGATCACCTCGCTGCCGGCGATGTCTGCGACAAGGGTCGTATAGCTCGGATCGGCCTTCGCGAGCTCCGTGGCCGAGATATCCACCACGGTGTATCGGAGCCCCTTCGCGGCAACCTCCGCAGGTGACAGTTCGGGATTGGCGCCGCCACCGACGTCGCAGATGTCGATCGCCCCCGACCGCGCGATCAGGTCGAGCAGGGATTCGTGATAGTTGCGAAACGGCAACGCGCGGTCCAGCAGGTCGAACCGCACCGGGTTTTCGCCGCGGCTGACCCGGTCGATGTTCAACTCGACGGGCTTGGGATCCATGTCCATGTCGCACCGGTGAGATTGCGCCGACGGCGATTGAAGTCGACAAAGGCTTTTAGCGCGGTTAGATCCTCGCTGCAACTGCAGGCTCGCAACGGTTTTCGTCGGCATCCGCGGCGCTTGGCGCGAAGTAATGGCCATGACCCGCGAGCAGATGAAAACGCAATGTCCTGCACATCCGGTGCATTCTCAGCGAACATCGAGGTTGCCAAGGTGAAGAACATCCGTGTCAGGAAGCTCGCGTCGATGAGCAGCCGCGGAATGGCCAGCATCGCCGATCAGGGCGCCGCAGCGGCCATCAACTTCGCAGTCAGCATATTCATTGGCCGGCATCTCGGTGTTGAGGCGCTGGG
>JAEULH010000083.1 GCA_016793925.1 Rhodospirillales bacterium | reverse complement strand
GACGTCCTGTTCCAGCAGAGACTGTTCAAGACCGCGCGTCTGTATCCGGGCGCCCTTGACGGCGTCTGGGGGCCGTTGACGGATCGCGCCGCGGGCGCCTTCGCCATGGCCGGCGAGGACCTCGCCTGTCGCTTCGGCCGGTTCGACGCGCGCTCTGAGCGCCAGATCGCCACGCTCCAGATCGCGGCGCAGAGATCGGCGCGCGTCTTTCTCGCCCGGACCCGGGCAACGGGGCTCGACGCCCGTGTCATCTCCGCGACCCGCAGCTACGGCGAGCAGAACCACCTGTTCCGCCGCGGCCGCTATGGCCGGCCCGGCCCGAAGGTCACCAACGCCCGGGGCGGGCAAAGCAACCACAACTTCGCCATCGCCTGGGATATCGGCCTGTTCGAGGGCGGGGCGTACCTGACGGGAACCGCCGCCTATGAGCGCGCCGCGCGCGCCGGACTGATCGATGAGCTCGAATGGGGCGGGACCTGGCGCACCTTCCGGGACACGCCGCACTACCAGCTCGCCAACGGGCTGTCGATCCCGGCGACCAGGGCGCTGTTCGAGGCCGGCGAGCCGTACTTCTGATCTGCAGCCGGGAGGTTTTGTCAGCGCTTGCGGCGCTCGAGGACGTCGAGGATGAGGTGGAGCATCTCGTCGGGCCGATTGGTCAAGCCGAAGGCGAACGGCGGCACGCCGCGCGCCGGGTCGAACTCGCCGACGTAGAAGATGACCGGCAGGGCGGGACGGGAGTCCTTCAGCCGGTTGAGCATCGCCAGCCCGGCCCCCGCATCGTCTCCCCGCTTCAGATCGCTCAGGATGATGTCGAACGGCTGCTTGGCGAGCCGCTCCAGCGCCTCGTCGGTGCCGTGAGCGGTTTCGACATCCGCGCGAAGCTGATGCAGCATCTTGATTTCGTTGAAGTTGTTTTCGGGGACGTCGTCGACCCAGAGGATTTTCGCCTTCTGCAGCAGGCCCAGGTGGCGCGAGGCCCGATCCATCGCCAGGCTTGCGTCCTCCTCGCTCACCTCGACCTGCCAGTTGCCGTGCTTGCGCGCGAGCGCGACCGAAGCCTGGATTGCCTCGCGGACGAAGGAACACTCGATCCCGCCGATCTTGAGGCCGGTCACCAGCGGCAGAAGCTGGTTCTTGATCGGTCGGTAAAAGATCAGCACGACGATGATGGCAACCACCAGCCACAGCGCGCTGGGCAGGATCTTGACCAGCTCGATCAGCACCGGCTCGGTGAAAATGCGCGGGGGCTGAGGCGCCGGCGAGGCCTGCTGCGCGGCGACGGGGGCCGCGGCCGCAACCAGAAGCGCGAGCGCCAGAAGCGCCAAAACCCTGCGCGCGGCCATCGCTCGCAGCGAGCGCAGCGCTATTCGCTCCGCCAGGGGCTCGCCGCGCGAAGCCGACCATGTGCAATCCGACTTCATTGCAAACTCCTCCCGGCGCCGGTCCGGCAAAATGGCCGTCTCCTCCGGTCCTTCACGTCTGCGTGAGGAACCGCCGACTTCCCCGGTGAATAATTATCAATCTTGGACAATTGGGGCAAATGCACTAAACTTTCGCCAAAATCAATGAAACGGGGGGAGGCTTGGCCATGGCGGGAGTTGCCGTGCAAGATCAAGCTGCGTCTGCGTTCGTGGCCAGCGCCGTCGGTGGCGGCGACACGAACTTGCCTTACCAGGGCATCGCCAAGGCGTTGCAGCGGGGCAATGTGGTGCCCTTCCTCGGCGCCGGCGCGTCGGTCTTCCATCGCCCCCGGGAGCGGGCGAACGACGTGCACTTCTGCCCGCCGACGGGCGCGGCGCTTGCCGATCATCTCGCAAAGCTGGCGCATTTCCCCGACAGCGCCGACGCCGAGCATCGGCGCAATCTTCCGCTGGTTGCGTCGTACGCCGGCCTCGTCACCCTCGGCGCCGGCTTTCTCCGGGAGGAACTGCGCGAGGTCTTTTCGCCCGAGTTCGAGCCGAACGCGCTGCATACCCTCCTCGCCCGGATCGCGCACACGACCAACCTGCTGATCGTTACGACGAACTATGACGACATGCTCGAACGCGCATTCGAGCGCGAAGGCGTGCCCTACCATCTCGTGGCTACCAGCATGGGCGACATCGAGAAGGCCGGTTCCCTGCTGCACAGGGAACCGAACGGCAAGAGCTTCGCCATGGTGCAGCCGAAGAAGCTTGACGTGACGCTGGAGCAGGCGTCGATCATCTACAAGATGCACGGCAGCATCAATCGCCTGCGCATCGAGGATGACAGCTACGTCATCACCGAGGAGGACTACGTCCGCTTTCTCGGCGGCTTTTCCGCCAAGCAGCTCGCTCTCGTTCCGCCGATGCTGGCGGCGATGATGAAGACCCGGCATTTCCTGTTTCTCGGCTACAGCCTGCGCGACTGGAACCTGCGGGTGCTGCTCGACATGCTCTCGCAGTTCGACAACAACGCGGCAAAGCGGCGGTCGTGGGCCATCCAGCACAACCCGGATACCGTCGAAGAGCGAATTTGGGAGCGCAAGGCCGTCGACGTCTACGGCCTCGACCTGCAGATGTTCGTCGGCGATCTGGGTCAGGCTTTCGAAGCAGTCATAGCGCCTTCATGACCCCTGCCAACCGCGCTGCGGCGGCGGAGCAGGCTCAGGTTACGCCGTCGGAAACACCCTCGGCGGAGCCGTCGGCAACGGAGACGCCCTACCGCGGCCTCGCGCCCTTCTCGGCGAACGATTACGACTATTTCTTCGGGCGCAAGAAGGACGCCACCCATATTGCCGCCAGCACGATAACGGAGGCGCTGTCGGTCCTGTTCGGCCCGAGCGGCGTCGGCAAGAGCTCGGTTCTCGGCGCCGCCTTGCCCAGGGCCCTGAATGGCATCATCGAGAACACCCTGTTCGTGCCGTACTTCCGCTGGGAGCAGGGCTTTTACCGCACGCTGCTGGCGCGGGCGAAGGCGCGGGCGCAGGCGCCGGAGGGCGTCGAGATCGCGTCGCTGGAGGCTCTCTCCGAATACTGGATCGAAAAGCACGAAACGCCCGTGGTCTTCGTCTTCGACCAGTTCGAGCAGTACTATCTGATACCCGCCGCGGGAGCCCGGCAGGGCGACGACATCGACACCGACTTCGAGGTCGACATGGCGCGGGTCGTCAACCGACGCGACCTCGACGCCCATGTTCTCATCAGCATTCGCGAGGACGCCCTGTTCGAGCTGGACCGCCTGCGCGGGCGCCTGCCGAACATCCTCGCCGATCCCATGCGGCTGGACTATATCGACAGGGCCGCCGCCGAGCAGGCGATCCGCGAGCCGCTGCGCGTCTTTCGCGAGCGTCACGGGGAGACGGCGGGGCCGGTTTGCATCGACGACGGCCTCGTCGACGAGCTCCTTGCCAGGGCGCGGCGTGCATCCGACCCGGAGCACTACGAGACGCCGTATCTGCAGCTCGTCCTTGAACGACTGTGGAACGAGGAGCGCCGCGACGGCTCCTCGTCGCTCCGCTTCGCGACCTACGAGCGGCTGAACGGTTGGGAAGGCATCGCCACCAGCCACGTCCGTCACACGCTGGAGACGGCCCTGACGGAAGACGATCGCGCGCTCGTTGCCGCCCTCTTCGATCGCATGGTCACGCCGTCGGGAATGAAGATCACGCTGGCGGCCGACGACCTCGCGAAGATGGTCGAGGCGAAACCGTCGCGGGTCGAGGCTGTCCTGACGACGCTCGGTCATCCCGACAGCCGGATCATTCGCAGCGTCGCGCCCGCCCAGGACAGCGGGGAGCGGCGTTACGAGATCTTTCACGACGTCCTCGCCCGGCCGATCCTCGCCTGGAAGCATGCGTTCAACGCCGAGCGGGAACAGCGGCATCTGCGCGAAGAGGCCGAGCGCGAGCAGGACCGGCTGCGGGTCGAGGCCGAAGCCGAGCGCGTTCGCCAACAGCGCGAAATCGACGCGCAGACCCGCCGGGCGACGGCGCAGCGGCGGATCGCCAAGCGGTTCCAGCGCATTTCGATCATGGCGACGCTGATGGCCATCCTGGCGCTGCTGTTCGCCGGCTGGGCCGGATACTCCTACCGGGAGGCGGCGCGGCAGCGGGCGCAGGTTCTGGCGCTGCGGGCGGATTGGGCGACCGACGGCGGCGACAGCCGTCAGGGTCTGCTCCTGGCCCTGGAGGCGCTGCCGGCGCACGCCGGGCCGCTCGAGTGGTTGCGCCGGCCGATTACCGAAGAGGCGAGGCGCGCGCTCGAGCGGGTCTTGTTCCGCCCGTTCGGTCGCACCCTGAGCGGACACGACGACCTGACGCGCGTCGCCTACAGCCCGGACGGGACGAAAATCCTGACGGTGGCGGAGGGCAACCAGGTCAGAATCCTGAACGCTGCATCCGCCGGCGGGCAGGAGGTCCTGTCGGTCCTGCAGCACGGCTCGCCGGTCAGTGCCGCCAGCTTCAGCCGCGACGGCCGTTTCATCATCACCGCCTCTCAGGACGGCAAGGCGCATATCTGGGACGCCGCGAGCGGGGCCAAGCTCACCGAGTGGGACATCGGCACCGGCCGGCGGACCATCGTCGACCTGAGCCCGGACAACACCCTGATCGCCGCCATTGCCTACGGCGACAACGCCACCCTGTGGTCGTGGGACCCCGAACAGCGTCCCGAGCCCGGCACGCTCGCCGAGAGCCCGAAGATGACGAACGGGCTGTGGGACGACGACGGCGTTACCCACAGCCTCGGCACCAACTTCGTCGCGTTCGACACGACCGGCCGGCGGCTGGTGACCACGTCGTGGGGCAACGAGGCGAGGATCTGGGACGCGGAAACCGGGCATCTGATCCGGACGCTGCCGCGGGCCTGGGGTGACGCCCACGGCCCGTGCTCCGATCCCAAACAGGGGCACTGCGAACCGGTCGTCGCTGCGGCGTTCAGCCCGGCCGGTCCGGACCGCGTGGTCACCGCCTCGCGCGACCGGACCGCGCGGGTCTGGGACCTCGCGACCGGGCGGGTGGTGGCGACGCTGGTCGGCCACAGCAAACCCGTCACCGCCGCGCTCTTCAGCCATGACGGCAGTCGGGTCGTCACGGCGGCTCTCGACGGCACCGTGCGGATCTGGAACGCTTCCACCGGCGAGATGCTGCAAATTCTGAAGGGACCAGCGGTGGTGGCCGGAGAAACGGCCTCGGTGGACATCGCTCCCGACGAGACCCATGTCGTCGCCAGCTTCTCCGGCACCGACGCCTACATCTGGAACGTTCGCGACGATCTTGAGCCCTTCGTCCTGCCTCGATCGAGCGAGATCGTGCCGATGGCGAGCCTCGGCCAGCACGGCCGTCGGCTTATCGCCGCGGCGGGTCTCGGCGTCGGCCTGTACGACTCCACGTCCGGCCGCGCGCTTGCCGAGCCGGCCTACCTCGACGGCACGGTCATGTCGGTCATGGCCGACCCGAAGGACGGGGACGTGCTTGTCGCAGCGGGGACCGGCGTCGAGATCTTCGACGCCGATGCATGGGAACGCGGCGGCCGACCGTCGCCGCCGCGGCGGCTCGCGCAGCATCGCAATCTGGTCCTGTCCGCCTCCTACGACGCCGACGGCAAACGCATCGTAACCGCCTCCCAGGACGGGACGGCGAGAGTATGGTCGGCTGCGACAGGCAAACCCGTCGGCCTGCCGCTGCGGCACCAGGGCGCGGTCTTTTCGGCCATGTTCGATCGCAGCGGGACGCGCGTCTTGACCGCGTCCTTCGACGGAACCGTGCGGATCTGGGACATTGCGAAGAGCGAGCCGCTGCGCATCATCAACGTCGGCGCGCCGGTTCTCGACGCCAGCTTTACGGCCGACGAAACCCGGCTCGTGGTGACCGCGCTCGACACGTCGTCGGCGGCGGAGCCGGAGCCGCAGCCGCAGCCGCCGTATTTTCGGACCACGACAGCGATCTGGGAGACCGAGGCCGCGACCCAGGCCGACGCGGCGGATCGCCGGTCATTGCCGGACAGCAAGTTCCTGCAATTGTCCGATTTCGTTGTCGTCGGCGCGAGCGACGGCGGCGTCAAGCTCTTCGGCGCGCTCGATTCCCTCGACGAGGAGCCGCTGGCCTACCTTCCCGGAACCTCGATCAGGCACGTCGCCGCCAGCCCCGACGAAGAGCGGCTCGTCACGGTTTCCGACGAGGGCGTTGTCCGCACCTGGAAGCTGCCGCCGTCCGATCCGTTCGCCCTCATCGACTACGCCCGCGCCATTGCGGATCGGGATCTCGCGCCCGATCAGCGGATGCTGTCGCAGCGCGAGCGGCGTGAATTCGGCCTGATCGGCAACGATCGCCCGCTGCACACCGCCCTCGGCGAATGGCTCAGGGCGACGTGGCGGTCGATCCCGCGTTTCTGAGCCGGCCCGGCGCGCGCAGGGTCGGCAAGCGCGCAAGAAAGTCGAGGACGACCGTGTCGATGCCGTACTGCGGGAGGTCATTGTGGCCGCCATCCGCGATCCAGTGGGCGGTCTTCGGCTCGGAAGCGGCGTCGTAGAGCGCGCGGCTGAACTCGATCGGCACCACCCGGTCCCGTTCGCCGTGGATGAGCAGCAGCGGCGCGCCGATCTCCGCGACCCTGGCGCTGGAATCGAAGCGGTCGCGGATCAGGGTCCGGACCGGGGCGAACGGGTAACGGCGGGCGGCGACTTCGACGACCGAGGAGGGCGCGCCCTCGCCGATGACCGCCGCCACGGGGCGCCCGGCCGCCGCGCGTTCGGCGGCGACGCGGATGGCGAGCGCGCTGCCGAGCGACTCGCCGAACAGCACCGTCTGCGTCGGCGCGACGCCCTGGTCCTCGACAAAGCGCAGCGCCGCCCGCGCGTCCGCGTACAGCCCCTCTTCCGACGGCGCGCCCGGGTTTTCGCCGTAGCCGCGATAGTCGACGAGGAGCACGCCGAGCCCGGCGTTCAGGTAGGGGCGGACCCGCTTGACCCTGCCGGAGATGTTGCCGCCGTTGCCGTGGAAGTAGACCAGCGTAAGCCGGCCGTCGCGCGCCGGCTTGTACCAGGCGGTGAGAGCCAGGCCGTCCGCCGTCTGCAGCGTGACTTCGCGCATGTCGCCGGCCCCCGCCGCGGCCGGCGTCCCGACATGGGGCGCGGGCAGGAACAGGATGTTGCGCTGACAGAGGTAGAGGACGCCGACGACCGCAAGATAGCCGCCGGCGACGCAAGCGAGCGCGATGGCAATCATGCGTTTCGTGCGGGCACGCCTAGCGGCACCCGCGGCCGCTCAGCGCCTTTCATGCGTCGTCCTGTCGGCCGCTGGCGGCTCGTCGTCGTCGAACAAGATGCGATAGGCGGCGCCATCAAGATCATCGTACTGCCCGGATCTGAGGGCCCAGAGAAACCCGCCAAGGCCGATCAGGCCGAGGACGAGTGCCGCCGGGATGAGATAGAGAAGGATGTCCACGTCAGCGAACGCTCCCGCGGTTCAAGCGCAAGGCATTGACGATAACCACCAGTGACGACGTGGACATGGCGATTGCGGCGATCAAGGGCGTCACCAGCCCGGCGATGGCGAGCGGGATCGTCGTCGCGTTGTAGAGAAAGGCGAGCGCCAGGTTCTGCTTGACCAGCCGTTGCGCCTGTCGGGCGATTTCGAGGACCTCGACCACGGGGGCGAGACGGTCGCCCTGGAAGACGAGGTCGGCTGCGGTCTGGCTGACGTCGACCGCCGTCGCCGGGGAAAGCGATACGCTCGCCGCGGCCAGAGCGGGGGCGTCGTTGAGCCCGTCGCCGACCATCATCACCCGCGCCCCGCGACCTGCCGACGACTCCAGCCGGCGCACCTTGTCACCGGGGCGGCAGTCGGCGCGCCAGGTCTCGATCCCGACCTCGGCGGCCACGGCGGCGACCACGGCCTCCCGGTCGCCGGAGAGAAGCTCGACCTTGCAGCCGAGCCGCCGCAGAGCCGCCACGACCGCGCGCGCATCCTCGCGCGGCGCATCGGCGAAAGCAAAGCGCACGGCCGCTTCGCCCGGCCGCGCCAGCCACAGTTCGGGTCCGACCCCGCTCATTGCGCCGTTGGCCACGTCCGTCGCCCCGCCCGCATCGGCTCCGACGAACGCGCGGCTGCCGAGGCGCGTTACGCCGCCCGCCGTTCGCCGCTCCAGGCCGGCGCCGGGCACCTCGCTGACGCCACCGGCGGCGGCGACGGGGACGCCGCGGGCTTCGGCGGCGCGCGTCAACGCCCGGGCGAGGGGGTGTCGGCTGGCCGCGGCCAGGGCCGCCGCCTGGGCCAGGGCGGCGGGGTCGGAGGCGCCGGCCGTCTCGACGAGGCGTGGCCGGCCCAGGGTCAGCGTTCCGGTCTTGTCGAAGACGATCGTGTCGACGACGGCCAGCCGTTCAAGCGCGGTGCCGGATTTGAGCAGGACACCGCGACGAAGCAGCCGTCCCGAAGCGACGACGTGCACCACCGGCACGGCAAGGGCCAGCGCGCACGGGCAGGTGATGATCAGTACGGCGATTGCGATCAGCAGCGCGTCCTGCCATGTGGCTCCCGCTCCCAGCCACCAGCCGAGAAAGGTGAGCGCCGCGAGGCTATGGACGACAGGGGCGTAAAGGCGCGCGACCCGATCGGCGAGGGCGACGTAGCGACCGCGCTGATGCTCCGCCGCCTCGATCAGCCGGGCGATCTCGGCCAGCAGGGTGCCGTCGCCGACGGCGGTGACGGCGATACGCAGCGGCGCGGTCAGGTTGAGGGTCCCGGCGAACACCGACGCACCGGGCGCCACCGGCTTCGGCGTGCTTTCTCCGTCGATCAGCGCGGTGTCGACGTCGCTGACGCCGGCCGCGATACGCCCGTCGACGCCGATGCGTTCGCCGGCGGCGACGAGCACGGTCATTCCCGGCTCGACCCGCGCCGGCGCCAGAACCCGCTTCTCGCCGTCGGCGCCGACGACGGTGACGGCGGCGCCGCCGAGCGCGAGCAGGTGCTCCGCGGCGGAGCGGGCGCGGCCGCGGGCGAGCAGGTCGAGGTAGCGGCCGACGAGGAGGAAGAACAGCAGGCCGATGGCCGAGTCGAAGTAGGCGTGCTCGGCGCCGCGCGCGGTCTGGTAGAGGCTCATCGCGGTTGCCAGCAGGACGCCGAGCGAGATCGGAACGTCCATGCTGGTGTGGCCCATGCGCAGCACGGACAGCGCCTGGCGGAAGAACGGCCGGCCGGCATAGGCGATGGCGGGCATGGCGATCAGCGCCGAGACCCAGTGCAGCAGATCCCGTGTCGCTGGCCCCATGCCCTGACCGGCGCCGGCCCAGATCGACACCGACAGCAGCATGACGTTGCCGGCGGCGAAGCCGGCGACGGCCATGGCGCGCACCAGTTCGCGTTCGCGCCGCCGTCGCTCCGAGTCCAGGCGCGTCGTATCGAACGGGACGAGCCGATACCCCAGCCGCCTGACCACGTCGACAAGGTGGTCGCCGCTGCTCTCCCCGTCGCGCCAGGCGAGGGCGAGGCGGCGGGTGGTCATGTTGATGCGGGCGGAGATGACGCCGGGCTCGCGGGCGAGCACCGACTCGATCAGCCAGACGCAGGCGGCGCAATGCAGGCCCTCGACAACGAGGCTGACCTCGCTGCGGCCGTTTTCGGTGCGGACATGGCCGGCGAGATCGACCGCGCCGCCGACCGCGTCGGCATCTTCCGGCTTGAGCGGACGCTGGTTGGGATCGAGGGTTCGCCGACGATAGTAGTCCGCCAGGCCAAGCCCGGCGACGAGGCTGTAGGCGGCGGCGCAGCCCGAACAACAGAATGGGCGATCGCCGCCGGCAGCGCCACTCTCGGCCTCTGCCACCGGCAGCCCGCAGTGCAGGCAGCGTGGCGCCGGAGGTGGCGCAGGGCCCGGTTCGGTCATCTCGCCACCCTGGCCTGCGGCCGGCTCGCCCCGGGCCTCCGGTCCATCGGCCAGCGTCGCTGCCCGCGGGATCGGCGCGCTCACGGAATGAAGAGTCGCCGCGTCGCCTCGAAGGTGTCGCTATCGCGCCGGGCCATGACGTGCGCGTCCCACTGACCGGCGAGCGGCAGCGTAACCGTGCCGACGTAAACGCCCGAGCCGCGATAGTCGAGGCTAAGCGCCCGGTCGAAGCCCTCGGCCGCAGGACGGAGCAGCGCCGCGTCGATGCTCAGACGGTCGAGCGGTTGGCCGTCGCGATCGACGAACGCGACCGTGAGTTCGGCTTCGCGGCCCGGGCCGTCGGCATCCGCCGTGGGCGTGACCTCGACGCTCATCCGCCAGCCGAGCTTCGCCTGCTCGCGGACGGCGGCGATGGTGTCGTTGTAGCGCAGGCCTTTGTTGTAGGCGTCCTCCGTCTGCAGGCCGGGGAACGTGCGGACCGCGAGGGTCGCCATCAGCACGTTGACGGCGATGACGACGGCCATGACCGCGACGAAGATCCACGGATACCACCAGCCGGGCTGGCGCACGCGGGCCATCGCTTCACCCGCCATCGCCGCCCCGGCGAGCATTTGCCGCATTGGCGGCGACGGCCGCCGGGCCGTTGAAGATGCCGCGCACCGTCTCGCTTTCGCGGGTCGCGAGGTCGATCAGGTAGAACGTGAAGTCGGTCTGGACGCTGTCGAGGCTGCTCATCGGGGCCTTGACGAAGACGCGGAAACTGCTGACGTCGTCGGGCGCGACATCGAGTTCGACATAAGGCCCCGGTTCGAGATGTCGACCGAGAACCGCGATTTCGGCGCCCGTGAGCCCGTCGGTGGAGAGCAGGTAGGTCTTCGGCTCGCGGACCATGTTGACGACTTTGATCGTGTAGCCATTGCGGATCGAGCCGTCCGACAGCTTGACGTAGAGCGGCTGGCGATCCTGAAGGACGTTGACGTGCAGCCGCGACCGGGTCGACAGGCTGACCACCATGACCGTGGCGATCAACAGCAGCAGCACCGCGTAGGCGATGGTGCGCGGGCGGACGAGGCGAAAGCGCGTTTTCGTCCGACCGTCCGCGCGGGCCAGTTGATTGGAGATCGAATCGTAGGTGATCAACTCCGGCGGAAGGCCGAACCGGTTCATCACCGAGTTGCAGGCATCGACGCACAGGGCGCAACCAATGCAGGCCATCTGCTGGCCCTTGCGGATGTCGACGCCGGTGGGGCAGACCTGCCAGCACAAACCGCAGTCGACGCAATGGCCGCGTCCCTCGAAGGACTGGCCCTTGCGGGCGCCGCCGCGGGGCTCACCGCGCCAGTCCTCGTATGTGACGACCAGCGAGTCCTCGTCGAACATGGCGCCCTGGAACCGCGGCCACGGGCACATGTAGATGCACACCTGCTCGCGCGCCCAGCCGGCGAGGACATAGGTCGTGGCGGTGAACAGGAAGACGAAGCCGTAGATCGCCGTCGTCGCCTGGCCGGTGAAGAAGTCGTGGACCACGGTCGGCGCGTTGTTGAAGTACATGATCCAGGCGCCGCCGGTGGCAAGGGCGATCAGCAGCCAGGCGCCGTGCTTGGCGAACTTCTTGCCCACCTTCGCGCCGGTCAGCGGCCCCTTGTCCAGCTTCATCCGGGCATTGCGATCGCCCTCGATCTTGCGCTCGACCCACATGAACAGGTCGGTCCAGAGCGTCTGCGGGCAGGTGAAACCGCACCAGACCCGGCCGAACAGCGCAGTGACGAAGAACAGGCCGAGGGCGCCGAGGATGAGCACGCCGGTCAGGTAGTAGATTTCCTGCGGCCAGATTTCGAGGCCGAAGAAATACGCGCGGCGCCCGGGCATGTCGATCAGCAGCGCCTGATTGGGGGCGCCGAGTCCGCGATCCCAGCGCAGCCACGGGCCAATGTAGTAGAGGCCGAGGAGGACGGCGAGGGTCCACCATTTGACCTTGCGCCATTTGCCCTGGATGCTGCGCGAGTAGACGCGGTCGCGATCGGCGAACAGCTTCTGCTTTTCCGGCGGTTGCGTACCTCCGCTGCCGATACCGTCGCCGCTCGCCCCCGGCCGGGTCTCGCGCGCCTCTTGGCGCAGGTCGCTGCCGGTCGGCTTCAGGAAGGCTCCGTCTGCCGTTGCCATGGTCAATCCTCAACCGTCGCCTGCGGCGGCCCTCCGGCTTTTGTCACTGGCCGCCGCCCAGCGAGTGAACGTAGACCGTGACCTGCTTGATCTCGGCATCGCTGAGACGCGTGTTCCAGGCCGGCATGACCCCCTGGCGCGGCTTCGTCACCTGGTGGACGATGTCCGCCTTCGTTCCGCCGTAGAGCCAGATCTGGTCGGTGAGGTTCGGGGCGCCGAGTTCGTTGTTGCCGCGACCGAGTTCGCCGTGGCAGGCGACGCAGTTCTCGGCGAAGATCTGCGCCCCCTCCTCGTTGTCCGGTCCGGCGCCCGACAGCGCCAGCACGTGCTCGGCCACCGCCGAAACCTGCTGCGGCGTGAGGATCCCGTCGGCGCCGAAGGCCGGCATCTCGGACATGCGCGCTTCCGGATCGGCGCCGTTGCGGATGCCGTGCATGACGGTGGTGTGGATGGCGTCGAGGGTGCCGCCCCAGATCCAGTCGTCGTCGACGAGCGCAGGGTAGCCGCCGGGCCGGCCGGTCGCACCGGTGCCATGGCACGGCGCGCAGTTGTTGGCGAACACCGCGCGGCCGCCGACGGTCGCGATCTGGAGGAGGTCGGGGTCATTGACGATTTCGCTCATCGGCGTCGTCTCGATCTGCTCGACCCAATGCGCTCTGCTGGCCGCCATCTCGTCGATCCGGTCGCGAACCGCCGCACGGGACGAGTAGCCGAGGATGCCGTGGGTATAGCCGTTGAACCACGGCCACGCCGGGTAAAGGATGGTGTAGACGACGGCGAACACGATGGTGACGTAGAACACCCAAAGCCACCACTTCGGCAGAGGCGTGTTCAGCTCGCGGATCCCGTCCCACTCGTGGCCGGTCGTTTCCGTGCCGGTCAGAGCGTCGACTTCTTTTTCTTGCGCCATCATCGTTCTCCCTCGTCATCCTGGAACGGGATGCGAGCATCTTCTTCGAAACGCTTCTTGTTCTTCGGCCGGTAGGCCCAGAACACGATCCCCGCGAACAGGACGATCAACCACACGACCCAGAGGGATGCCAGCGTTTCCCAGATTGCCTGCAGATCCACCTCTCAAACCCCCTCAGCGGAAACTCGGCTCGGCCTTGTACTGGCTGAAATCGACAAGCGTCCCCAGCATCTGCAGGTAGGCGATAACGGCGTCCATCTCGGTGACCCGGCTGGGATCGCCGTCGAAATCGCCGACGACCGCTTTGGGATAGCGCTCGAGGAGCGCCGCGGTATCGCCGTCGCCGACGGCCTGCGCCTTGAGGTCGCTCTTGGCCTCGGCGATATCGGCGTCGGTGTAGGGCACGCCGACCGTCCGCAGCGTCTGCATGTGCTGGGCGACGTCGCCGAACTTCAGCTCGGTGGTGGCGAGATGCGCATACGGCGGCATGACCGACTCCGGTACCACCGCCCGCGGATCCTGGAGATGCAGCGCATGCCAGTCGTTCGAATACTTGCCGCCGACCCGGGCGAGATCGGGGCCGGTGCGCTTCGAGCCCCATTGGAAGGGGTGGTCGTACATGCTCTCGGCGGCAAGGCTGTAGTGGCCGTAGCGCTCGTCCTCGTCGCGGAAGGTCCGGATCATCTGGCTGTGGCAGAGGTAGCAGCCCTCGCGGACGTAGATGTTGCGACCGGCCAGCTCAAGCGGGGAGTAGGGACGCACGCCCTCCACCTGCTCGATGGTCTGTTCCATTGTGAACAGCGGGACAAGCTGGACCAGGCCGCCGATCGCCACCGTGATCAGGACCGCAACGGAAAGGATGATGACGTTTCGTTCGAACAGTTCGTGTTTCATAACCCGCCACCCGCTCATTCGGCTGCGTTGGGAGCGACCGCCGCCCGCGGCCGTTCGAAGGCCGCTTCCCGGCGCAGATCGCCGCGGACGGTTCGCACCAGGTTGTAGACCATGACCAGCGAGCCGATGAGGAAGAAGAGCCCGCCCAGCGCGCGGATGACGTAGTAGGGGTGCATCGCCTCGACCGTCTCGATGAACGAGTACTGCAGGAAGCCGAGGCTGTCGTAGGCCCGCCACATCAGCCCCTGCATGATCCCGGAGATCCACATCGCCGTGATGTAAAGCACGATGCCGATGGTCGAGATCCAGAAATGGTAGGTAACCAGGCGCAGCGAGTACAGCCGCTGGCGGTTCCACAGCCGTGGAACGAGGAAGTAGACGGCGCCGAAGCTGATCATGGCGACCCAGCCGAGCGCGCCGGAGTGGACATGGCCGATGGTCCAGTCGGTGTAGTGGCTGAGCGAGTTGACCGCCTTGATGGACATCATCGGCCCCTCGAAGGTGCTCATTCCATAGAACGCGACCGAGACGACGAGGAAGCGCAGGATCGGATCGGTGCGCAGCTTGTCCCAGGCCCCGGACAGGGTCATGACGCCGTTGATCATGCCGCCCCACGACGGCATCCACAGCACGATCGAGAAGACCATGCCGAGCGTCTGGGTCCAGTCGGGCAACGCGGTGTAGTGAAGATGGTGCGGGCCGGCCCAGATGTAGATAAAGATCAGGGTCCAGAAGTGAACGATGCTGAGCCGGTAGGAATAGACCGGCCGCTCCGCCTGCTTGGGGATGAAGTAGTACATAATCCCCAGGAAGCCGGAAGTGAGGAAGAAGCCGACGGCGTTATGACCGTACCACCACTGGGTCATCGCGTCCTGGACGCCGCTCCAGACGATGTAGCTCTTGGTCCCGAAGAACGACACCGGCACCGCGAGGTTGTTGACGATGTGCAGCATCGCGATGGTGATGATGAAGGCGAGGTAGAACCAGTTGGCGACGTAGATGTGCGGCTCCCTGCGCCGCATGACCGTGCCGACAAAGCAGACGAGGTAGGCGACCCAGACGATCGTCAGCCACAGGTCGGTGTACCACTCCGGCTCGGCGTATTCCTTGCTCTGGGTGATGCCGAGGACGTAACCGCTCGCCGCCAGGACGATGAAGGCCTGGTAGCCCCAGAAGACGAAATTGCCGAGCGCGGCGCCGCCGAAGAGCGGTGCGCGACAGGTGCGCTGGACGACATAGAACGAGGTGCCGAGCAGGGCGTTGCCGCCGAAGGCGAAGATGACCGCCGAGGTGTGGACCGGGCGCAGCCGGCCGAAGGTGGTCCAAGGCAGATCGAGGTTGAGGACGGGATATGCCAACTCGAACGCGATGTAGGTCCCGACGAGAAAGCCGACGACGCCCCAGAACATCGTGGCGACGACGAACTTGCGAATAACCTCGTCTTCGTAGAAGCCGGCGTGGTTGCCCGGTCCAACCGCGCTGCTGGCCACCGCTACGCTCATGAGTTGCTCCACACCCTAAAAATGCGCATATCCAGACATGATCGACGCCCGGCCGCTCTGATTAGAACAAAAACAAGATGATGAGAAGCGAATATTCGCGCCGGGAACGGCAGAAGCGTAGTGCGAGTCGTTAGCAAAGATTCGAACTCCGGCAAGGCGTCCGCGTCGACCACGCCGAACTCGGCGGCGCATTCGTTCATTAGAAAAGATGCATGCTAGGGGGTCAAGGCAACGCAGTCAACGCGTTAGCGGGTCCGGTCTGGCTCCGGCCTCCGATCCGGAACATTGCGCGTTCTTAGCTTCCGCCATTGTTTCACCTCTCGCGCGATGCGCGCCGCTTTGTCGAATGCCTATCAATTGCAGAAACGATTTGCGGTTTCTTGATATTCGGTGAAAATCAACCTCAACCGGTGGTGCGGCTGCAACGGTGGGCCGCCCCGGCCGGCCATCCGGACGGGAAGATCGACATGAACAGGAAGCGCAGCATCCGCCGGACGACGGTCGCGGGCCTCGCCGTCGCCGTCCTATCCCTGCTTGTCGCCTGCACGCAGGTTGCCGACAAGCCGGAGACCGCCGCGGGTGTCGCGTCGCCGCCGCCGGCAGAGCTCGTCCGGGCGAAACACGCCATGATCGTCGCCGGCCACCCGCTCGCCGCCGAAGCCGGTCGCGAGGTTTTGGCCGCAGGCGGCAGCGCCATCGATGCGGCGATCGCGGCGGCGATGGTCCTCAACCTGGTCGAGCCGCAGTCCTCCGGGATCGGCGGCGGCGGCTTCCTTCTCTATTACGACGCCGCCGGCCACCGCGTTTTCGCCTACGACGGTCGCGAGACGGCGCCGGCCTCCGCCCGCCCGGCGATGTTTCTCGACGCCGCCGGGAAACCGCGCGCGTTCTACGACGCCGTCGTCGGCGGCCTCTCGGTCGGGGTGCCGGGGCTGCTTCGCATGCTCGAGGCGGCGCACGACGATTTCGGGACGCTGCCATGGGCCGACCTGTTCGCGCCGGCCATCGCCCACGCCGAGGACGGCTTCGCTGTCTCGCCGCGGTTGCACCAGTCCATCGCCGAAGACGCGTATCTGAAGACCTTTCCCGCGCCGGCGAAGTACTTCTATACCGAAACGGCCGAGCCCCTGCCGGCGGGCAGCACCTTGCTCAACCCCGAGCTGGCGGCGACACTCCGGGCCATCGCCGACGGCGGCCCGTCAGCCTTCTACGAAGGCCCGATCGCCGCCGATATCGCCCGCACCGTCAGCACGGCGTCGCGCAACCCTGCCGCCATGAGCGAGGCCGACATCGCCGGCTACCGGGCGATCCGGCGCGAACCGGTCTGCCTCGACTACCGCGGGCGGCGGGTCTGCGGCATGCCGCCGCCCTCTTCGGGCGGGCTGACGACGCTGCAGATCCTGGGGCTGCTCCGCGGCTTCGACATGGCGGCGACAGGCCCGCAGTCGGCGCTCGGCGTCCATCGGCTGGCGGAGGCGAGCCGGCTCGCCTTCGCCGATCGCAACGCCTACATCGCCGATCCGAAGTTCGCGAAGGTGCCCGTCGCGGGCCTGCTCGATGCTGCCTACCTGGCGCAGCGGGCGCGGCTGATCGGGCCGCGGGCGGCGGCAGGCGAGGCGGCACCCGGACTGCCGCCGGGAGCGGCGCGGCGCGCGGCGGCGCTTCCCGACGAGGCGCGCAACCTGTCGACGACGCACATCAGCGTCGTCGACGCCGCCGGCAACGTCGCTTCGATGACCAACAGCATCGAAAGTCCGTTCGGCTCGCGGCTGATGGTCCGCGGCTTCATGCTCAACAACGAGCTGACCGACTTCTCGTTCGCGCCGACGACGCAGACCGGCGAGGCGGTCGCCAACAGGCCGCAGCCGGGCAAGCGGCCGCGCAGTTCGATGGCCCCGACGCTGGTCCTCGACGCGGACGGCCGTCCCATCTTCGCCACCGGTTCGCCCGGCGGCTCGCGGATCATCGGCTACGTGGCGAAATCGTTGATCGCCACCCTCGACTGGGGTCTCGACGTGGCGCAGGCCGTGTCGCTCGGCAACAGGCTCAACCGCAACGGTCCGACCGAACTGGAGGCCGGCACCGAGGCGGCCGCGCTGGGGCCGGAGCTCGAGGCGCTCGGCCATCAGGTCGACATCCGCGAACTCGAGAGCGGCCTCAACGCCATTGCCGTGACCCGAGGCGGTCTCGAAGGCGCGGCCGACCCCCGCCGCGAGGGCGTTGCGCTCGGGCGGTAGGCGCGCCGCCGTAGGCTGAAACCTGTCGGAAGTGACAAGAAGATACGTCAGGAGTACGAAGGCCTGCGGGCCAGATAGCGGGCCCCAAAATCATCTCGCAACATGTGAGCTCAAGTGACGCCCACCTCATCGTCGCCGCTTCCACGCATCTACCTGCTCGCCGGTCGCGACAAGCGCGTCTCGCACGGCCATCCCTGGGTGTACTCCAACGAGATTCGCATGGACGCCGAGGCCAAGGCCTTGCCGGCGGGGAGCTTGGCGACGTTGCATCGCGTCGACGGCAAACCGCTCGGCGTCGGCGGCTTCAATCCGCACGCGCTGATCGCCTTTCGCCTGTTCGACCGCGACGGCGCGGGCGTCATCGACCGGCGCTTTTTCGCAGACCGGCTCCGTTCCGCCCTTGCCTTGCGCGAGCGGCTGTATCGCGAGCCGTTCTACCGGCTGATCCACGCCGAAGCCGATGGCATCCCCGGCCTTGTCGTCGACCGCTTCGACGCTGCCGTCGTCGTCCAGGCCAACACCGCCGTCGTCGACGCGCTGATTGACGAGATCCTCTCCGCCATCGACACGGTGCTGGCGCCGGCGATCGTCGTCGTGCGCAACGACTCTCCGGCGCGGGCAGGCGAGGGGCTGGCCGCGTCCGTCGCCCTCGCCAAGGGCCGCCTCGACGGACCGGTGAGCGTGCGCGAAAACGGCGTCCTCTACGCGGCCGACCTGCTCGCCGGACAGAAGACCGGCTGGTTCTTCGATCAGCGCGACAACCGCGCCTTCATCGCCCCGCTTGCCGCGCAAGGACGCATGCTCGACGCCTACTGCCATTCCGGCGGATTCGCCCTGGCGGCGGCCTGCTCCGGCGCGAGCGCCGTGCTCGGCATCGACTCGTCGCAACCGGCGTTGAGGCTTGCCGGCGACGCGGCCGCGGCCAACGGCCTCGGCGAGCGCTGCACCTTCCGCCGCGCCCAGGTGTTCGAGGCCCTGCAGGCCATGGTCGACGCCCGCGAGCGCTTCGCCGTCGTCGTCGCCGATCCGCCGGCCTTCGTCAAATCGCGCAAGGAACTCGGCACCGGCTTGCGCGGCTATCGCAAGCTGACGCGCCTCGCCGCTGCGCTCGTCGAACCCGGCGGCATTCTGTTCGTCGCCTCCTGCTCGCACAATGTCGAAGTCACCGCGTTCGCCGCGGAGGCGGTCCGCGGGCTGGCGGCGGCGGGCCGCAGCGGCCGCGTCATCCGCGCCGCCGGCGCATCGGCCGATCATCCCGTCCATCCCCACCTTCCCGAGTCCGCCTACCTCAAGAGCCTGACCTTCCATCTCGATTGAGCCGGGCGTCGGGCCCAATCGCCGCGGCCGCGGCGCCGCGCCGGCGGTCGGCCATGCTATACTTTTGCCTGAACGACCGAGTGGGGCGCCGGCGCGTGGAGCTGAACGAGCACAACTACATCCAGGACGTCCTTATCCTGCTCGTCGCCCTGCTCGCGTTTGTGCCGATCTTCCAACGGCTGAAGATCGGCTCGGCGCTGGCCTACCTTACCGCGGGCATCGTCATCGGCCCGTCGGTGCTCGGCCTGTTCTCCGGCGGCGAAGAAAGCCGGAACCTGGCGGAACTCGGCGTCGTCTTCCTGCTCTTCGCCGTCGGACTGGAAGTCAGCAACGAGCGGCTGCGCCTGTTCGGGATGCGCGCATTCCTGCTTGCCGGCGCCCAGGTTCTCGTCACCACCGCAATACTGGCGGGCGCGGCCATAATGCTCGGATTGAGCCCGGCCGCGGCGGTTGTCGTCGGCGGCGCCCTGACGTTTTCATCCTCCGCCGTCGTCTTTCAGATTCTGAGCGAACGGGGGCAGATGACGGGCCAGTTCGCCCGCAGCACCATCGCCATCCTGCTCGTCCAGGACCTGATGGTCGCGCCCATGATCGTCATCGCCGCGGCGCTCGGCAACGGCGGCGAATCGGTCGCGATCCCGCTGGGGATGGCGGCGCTCAAGTTCGGGTTCGTCCTCGTTGCGTTCATTCTCTTCGAACGGACGATCTTGCGCTCCCTGTTGCGGCTCGCCGCCGAAACGGGCGCGCCCGAGGTCTTTACCGGCGCGACCCTGCTCCTCGTCCTCGGGATCGGCTGGGTGACGGAGGAGGCCGGGCTGTCGATGGCGCTGGGGGCGTTCCTCGCCGGCAAGATGGTCGCCGATACCGAATACCGTCATCAGGTCGCGGCCGACATCCAGCCGTTTCGCGGCCTGCTCCTCGGCCTGTTCTTCATGACCGTCGGCATGACCCTCGACCTTCGCTTCGCCGCGCTCAACGCCCCGACGCTCGGCGCGCTGGTGGTCGGACTGATGGCGATCAAGACGGCCATCCTGTTCGTCCTTGCGATGGCCTTCGGCGCGCCGCGCGAGCGGGCGCTGGCGCTTGCCGCGCTGCTGTCCCAGGGCAGCGAGTTCGCCTTCGTGCTCCTGGCGCTGGCCTTCGACAGCCGGCTCCTCGACGGCGAGGCGCGCCAGTTGCTGACGGTCGCCGTCGGCGTATCGATGGCGCTGACGCCGCTGGGGGCGGTCCTCGTGTCGCGGTTCGCGCCGAAGGGTCGCAGCGGGGTGTCGCTGCTCGGCAATCTCGACCGCGAGGGCGGCGAGGTCCGCAACCACGTCGTCATCGCCGGCTTCGGCCAGGTCGGCATGGCCGTCGCTCGCTACCTCGCCGGTCAGCGTGTGCCGGTCCTGATCCTCGACCTGTCGGCGCGACGGGTCCGCGCCAGCCGCATCCGCAACCTCCCGGTCTATTACGGGAACGCCGGCCGGACGGAGGTCCTCCGCGCCGCGCATCTCGAGCGCGCGCACGCGCTCGTGGTTTCCGTACCCGAGGCGGCGATCGCAGAGCAGATCACGGCTTTGGCGCGGCGCACCTTCCCGGGGCTCAAAATCTTTGTTCGCGCGCCCGACGAGGACTGGATCGGACGCATGCGCACCGCCGGCGCAAACGCGGTCGTCCTCGAAGGCTTGACCACGGCCCTGGAGCTGGCCGAGCGGGTGATGCTGGTCTATGCCCCGGAGGGGGAGGCCTCCGGTTGAATATGCACGATCGCTTTTGCTGTTACGCAAAAACAACAGGCGTCCGCGGTCGCAGCCTGCGTTCCCAGATGTTGTGCTCGGAAACACTCCGTTCACACTTCAATGTTATTTTTTTGTTGCCCTGGGTACGGCTGCCGCCTAAGAGACTTGAGTGTTCGGCCGCAAAAGGCGGCAGGCCCTGCGGCAGTTCGGCGAAGTGAGTGCGCTCAGTGAAAGACGCCGCGCCTCCGCATCGTTCGGCGCCGTGCGCTCGCGTCAGTCGGCGAGAGGGCGTAGACACAGAGGTTTTCTTCAGCAAGTCCGCTCATTGACATTCCTTCGACCTGACCTGCTCGAAGCGAAAGGGGTTTGATCATGCCTGTTACCGACGCCAAGGTTCGCGAAGCTGCGCCCGCGCCCGTTCTCGCCGAGGCGGCGCTGGCCTCGGCGCCGGCGCTCGCGGCGACCCGCGCGCTGGTTTTCCCCGGACAAGGCTCGCAGGCGGTCGGCATGGGCAGTGCTCTGGCGAAGGAGTTCGCAGACGCCCGCGAGGTGTTCGCCGAAGTCGATGACGCTTTGGGCGAGACTCTCTCCGCCCTGATGGCCAACGGTCCGGAAGACGTGCTCACGCTGACCGAAAACGCCCAGCCGGCGCTGATGGCGGTCAGCATGGCCGTCCTGCGCGTCCTCGAGCGTGAATACGGCTGCGGTATCCACACGCTCGGCCGCTTCGTCGCCGGCCATTCGCTGGGCGAGTACACCGCGCTCACCGCGGCCGGCAGCTTCTCCATCGGCGACGCCGCCCGGCTTTTGCGCAAGCGCGGGCTTGCGATGCAGACGGCGGTGCCGGTCGGGGATGGCGCGATGGCGGCGCTGATGGGCCTGGAGCTGGCCGCAGCGCGCGAAATCGCCGCCGAGGCCACCCGCGATTCCTATGACGGCGCGGTTTGCGTCGCCGCCAACGACAATGCCCCCGGTCAGGTCGTGATCAGCGGCAGCCGGGCCGCCGTGAAGCGCGCGACCGAGATCGCCGCCCTGCGCGGGGCCAAGCGGTCGATCATGCTGCCCGTGAGCGGGCCCTTTCACTGTCCGCTGATGGCTCCGGTCGCCGATGTCATGGCCGAGGCGCTGGCCGCGGTCGACATCCAGCCGCCGCTCGTGCCGCTGATCTCGAATGTCACGGCGCGCGAGGTGACGAGCCCGGCGGAGATTCGCGACCTGCTCGTCAGCCAGGTCACCGGCATGGTCCGCTGGCGCGAAAGCGTCCTCTACATGCGCGCCCAGGGCGTCGATGAGTTGGTCGAGATCGGCGCCGGCAAGGTCCTGTCAGGGCTCGCCCGGCGGATCGACCGCGGACTCACCGGCCGCTCCCTCGGCTCGCCTGAGGATATCACGAGTTTCCTCGCCGCCGGCTGAACCTGCGGCCACCGGTCGCCCCGAACCGCCCACGGCCACCCCGGCCGCCGAATTCCCGATCGCGCTTGTCGGCCCGAAGGCGAGCTTGTCTCGCCTCGGGGCCGGCGCCTTGCGTCAGTGGCGGCTTTGCTCGTCGTAGACCTGCTTGATCTGAAGGAAGTTGAACAGAACGCTGCCGACAAAGAAGGCCAGCCCCGAGTAGTACATGGCCGGTTCCTCGGCCCGCGACGCCAGGAACAGGGCAACCAAACCGACGATGGCGACCATGCCGCCGACGATCCAACGTCCCAATTGACGCATCATCTTCGCTTTCCCCTCGGTCAGCTTTTCGTTTCTTGTCCATTGTCGTTGCGCGCGCCGGCATGGGGTCCGGCCGCGCGGGTATACTTTTCCCTTTCGCCGGTGCCGCGCAAGTCATTTTGCTGCGCCGCGACGATGTCAGGCATCGCCGTTGCGACCCTCCGCCCCGCGAGGTGCGAGCGCGGCATGTCGATGCGGAAGGTGGTGCCTGCGGGCCCGGTCGCCGCAAGCGACAGTTCGCCGCCGTGGGCGCGAACGATCTCCCTTGCGATCGCGAGGCCCAGGCCGGTGCCGCCGTTGCGCCCCGAGGTCGAGAACGGGATGAACAGCGTGTCGCGTTGCGCCGGCGGGATCCCTGAGCCGTCGTCGCGGAGTTCGATGATCAACCGATTTCCGAGCGCCGTCGCTTCGATCTCGATCTTGCGCGCTCCGGCCTGAGCGGCGTTCGCGGCCAGGTTCGCCAGCACCCGGAGGAAATGGTCGCGGTCGCCTTCGAGCACGAGATCGCGCTCGCGGCAGGCGACCGCGACGGGCTTGCCGGCACCGTCGGCGAGACCCGTTTCGACTTCGGCAACCAGCTCGCCGAGCCGGAACGACGCGATGCGCAGGTTCGGTTCGACCTCGCTGACGAAATCGAGCGTCCGGGTGCACAGCGTGCTGGCCCGGTCGATGGCGCCGTAAAGCGCGGGCGCCACCCGCTGAACCTCGGGATCGGCGATCGCCGACAGCCGGTCGGAGGCGAGCGTCGCGGTCGACAGCGCATTGCGCAGATCGTGATTGATCTTCGCCATGGCCGCGCCGATGGCCGCGAGCCGGCTCTTCTGGCGCAGGGAAGCGCGGATCTGGGCCTGCATGACGGCAAGCTCGCGCTGTGCGACGCCGATCTCGTCGGTGCGGGACGTCGGCCTCAGGACCGCAGTGGTGTCCTCGGGGCGTTCGCGAATGCGCATCATCGCATCGGTAAGTTGAACGATCGGGCGAACCATGAGCCACTGCAGGGAAAAGAAGACGAGCCCGGCGGTCACAAGCGAGATGATGATGGACAGCGTCAGGATGCGGATCGAGAACGCGCGCATCGCGTCGCGCAGGGGCGTCTCGTCGACGATCACCTCGACCGCGGTACCGGGCTCGGCCGGCGAGGAACCGGTCACCGCGAGGACGCGGTTGGCCGTCTGCGATAGGGTGGCGAACGCCTGGGAGATCCAGTCCCACACCCCTTCCTCGCGAAGGTCGATGCGCGCATCCACCGAAGGCGGCGCCGGCTCCCCCAGCACCAGCATCCGCTGGTGCGCGTCCGTGACGACGATGGCGTAGGCGTCGGCGTGGCTGAGCAGCGCCATCTGCAACTCTCTGCTGACCATGTTGTCCGGGGTCGCTTCGAGCGCGAGCACCGCCAGGTGCGCCTTGGCGATGCTGTTTTCAAGGTAGTCCCTGCGGAAGCGGGCAATGGACGGGACGTAGATCAGCACTTCCGACAGCATGACGAACAGCACCGTCAGAATGAGCAGGCGGGCGGACAGGCCGGTGCTGAGCCGGGTACGAACGGGGGGCGGCGCGCTCATGCGGCGCAGTATGCCATGATCGTTGCGAGATGGGATGAGAGGCCTTGCCGGCCGGCGGCCCGCTTCCGCGGCTGTCAGCGTCCGCGCCGGCCCGTCGCGGTGTCTGCGAGACGCGCTTTATCGGCGGTACCGGGACGCGCTGCGCCTTATCCTGCGTTGCCGCGCCGTCGTCGGCTGCAACCGACACGGCTGTGGCGGGGCGTCCGGGCGCTCGATCAACTGTCATGTCTCTCCTCTATGGTGATCGAGAGCGACAGCGAACGCCGGTGCCGGTAGGGAGACGAGGGATCAGGATGTCGGATCGAAACCAAGCGAGCAACGCCGGCGACAGCCGAACATTCGCCGAGGTGCTGACGGCGCGCGCCTCGCGCCGGGACGTATTGGCGGGCGGTCTGGCCGCCGCCGTCACCGCGGTTTTCGCACCCCCGCCCGGCGCACGCGCGGCTACGGGCGCGGATCGGGTGGGCGGGGTCGAGCCTCGGGCCGAGCCGTCGGGGTTGCTGGGCTTCAAGCCGGTGACGACCGGCGAGGCCGACACGGTCGTGGTCCCGGAGGGCTACCGCGTCGATGTGCTGGCGCCGTGGGGCACGGCTCTCGACGGCGGCGGCGCATTTTCGCAGGAGGCGACCGGCGCGGAGCAGGGCCGGCAGGTGGGCAGCCATCATGACGGCATGCACTTCTTCCCCCTGCACGGCAGCTCGACCGAAGGGCTCCTGGTCGTCAACCATGAATACGTCGAGCCGCGATTCCTCCACGCGGCCTATGCCGGCAAGCCTTTCGACGGGGAGACGGTGATCGTCACGGACGGCGCGCGCGACGCCGACGAGGTGCTGAAGGAGATGAACGCCCACGGCGTCTCGGTCCTTCGCATCGGCCGCGGGAGCGACGGGAAGTGGAGCGTCCGGCCCGATCCGCTGAACCGGCGGATCACGGCGCTGACGCCAATGGCGATCTCCGGGCCCGCGCGCGGCGCGCCGCAACTGCGCACCCGCTACAGCCCCGACGGCACCGGGGTGCGCGGAACTCTGGCGAACTGCTCCCACGGCGTCACGCCGTGGAACACCTACATGGCGGCCGAAGAGAACTGGGCCGGCTACTTCCGGAACAACGACACCAGCGGCGACAAACCCGACCTGCCGCGCGAGCAAGCGCGATACGATGTCGCCGTCGGGGCGATGAGCCGCTACGGCTGGGAGCTGGCCGCCGACGGCGCCGACGAGACGATCCGCTTCGACGCCTCGCGCAAGGCCGACGACGCAACCGGCGATTATCGCAACGAGCCGAACGCGTTCGGCTGGATGGTCGAGATCGACCCGTTCGACCCGCGGTCCGTCCCGGTGAAACGCACCCACCTCGGCCGCTTCGCGCACGAAAACGTCATCTTCGCGCCGGCGCGGGCCGGCAAGCCGGTGGTGTGCTACGCTGGCGACGACTCCCGCTTCGAATACATCTACAAGTTCGTTTCGGCGGCGCCGTTCGACCCGGCCACCGCCTCCGGCGCGCTCCTCGACGAGGGTACGCTCTACGCCGCCCGCTTCCATGACGACGGCAGCGGCGAATGGCTGGCCCTGGTTCCGGGCAAGAACGGGCTGACGCCGGAGAACGGTTTCGCCGATCTCGCCGAAATCCTGATCAACACCCGCCTCGCCGCCGATCGGGCCGGTGCGACGAGGATGGACCGGCCGGAGTGGGGCGCCATCGACCCGACGTCGGGGGCCGTCTTTTTCACGCTCACCAACAACACCCGGCGGACCGAGGCCGAGGTCGACGCCGCCAACCCGCGCGCCCAGAACCGCTTCGGCCAGATCATTCGCTGGCGCGAAGCGGGCGACGATCATGCGGCGGAAACCTTCGACTGGGATCTTTTCGTTCTCGCCGGCGCGAAGGAAACCAGCCGGACCTTCAAGAGGCGGGCATTGGGCGCGGACAACATTTTCGCCTGTCCCGACGGCCTGTGGTGCGACGCCGACGGCCGGCTGTGGATCGAGACCGACATCGGCGAGGACAGCCTGAATACGGGCGGTTATGCCGTGTTCGGCAACAACCAGATGCTGGCGGCGGACCCGCGGACCGGCGAAATCCGCCGCTTCCTCACCGGGCCGGTCGGCCAGGAGATGACCGGTGTGGTGACCACGCCCGATCAGACGACGATGTTCGTCAATGTCCAGCACCCCGGTGCGACGACGGCCGCCGAGGCGTTCGCCGCGGGCAACCTGAGCAGCCATTGGCCGGACGGCGGCGACAAGGTTCCGCGCTCGGCGACGCTCGCGATCCAGCGCGCCGACGGCGGCAAGATCGGCGCCTGAGCCGCGGGAGACACGCTCTACCCCGGCGGCGGGATCCGGCCGACGACGCGCAGGCCGCCGTCGGCGAGAACCCGGGCGACGACGATTTCTCCGGACCGGGGAAAGACGCCGCTCAGGGCCGTGACGACGACCTGATGAGTGACGAGCACGGCAGTCGCGTTCGCCTCGCGCGCGCCCAGCCAGGCGCGCAGCGCCGCCATCTGCGCCGGCTCCTGGTCGGACGATGCGAAGAAGGAATTCAAGAGCGGAAGCGGCGCGACCGGGCCGAGATCGAGCAGTCGCGCCGTTTCCAGGCAGCGGCACCATTGGCTCGAATAGACGTCCGCGACCGCAATGTCGTGGGCGCGGAACGACGCGCCGATCGCGCGGGCTTCGGCTCGGCCCGCCGTCGAAAGATTGCGCTGCGTTGCGCAGTCATCCAGACGGAACCCGGCCGGATCGCCGGTTCCCGGCGCGCTGGCGTGGCGCATGAGAGCGATGTGGCCGCCCGCGCGCAGCGCCGCCCACGCCGCCCCGGCATCCTCCGCGCTGAGCCGCGGGGCCGCGAGAAGGGCCACGGCGGCGATCGCGACGGCAGCGAGTCGGGCGGCGAGGCGGGCAGGGAGGGGCACGCCGAGGGGCTTTCCGGATCCTGCGATTGCAGATCGGCGAGCGACGCCCGCTCCCGGAGCGCCGATGGTCGATCCGCCGATACGGATGACGTGGGGTCTCGGCCGTGCGATCGCATCCCGCCCGCTCCCCGCTCCCCGCTTGACGAGCGGCGCAGTCACGTCGGTGGCGGCGCTTCGACCTCGCACCTGCGCTTGCACATGGCGACGCGCGCGCTACAGTCCGGCGCATCGTGATACCGATCGAATCCTGCCCGCCGCCCGACTTCAGCGCTGCCTTCCGCCGACAGCTTGAAACCCTGTTTCGTTGGCGACGCGACGTCCGTCGCTTCCGCACCGAGCCGTTGTCGCCGGGCCTGCTCGATCGTCTGGTCGAACTCGCCGCGCTCGCGCCGTCGGTCGGCAACAGCCAGCCGTGGCGCTTCGTAAAGGTCGACGAGCCGGCGCGGCGCGCCGCGGTCCGCGACAACTTTGCGCGCTGCAACGCCGACGCGCTCGCCGCCTACGCCGGGGACCGAGCGCGCCTGTACGCCTCGCTGAAACTGGCCGGACTGGAGCGGGCGCCGACGCATCTCGCGATCTTCGCCGACACCGGAACCGGCCACGGCCACGGGCTCGGCCGACAGACCATGCCCGAGACCCTGGCCTACTCGGTCGTCGGCGCCGTTCATACGTTGTGGCTGGCCGCACGCGCCCATGGCGTCGGCATGGGCTGGGTGTCGATTCTCGATGCAGACGAAGTCCGGGCGACCCTGGAGGTCCCGGACGAATGGCGACTGGTCGCCTATCTCTGCCTTGGCTACCCCGAAGAAGATCACCGCGATCCGGAGCTCGAACGCCATGGCTGGCAGGCTCGCCTCGACGCGCGCCGGTTCATCGTTCAGCGCTAGCGGCGAGCGCTCGGAAGCGACCGCCGCGCCCCGTTGCGGTCTAGCGCTTGACCATGCGGTAGCCGATCAGAAGCAGAATGGAACCGGCGACAGCTATGAAGAAGCTGCCGAGGTTGAAGCCGTCGATGTCGCCCAGCCCCATGGCGCGGGCGATGAAGCCGCCGACGAGCGCACCGGCAATGCCGAGCAGGATGGTAATGAAGAACCCGCCCGGATCCTTGCCCGGCATCAAGAGTTTGGCGATAAGCCCGGCGATCAGGCCGAAGACGATCCAACTGATAATACCCATAGAGCTGCTCCTGTCATAATGCCCGCGTGCCAGCGCACCATGCGCTACACGTCATTGTATGGCTAAAGTCGCGGTTTTCGATCTGGCGATTGCCGGTTCGCGCTTGTTTCGCTCCCCATCCTCGCTCTCCCTTCCGTCACCCGGCGCGCGCGGAGAATCTGCGGTGACGGCCATGAAGCCAAAGGCGGCAGGCGGCCGCATTATCCGGCGTTAAGCATCCTTCGGCGTCAAGCCTTGCCCTCGGCGGCGCAGTGCGCCGGGGATCTCTTGTCGCGCCTTCGTCCCAGCAAGCCGCCTTTTGCCCGTCGTTGCGGAACTTCAGGTCGCCTGCAGGTTTTGCCTTCGAGGGGGCGTGGCGCGGGCGGGCGCTCGCGCCTCCGCGGAGGGACGGGACAGGGCCTCCGCGGAGGGACAGGACAGGGGAGGTGACAGATGGTTCCACCGTGGCTCCACACGCTGTCGATCGTATCCTTGCTGCTCGGGTTCGCCTGCATGGTCGTCATCGCCATCGACGTCCGGCGACATCCGCAGCACATGTGGATCATGAACATCGTCTGGCCGGTCACGGCGCTGTTCGCCGTGTGCTCGCGCTGTGGGGCTATTTCACCTACGGCCGGCTGGCGGCGCACGAAAAGGCGCACGCGGCGATGCAGCGCGGCGAGGAGATGCCGGCAAAGGCGCAGACGCCCTTTCCGGTGAAGGTCGGAAAGGGCGCGAGCCATTGCGGGAGCGGCTGCACGCTCGGCGACATCGTCGCCGAATGGCTCGTCTTTCTCGTTCCGGTCATCGCCATCTGGTTCGGCTATCAGAGCATTTTTTCGGAGAAGATCTTCGCCGTCTGGATCGTCGACTACATCTTCGCTTTCGCATTCGGCGTCGCCTTTCAGTATTTCACCATAAAGCCGATGCGCAATCTTTCGCCGGCGCGGGCTCTGGTCCAGGCGGTCAAAGCCGACGCCGCCTCGCTGACCGCCTGGCAGCTCGGGATGTACGGCTTCATGGCGATCGCCTACTTCTACATTTTCCGGACGGTTCTCGGCGCGCCCTTGCGCGTCAACTCCGTTGAGTTCTGGTTCATGATGCAGATCGCCATGTTGTTCGGCTTCGCCACCAGCTATCCGATGAACTGGTGGCTGATTCGACGGGGGATCAAGGAGGCGATGTAGCCGGCGCGCTCGCTTCGTTCGCTTCGAGCGCAGGCGTTCGCTTCACGACGACGGTATCGACCGCGCCGGCGTCGGGCGTCTTCGACCGCCGCCGACGGCGTGCGAGGATCCGCGCGCATGACGTTGACCTCGCGTCGCCGCGAGCTATAGTCCCCTATTCCTGTGCCGATCGATGATGCGCACGGCGGGCGTGGCGGAATTGGCAGACGCGCCGGACTCAAAATCCGGTTCTGGTGACAGAGTGTCGGTTCGAGTCCGACCGCCCGCACCATCGAGCTGAAGGCGGCAGGCCGGGCAAGCGCCCATCCGGACGTAAGTGCAGGCGACGATGGCTTCGGGAGAGGCCGGAACGGCCACGGCTCGTTGCCGTCGGGCTGCCGATCGGCGCGAGCGGGCGAGGCGCCGTCAACAGGCGCAAAAAGTGCCGGGCGCACGTCAGCGCGACCCGCACTTGGCTGCCTGTAGCCAGCCTCGCAAGAACTCTAGATCACGATCAGGTCCTAGTCGGGAATGCTCTGCTGTTTCATGCACTTGGCGTACGCATCCGTTCCCGGGTCGTAGCCTTTCTTGGTGCAGACTTCCTGCGCCGTGGCGCATCCTGCGAGCAGCGCCAAGGTCATTACGACAAGCAACCAGCGCATCCGGTGGTCCCTCCCCTTGTTAAGCCAATGCTGGCCCTCTAACGGCGGCAGGGTACCGTGTCGCCGAAATATAGACATAGTTAACAATTCGTAATCATAGTAACTTGTACGCTAACTATTGGCATGAATTTGCGCGCTTCACGCTATCGCCGCGGTTGCCGCGCCATCCCGAGCGGCGGACGCCAAGCCACCGCCGGCAAGCGGATGCCACTGACGCCACGTGCGGGGTTGCGGGCGCTTTGGCCGGACCCTAATGTGCCCGCTCGTTTTTCTCATACGACATCGGCGGGTTCCTCATGGCATTCCTCGCGCAACGTCTCGGTCGCATCAAGCCGTCGCCGACGATCGCCGTGACCCAGAAGGCGGCCGAGCTGAAGGCCCAGGGGCGCGACGTCATCGGCCTGGGCGCCGGCGAGCCCGACTTCGACACGCCCGATCACATCAAGGCCGCGGCCAAGGCGGCGATCGACCGCGGTGAGACCAAGTACACCGCCGTCGCCGGCACCCCGGCGCTGCGCCAGGCCATCTCGGCCAAGTGCAAGCGCGACAACGACCTCGACTATTCGGCCGAGCAGATCACCGTGAATTGCGGTGGCAAGCAGACGATCTACAACGCCATCGTCGCCACGGTCGAAGCCGGCGACGAGGTCGTCATCCCGGCTCCCTACTGGGTTTCCTACCCCGACATCGTCCTCCTTGCCGAGGGTCAGCCGGTGATCGTGCCGTGCCCGGCGGAGCGCAACTTCAAGCTCGACCCGGGCGACCTCGACCGCGCGATCACGCCAAGGACCAAGTGGCTGATCCTGAACTCGCCGTCGAACCCCACCGGCGCCGCGTACACCGCCGCGGAAATGAAGGCGATCACCGACGTGCTCGTTCGCCACCCTCACGTCTGGGTGATGACCGACGACATCTATGAGCACATCGTCTACGACGACTTCGCCTTCGTCACCCCGGCGCAGGTCGAACCGCGCCTGTACGAGCGGACGCTGACGATGAACGGCTGTTCGAAGGCCTATGCCATGACCGGCTGGCGGCTTGGCTGGGGGGCCGGCCCGACAGAGCTGATCCGGGCGATGAACAAGGTCCAGTCGCAAAGCACCACCCACACCAGCTCGATCACCCAGGCCGCCGGTGTCGCCGCGCTGAACGGGCCGCAGGACTTCATCGCCGAGAACAACCGCGTTTTCCGCGAGCGCCGCGACATGGTCGTCGCCATGCTCAACGACTGCCCGGGCCTCTCCTGCCCAACGCCGGAGGGTGCATTCTACGTCTATCCGTCGTGCTCGGGCGTGATCGGCAAGACCACCCCGGGCGGTCAGGTCCTGCGCACCGACGACGACTTCATCACCTATCTCCTCGAGGCCGAAGGCGTCGCCGCGGTCCAGGGGTCCGCCTTCGGGCTCTCGCCCTGCTTCCGCGTCTCCTACGCGACCGCGACCGATCTCCTGAAGGAGGCCTGCGCGCGCATCCGCCAGGCCTGCACCGCCCTGGTCTGAACGTCCGGTTTTGCGCTTGATTCACTGCCTTGAGGCGGTAGGCTGACGCCACAACGTAATGTGGCGCGTTCGCGCGCCCGCCAAGAAGCCATGCCCCGGGAGAACGCTCGTGAGCAGGAAATCGCCTTCGCCGCCCCGCTGCGCGGCGCTCGTCGGCCCTTACCTCAGCGGCAAGACCTCGCTTCTGGAAAGCATCCTGTCGCTCACCGGCGCGACCACGCGCAAGGGCAGCGTGCGCGACGGCAACACCGTAGGCGATGCTTCCGCGGAAGCCCGCGCGCGGCAGATGAGTACCGAACTCAACGTGGCCGTGACCGAATATCTGGACGAGACCTGGACGTTCCTCGATTGCCCCGGCAACATCGAGCTGATCCAGGACTCCTACAGCGCCCTGCTTGTGGCCGACATCGCCGTTCTGGTTTGCGAGCCGGCGCCGGACAAGGTCCTGACGGTCGCGCCGCTGCTTCGCTTTCTCGACGATAACGGCGTTCCGCACATCGTCTTCATCAACAAGATGGATCAGGCCGAAACCAGCGTGCGGGCCACGCTTGAGGCGCTGCAGGCGCTGTCGGCGCGGCCGCTGGTCCTGCGCGAGATCCCGCTGCGCGAGAAGCAGGGACAGATCACCGGCTTCGTCGACCTCGTCAGCGAACGCGCCTTCCGCTGGTCGCCGGGCCAGCGCTCGGAGCTCATCAGCCTGCCCGAGGACGCGGCCGAGCAGGAGCAGGAAGCGCGCCGGGATATGCTCGAGGCCATCGCCGACTTCGACGACGACCTGCTCGAGAAGCTCCTGGAAGACGTGGTGCCGCCGACCGACGAGATCTATGCCGGTCTGAGCCGCGACCTTGCCGACGATCTGATCGTGCCGGTCTTCTTCGGCTGCGCGGAGTCCATGCACGGCGTCACCCGGCTGATGAAGGCGCTGCGGCACGAAGCGCCCGAACCGGCGGTGACCGCGGCCCGGCTCGAGGTTCCCGATGCCGGCGAACCGTGCGCGCGGATTTTCAAAAGCGTCCATGCCGCGCACACCGGCAAGCTGTCGTACGTTCGGGTCTGGCGCGGCGAGATCGCCGACGGCATGACCCTGAACGGGGAGCGGGTGAGCGGGGTCAATCGTCCCCTCGGCGCCCGGCTGGAGAAGAGGACCGGTGCGCAGGCCGGCGAGGTGGTCGCGCTCGGCCGCCTTGACAACGCGACGACCGGAACCCTGCTTTCCGCGAGCGGCAAACTCGGCGGCCAGCCATGGCCGCCGCCGCTGAAGCCGTTGTTCGCGCTGGCGGTTCACGCCGAGCAGCGCGCCGACGAAGTGAAGCTCACCAGCGCGCTCGCCCGGCTGGTCGAGGAAGACCCGTCGCTGTCCTTCGGCCACGACCCCGACACCGGGGAGATGCTGCTGTGGGGCCAGGGCGAGATGCACCTCGCGATCGCGCTCGACCGCCTGCGCAATCGCTACAACGTCCAGATGGTCTCGCACCGGCCGCAGATTCCCTACAAGGAAACGATTCGCGCGGCGGTCAGTCAGCACGCCCGGCACAAGAAGCAGTCGGGCGGCCACGGCGAATTCGGCGACGTCCACATCGACATCAAGCCGCTCCCGCGCGGCAGCGGCTTTGCCTTTTCGGACTCGATCACCGGCGGCGTGGTGCCCAAGCAATACATCCCCGCGGTCGAAGCCGGCGTGCGCGAATACATGAACCGCGGACCGCTCGGCTTTTCGGTGGTCGACCTCGCCGTGACCTTGACCGACGGCCAGTTCCATACCGTCGACAGCTCGGACATGGCCTTCCGCAAGGCGGCGCAGCAGGCGATGCGCGAGGGCATGCCGAAATGCAATCCGGTCATCCTCGAGCCGATCTTCAACTTCAAGATCTCGGTGCCCTCGGAGTTCACCTCGCGCATCCAGCGCCTGGTCAGCGGCCGTCGCGGCCAGATCCTCGGTTTTCAGGCGCGCACCGATTGGCAGGGCTGGGACGAGGTTGCGGTGCTGCTGCCCCAGGCGGAGATGTACGACCTGATCATCGAGTTGCGCTCGGCGACGCTTGGCGTCGGCACCTTCGAATGGAGTTTCGACCACCTGCAGGAACTGACCGGCCGGCTCGCCGACGACGTGATCGCCCAGCGCGCCGCGCAGCAGGCGTCCTGAGATCGAGGCAGCGCGCGTCGACCGGGATTCGACAGGGAACCACGTGAAGGAATCCCGGTGGACGCGGTCGTCGCCTACTTTTCGAGCCTGTCGCCGGTCCATGCGGGCAGCCTCGCCAGTCTGATCGCGAGCCTGGCGACCGGCATCGGCGCCCTGCCGGTGCTGCTGATTTCGAACGCGTCGCGCCGTCTCCAGGACGTCCTGCTCGGCGGATCGGCCGGCATCATGCTGGCGGCTGTCTCCTTTTCGTTGATCCTCCCCGGACTCGACGCCGGGTCGGCGCAGGCCGGCAGCGTGCTGGGCGGCGTCGTTCTCGTCGCCCTGGGGATGCTCGTTGGCGCGGGCGGCATCTGGCTTGCGCACCGCTATCTGCCGCACGAGCATTTCTTCCTCGACCATGAACATCACTCGCCAAGCACGGTGCGGCGGATCTGGCTCTTCGTCTTCGCCATCACCCTGCACAATTTTCCGGAGGGCGCCGCGGTCGGCGTCGGTTTCGGCGGCGGCAACGTCGCCAACGGGCTCGCGCTGATGGGCGGGATCTTCCTGCAGAACCTGCCCGAAGGCTTCGTCGTCGCCCTGGCGCTCCTCAGCCTCAACTACAGTCGTGCGAAGGCGGTGCTGGTCGCGCTTGCGACCGGCGTCGTCGAGACGGTCGGCGGCTTGACCGGGGCGTGGTTCGTGTCTTTGTCGCAGACCTTCCTGCCCCTGGGCCTGTCGGGGGCCGCCGGCGCCATGCTGTTCGTCATCAGCCACGAGATCATCCCCGAGACCCACGGCAACGGCCACGAAAGCGAATCCACCTTCGGCTTGGTGGCCGGTTTCGCGGCGATGATGATCCTCGACGTGGTCGCAGCCGACCTCGTCTGAACGACAATGCGTCTGAACGGCAACACGCAGAAAAAAGCCGGGCTAAAAAGCCCGGCTCAAGTCCAACAGGGAGGCTTCACGTCTGGGAGACGTAGGACCTGTTCGGAAACAGGCCCCTTTTTCGAGCGTTGCACTCGAAAACTCTGAAACTCGTGGGCGTTGCGCTCAAAGCGAATGCTGCACCGCAACACCATCGTTCGCTTATATAGCGCAGCTCGATCGACGCTGCAAACCAAAAAATGTGCAGCGAAGCTATGCGGGCCATGCATGCCGCGCCGTTCCGACCGTGCCGGAAGAAGAGCTTCGCTGCGACGAAATCGCCTGTGTAAGGAAACCAACGGGATGGTGCACATGCGGAAGGTGCGCTCGACCGGGCGAGGCTCCGCCCAAACCAAGCGGCCATCGCGGCGGGTGCGGCAGCGGCAAGCCGCCGAAGCGTCCAGCGGGGCGCCGGTCGAGGTCGAGGTCACCGGCCTTGGCAGCCGCGGCGACGGCCTGGCGGTCGGCCCGGATGGAGAAAAATTGTTCATTGCCAAGAGCCTGCCCGGCGATCGGCTGCGCGTCCGGATCGGTCCGTCCCACGGCGACGGCCGGATGGCGGAGATCGTCGCCATCCTGCGGCCAGGGCCAGGCCGGACCGAAGCGCCGTGCCCTCACTTCGCCCGCTGCGGCGGTTGCGCCCTGCAGCATCTGGGTGACGACGACTACATCGCCTGGAAGCTGGGGCGACTGCGGCTGGCGCTGGATCGCGCCGGTCTCGGCGACGCGTCCGTGGCGTCGCCGGTCCGCATCCCGCCCGGCGCCCGCCGGCGCGCAACCTTCACCGCTGTCCGAGCGGCTGCGGCGGGGTCGCGGGTCTGCGTCGGATTTGCCGCCGCCCGCAGCAACGATGTAATCGACCTGTCGGCGTGTCCGGTCCTCGATCCCGACATCGCGGCTGTTGTTCCCATGTTGCGCGAGCTTCTCGACGGGACGCTCGCGCGCGGCGGGAAGACGCGGGTCGCAATCAGCCGCCTGAATGGCGGCCTCGATGTCGTCTTCGACTGGTCGGACCCGCCGTCGGCCAGCCTGCGCGAACGGTGGTCATGCTTTGCCTGCGAAGCAGGGCTGGCCCGGCTCTCGTGGCGGCGGAAACCGGCGGCGCCGGCCGAACCCGTCGTCCAGCACCGGCCGGTCGCCGTCGTTCATGGCGGGAGCGCCGTTGCCGTTCCACCCGACGCCTTCCTTCAGGCGAGCGGCCTTGGCGAGGCCGCGCTCACGCAGGCCGTGCTTGCAGCCATGGCGCAGGCAAATACCGCAGCCGACCTGTTCTGCGGCCTTGGCGTGTTCGCTCTCGCCCTGGCCGCCGCAGGCAAAAGGATTCATGCCGTCGATGGCGATGAAGCGGCCGTGGCGGCGCTGGCGGCGGCCGTGCGCGGCAAAACCGGCCTCACGACCGAACGGCGCAACCTGTTCGCCCGGCCCCTGGAGCCGGACGAACTCCGCCGCTTCGACGCGGTGGCGTTCGATCCGCCGCGGGCCGGCGCTCGCGCCCAGGCGATGTTTCTCGCGGACTCGCCCGTGCCCGTCGTGGTCGCGATCTCCTGCAATCTTGCGACCTTCATCCGCGACGCGCGGCTTCTCGCGGGCGGCGGCTTCCGCCTCGAAACGGTAACGCCGGTCGACCAGTTCCTCTGGTCACCTCATCTCGAACTCGCCGCGACGTTCAGGCGGTGAGGGAGGACGTCCGCAGGTCGCCACCACAACTGCGACTGCGCAAGCCCAACGCGCTTCAGGCACTGCCGGCAGCTCTTCCAGGTCGCCGCTTCCGTCCCAAAAACCGCCTCTCGCCAGCGGTCGCGGCTTGACCTAACCTCGGATCGAGCCGAGGGGTTCGGCGAGGAGCGGATATGGACGAGCATGCCCGGGACGACGACCGCGCGGCAGGCGCCGAGCGCCGCCGACTGGAAAACCAGCGTCGCGGCGCCGAAAACTGGCGGTTGTGGGGGCCGTACCTGGCGGAGCGGGCGTGGGGAACCGTCCGCGAAGACTACGGCGCCGGCGGCGACGCCTGGAGCTTTTTGCCGCACGAACACGCTCGCGCCCGCGCCTATCGCTGGAGCGAGGACGGCCTCGGCGGCATCTGCGACGAGAACCAGACCTTGTGTTTTGCGCTGGCCCTGTGGAACGGTCGCGACCCGATCCTCAAGGAGCGGGCGTTCGGCCTCACCGGCGCGCAGGGCAATCGCGGCGAGGACGTGAAGGAGTATTACTTCTATCTCGACGCGACGCCCAGCCACAGCTACCTGCGCTATCTCTACAAGTATCCGCAAACGGCGTTCCCCTACGCGGCGCTGGTCGAGGAAAACGCGCGGCGCAGCAGGTTCGACCCGCCCTTCGGGCTGCTGGAAGCGGGCGCGTTCGCCGAGAACCGCTACTTCGATATCGGTGTGACCTACGCCAAGGCCGGCGTCGACGAAATCCACATCCGGATCGATGCGGCCAACCGCGGCCCCGAGACGGCCGAGCTGCACCTTCTGCCGACGCTCTGGTTCCGCAACACCTGGTCGTGGGGCGAGCCCGGCGACAACGCCGGCGGCGAGGCCGAGCGCGGGTCGGAGGAGGCCTCGCGGCGCGGCGAGCGCAAGCCCGAGATCCGTGCGCAGAGCGCGCCCCTGGGCGCGGCATGGTGCGTGCGCGCCGACCATTCCGACCTCGGCCACTACTTCCTGTATGGGCGGCAGGCCGCCCGGGAACTCTTCTGCGAGAATGACACCAACAGCGACCGGTTGTTCGGCATCGGCAACGCCGGCGCTTCGGCGAAGGACGCCTTCCACGACCGCGTGGTCGGCGGCGACGCGAGCGCCGTAAATGCGGCGAAGGCGGGCAGCAAGTTCGCCGCCTGGCACGGCTACGACGTGCCTGCCGGGCACAGCGTCCGCGTCGACCTGGTGCTCTCGGCCAAGTCGCTGTCAACCCCGTTCGCGCGCACCGAGGTGATCCTGGCGACCCGCCGCAGCGAGGCGGACGTCTTCTTCCATGACCTGCAGCCGGCGGCCCGGCCCGAGGATCAGGGCATCATCCGTCAGGCGCTGGCGGGCGTCATCTGGACCAAGCAGTTCTATCACTACGACGTCGAGCGGTGGTTGCAGGGCGACCTGTTCCCGCCGCCGGCGAGCCGGCTGGACGGGCGCAACCGAGGCTGGAAGACGCTGAAAGCCCGCGACATCATCTCGATGCCGGACGCCTGGGAGTATCCCTGGTTCGCCGCCTGGGATCTCGCCTTCCACTGCAGCGCCCTGGCCCTGATCGACATCGACTTCGCCAAGGACCAGGTCGAGCTGATGGTGTCGGAGCGCTACCTCAACCCCAACGGACAGATTCCCGCCTACGAGTGGAACTTCGGCGACGTCAACCCGCCGGTGCACGCCATGGCCGCGCTCAAGGCGTTCCGCGCCGAGCGGGTCCAGCGCGGCGTCGGCGACCACGGCTTTCTCAAGCGGGTTTTCCACAAGCTTCTGCTCAACTACGCCTGGTGGATCAACCGCAAGGACGCGGACGGTCAGAACGTCTTCGAGGGCGGCTTCCTCGGCCTCGACAACATCTCCGTCACCGACCGGTCGCACCCGCTCCCCTTCGGCTACAGCCTGAAGCAGGCCGACGCGACCGGCTGGATGGCGATGTTCGCGCTGGACATGACCGTGATCGCCCTGGAGCTGAACGCGATCGATCCGGAGTACGAGGACATCGCGATCCTGACCTACGAGCAGTTCCTGGCCATTGCCGACGCCATCGGCGGACACAGCGGCGCCGGGGTGTCGTTGTGGGATCCGGAGAGCGGCTTCTTCAAGGACCTGATCGTTACGCCGGACGGCGGCGTCCATCGCATCGACGTCTATTCCATGGTCGGGCTGATCCCGCTGTTCGCGACCGAGGTCGTCGACGAGCGCCTGCTCGCGCATGCCCCGCGCTTCAAGGCGGGCCTTCACATGCACAAGGGAGGCACGTTCCAGGGGCATCACATCTGCGCCTGTCCCGACGCGGAGAACGCGCGCGGCGAGCATCTGCTGGCGCTGGTCGATCACACGATGCTGCCGCGGATCCTCACGCGCCTTCTTGACGAGCGGCAGTTCCTCTCGCCCCACGGGGTCCGCAGCGTCAGCAAGATCCACGCCGACCGGCGCAATCTCGGCACCCTCCCGGGGATCGGCGAGGCGGTCATCGAGTACGTCCCGGGCGAGTCCACATCGCCGATGTTCGGCGGCAACTCCAATTGGCGCGGCCCGGTCTGGTTGCCGGTGAATTACCTCCTGATCCAGTCGATCGAGCGCTTCCACCGCTTCCTCGGCGAAGACTTTCGAGTTCCGGTACCCTGCCTCGGCGGTCGCACGCTCAGCCTGCGCGAAATCGCCACCCTGGTCGCGGAGCGGATCGTCGACATGTACCGCCACACCGGCGAGCGGACCGCCGGCGGCGGCCGCGGGGCGGTCCCGGCGCTGGCGGATCAGCCGCCGTTCGCCATGGACCCGCACTGGCGCGACCTGTTGTTGTTCTACGAATACTTCCATGCAGAAACCGGGCAGGGGCTGGGGGCGGCGCACCAGACGGGCTGGACCGCGCTGATCGCCAACCTCGTCATGCGCCGCTATCGCCGCGACATTCCCGCCTACTGGCGCGGCGCGCACGGCGCAGGCGCGCCGGCGGCGTCGGATCCTGAGCGGCCGGCCGGTCCCTGAGCGGGCAGGCGAGGCGCTCGTTGATCTCGCCGCAGCAGTCGGTAGGCTTGTCCTTCCAAAGGACGCGCCGGCAAACCTTTCCGGCAGCGTTCGATACGGCCCGAGGAGGCACACATGGCTGAGAGAACGACGACGGGGTTTGGGAATCGAGCGACATATGGGGGAATGGACGCCCAGGACGACAAGGTCGGCCGCGCCGTAGACAGCGCCCATGGCGGCCGGATCGACTGGAGGCAGGCCTACGCGAGTTACGCGGAGGCCGCCCGGCACACCGCCTATGCGTCGGCCAACAAACTGCCTTTGTTTGCGACGGCGCGCCCGACCCCGGTGGATCGCCATCTTCGGATCGAACGGCTTGCCGCGGCGCTGAGCGATGGGACCGGCAAGGATACGCTCATCGAGATGGTCGACGAGGATGTCAGCCGCAGGACCGGTGTCGACATTCGCGGCAAGTTCTTCGCCAACGGCGAGACGTTCGGCGTACGGGTTCCGGTTTCCGGTTACTTCAGTCCCGAATTCACCCTCTTCGTTCGCAAGTTGATGCTCAAGGGCGCCCGCATCGTTCCCATCACCGAGCACGGAGAAGAACCCATTCCCTACGGCGTGACCACGGTCGCGCCGTTTTCCGACCAGGCGTTGAATGCGCTGCAGATTACGGAAGGAATCGCCCGCCTGGGCCGGCAGTTCCTCACGCCCGCCCAGCGCGCCAGGTACGATGAAAGGCGCAATGCCGCGATCGCGCAGGGCGCCGAGGTCGTGCCTCCCGAGCTGGACCCGGTCGGCGAATTCACCGGCTTCTTGCAAAAACCGACGAGCCTGCGCGACATCGTTCGCGACAGCTATCCGCGCCCCAAGCAGGGCGAGGGCGTTCGGGACGATTACGCGGCGCGCCTCGATCCCGACCTGGAGGCCCTCGATTCGTTCGCCGGCATGGCCTGGGTCGGCGGCGGCGGCGCGATCGGCGACTTCGGGAACAACACCCGGGACTGGGCGCTGCTCGAGGCGTTCGTCAAGGGCGGCAAGCCGGTCGCGTGCATCTGCTATGGCTCGATCGCGCTCGCCCAGGCCAAGGATTCGCTCACCGGCGCCTACCTTCTGCAAGGTCATTTCGCAACCGGCCATGGCGACGCCGACAACTTCACGGAGTACACGGCGACCATGAACCCGGACGAAACCTATTATCCCTCCATCAGCGGCGCCGCGCCGATCAACCTCAGCGACATGCTGAAGCAGGCGATCGGGCCGGAAGAGGGGGGCTATGTCATGGAGCTTGGTCAGGCGCCGATGGCGGTCCTGAGCGGCGGCGCGATCATCACCGGCAACACCGTGGAGGACGGAGACAGTGCGGCGGACCTGATGCTGGCCAGCCGGCTCGGCGGTCTGAACGGCGACTACTTCATCGCCGGAGACGGACGCGGACGTCCCCTGACGAAGGACGACCCTGCGGTCGAGCGCATCCAGCGACGCTGAGCGAGGCGGCCCGCGTCGCGGGCCGCTCGCGTTCGCGCCCGCGGCCCCGGTGGAACGGGGCGCCGGCTCTTCCGGACAGCGCGCGGCCGCAGCCTGTGGTATGATCCCGCCTTGTGGACGCGGTGGCGGCCGATCGGAGCCGCGCCGCGAACGACGGAGATGGCGCCAGCGGGTTATGCGCCTGCATGCGGACCTTGCCGAACGAGCCGTGAGTTTCGCCGACGAGGCGGAGTGGACGGCGTCGCCGACCGCCGGCATCGAGCGGCGGGTGCTCGAGTGCCACGGCGACGAGGAGGCGCGGATGACCGGCATCGTTCGCTATCGACCGAACAGCCGGTCTGCGGGCCGCAAGCGCTCGCCGGGCGAGGAGATCCTGGTCCTGAACGGCGCCTTCGCCGACGACGCCGGCGCCTACCCGCGCGGGACCTACATCCGCAACCCGCCGGGAGCGGGGCAGGAGTCGTGGAGCGACGGCGGCTGCGTCCTGTTCGTCAAGCGGTGTCAGTTTCACCCCGACGATCGTGCGCGGGTGGTCGTCGACACCCACGCCGAGGAATGGTTTCCCGGGCTGTCGCGCGGCATCGCCGTCCTACCGCTGCACGGCTTCGGCAGCGAGCGCGTCTCGCTCGTCCGCTATGCGCCCCAGACCCGGTTTGCTCCCCATGATCATCCCGGCGGCGAGGAGATCCTGGTGGTGGATGGCGCCGTCGAGGACGAGGAGGGCCGTTACGCGGCCGGTTCCTGGTTGCGCAATCCTCCGGGCAGCCGGCATGCGCCGTTCAGCCTCGAAGGCTGCCTGTTGTATGTGAAAATCGGCCATCTTCCGGCGATCGTTGCCTGACCGGGGTGCCCGCGCCTGAATCGACGGCTCCTCGCCGAAATCCCTGTAAACGGTTCGGCTGGGCGATCGCAGGATCCGGTCGCGTCGCCAACCGCCGCCAGCCGCCAGCTTCGGGCCGCTCCGTCGCGCTTGTCACCACTGCGGGCGGAGTCTATAAGGCCGCGTCCTTGCGGCGGATGGAGGTTCCGGCGCAGGTGGACATGGGCCCCGGCCAATGGGGCTCGCCTGAGCGGATTTTCCAATTGATCGCAAGAAGAAGGGGACTACTGCCATGGCCGCGGAACGGACGTTGTCGATCATCAAGCCCGACGCGACGGCGCGCAATGTGACCGGAAAGATCATCGCCATGTTCGAAGAGGGCGGGCTGCAGGTGGTCGCGCAAAAACGTCTGCATCTGACCAAGACCATGGCCGAGCAGTTCTACGCCGTGCATGCCGAGCGCTCGTTCTACGATGAGCTGGTGGAGTACATGACCTCCGGGCCGGTCGTCGCGCAGGTTCTCGAAGGCGACAACGCGATCGCCCGCAACCGCGAAATCATGGGTGCGACGAACCCCGCCAACGCCGCCGAAGGCACCGTCCGTCACGCGTTCGGCCAGAACGTGCAGGAGAACGCCGTGCACGGCTCGGATTCGCCCGAGAACGCGGCGAAGGAGATCAAGTTTTTCTTCAGCGACATCGAGATCGTCGGGTAGCGCCCGGGGCGCTCTCGAAAGGGACCGTTTGAGGTGGGCGCCCGGCGGCCGGCGGCGCTCCCTCGGTCCGGGTCGCGGCCGCTTACGCCCGAGGGTTGATCAGCGAAACGTCGTCGCGGGGTGCGCCGGCGATGCGGACGCGGGCGCCCTCGACGCGCACCCGTGCCTCCGCGATCAGGCGAACGGCCAACGGGTAGATCCGGTGTTCCTCGATGAGGACGCGCGCGGCGAGGCGGTCCGGATCGTCGTCGTCGAAGACGGGAACCACCGCCTGAACGACGATCGGGCCGTCGTCCATCGCAGGGCGGACGAAGTGCACGGTGCAGCCGGTGAAGCGGGCGCCGTAGGCGATGACCCTTTCGTGGACCTGCAGACCGCGAAACGCCGGCAGCAGCGACGGATGAATGTTGATCAGGCGGTCCCACCATGCCTCGACGAACGGTTCGGTGAGCAGCCGCATGAAGCCGGCGAGGCAGACGAGTTCGCAGCCTGAGGCGTTCAGGGCCTCGCTCAGCGCAGTCTCGAAGGCGCCGCGCGAGGCGTAGGCGGTGTGGTCGATCACCTGCGTCGCGACGCCCGCCGCGCGCGCCCTCTCGAGGCCGTACGCGCCCGCGGTGTTGGCGATGACGAGCCCGATTTCGGCGGGGTAGTCGGCCTGCTTCGTCGCATCGATGAGCGATTGCAGGTTGCTGCCGCGCCCGGAGATCAACACGCCGATCCGCAGCCTTCGTCCGCTCCCTACCGCGGCCATGCCTGCTCCACGTCGCGCAGGATGACGCTCGGCCCGCCGTCGTCGCGGCGAACCACACGGCCGACCGTATACAACGTCTCGCCTCCTTGAGCGAATGCTGCGGCGACGTCGTCGGCCCGATCGGCGGCGGCAATGCAGATCATGCCAAGCCCGCAGTTGAACGTCCGGGCCATCTCCGCCGCCGGCAGATGCGCGGCGCTTTTCAGCCAGTCCATGACCGGCGGCAGCGGCCAGGCCTTCGCCTCCAGCTCTACCGCCAGCGGGTCCGGAAGGACGCGGGGAATGTTCTCGATCAGGCCGCCGCCGGTGATGTGCGCCAGCCCCCGCACGCCGCCGCCGGCGATGGCCGCAAGGCAGCTTCGCACGTAGATCCGGGTCGGCCGGAGCAGGGCCTGGGCGAGGGATGCATCGGCGGCGAACGGTGCGGCATCGCCGTAGTCGTAGCCCTTCTCGGCGACGATCCGGCGGACGAGCGAAAAGCCGTTGGCATGCAACCCCGACGCGGCGAGGCCGAGGACCACATCGCCCGCACGCGGCGGATCGCTGCCGACGATGCGATCGCGCTCCACCGCGCCGACCGCAAAACCGGCGAGGTCGTAGTCGTCGTGGGCGTACATGCCGGGCATTTCGGCGGTCTCGCCGCCGATCAGGGCGCAACCGGCCTCCCTGCAGCCGGCGGCGATCCCGCCGACGACGGCGCGCGCGGTGTCCAGACGAAGCCGGCCGGTGGCAAAATAATCGAGGAAGAACAAAGGCTCCGCGCCCTGGACGACAAGATCGTTGACGCACATGGCGACAAGATCGATGCCGATGGAATCGTGAACGCCGGCGGCAAAAGCAACCTTCAGCTTCGTGCCGACCCCGTCGGTCGAAGCGACGAGAACGGGGTCCCGGTAACCGGTGTCGCGCAGGTCGAAGAGGGCGCCGAAGCCGCCGAGGCCGGAGACGACGCCGCTGCGGCGCGTGGCCGCGGCCAGCGGTGCGATCTCGTCGACCAGTCGGGCCCCGGCGTCGATGTCGACCCCAGCCGCCTTGTAGTCGAAACCGCTAATGTCATCCTCCGGCCGACATGCTAGAACTGGCTCCGACCATAATGGATCCGAGGCCTCATGCAATGACCGATCGGGGAGCGTCGCCGTTCGGCCGGCCAGTCCTCATCGCCTGTCTTGTCATGGTCCTGGCGGTGGCCAGGGTCGCCGCTCAGGATCTGGCGGATCCGACGGCCGCACAGGTCGGGCTGTTCGATGTTCGCGGCATTCCGGTCGACGTGACCGCACAGACCGCCGCGGCCGCTCGCGAGCAGGCGATGAGCAAGGGCGCACGCGACGCCTTCTGGCAGCTCATCGACCGGATGACGCTGTCTTCGGATCGAGCCAAGGTCGGCAAGGTCTCCGACGCCCAGATCGAGACGATGATCAGGGACTTCTCCGTCGCCGACGAGAAGTATTCTTCGGTGCGCTACATCGCGACCCTGAACTACACCTTCAAGGAAGACGAGGTTCGTCTTCTGCTGGCGCAAAGGGGCGTTCCCTACGCGCTGACCAGAGCGAAGACGCTCGTGGTTCTGCCCGTGTTGCGCAGCGAAGGTTCGCTGGTTCTGTGGGATGAGCCGAACCCGTGGCTGGCGGCCTGGCGCGCGCTGCCCGGCGGGCAACTGGTTCCGGTGATGATCCCGATGGGCGACGCCGCCGACATGGCGGCCATCGACGCCGAGCAGGCTGCCGTCGGCGACGCCGACCGGATGCGCGAGATCGCTCTGCACTACGGGGCGGTCGACGCACTGGTGCCGTTCGCCGTTCTCGCTCCCGACACCGGATCGGGCGCCGCCGAGCTCACGGTCGCGCTGACCCTTTACGGCGCCGACGGGGCGCGGAAGGGGCCGACCCGCCGGTACACTGCGACGAACGGGGAAAGCGCCGACGACTTGCTCGCCCGCGCCGCGGAAGCGACCATGACGGAAGTGCAAAACCAGTGGAAGCGCGAGAACCTGGTGGTGGCGTCGCAGGCTGCCGTCGAGTCGGTCGCCGTACCGATTTCGAGCCTTGAGGACTGGCTGACCGTGCGCCGTCGCCTCGACGGCGTCGAGACCATCGAGAAGACGGACGTCGTGCTGCTGACGCGTTCGCATGCGCTCATCAACATCCATCATTATGGGACCGCCGAGCAGTTGGGCCTCGCCCTGGAGCAGGCGGACCTCATCCTTCGGCAGGGTGCGGAGGGCCTTGTGCTGACCGCGCGGCCGCGCTCCTGAGGCCGACGCCGATGACCGTCGAGCGGCGCCAGCTGATCTGGCTCGGCCTTGCCGTCGTCGGCGCCGTCCTGATCTACGAGCTGCGCGGTGCGCTGCCGCCGTTCATCGCCGGCATGGCCGTCGCCTACCTGCTCGACCCGCTGGCCGACCGGCTGGAAGCCGTCGGCTGCCCCCGCACCGCCGCCGTCCTGATCATCCTCGGCTCTTTCCTTGCGGTCCTCGTCGCTGCCGCCGTTCTGCTTTTCCCGATCCTTCAGGTCCAGGTCGTCGAACTTCTGGCCCGCCTGCCGGACTACATCCAGAAGGGCCGCGACGCGATCATGCCGATGTTCGAGCGGCTTCAGGCATCGCTGTCCGATGCCGAGGTGGAACGCCTGCGCTCGGCGGTCGGCGACGTCGCCGGGAACATCCTCGGCTGGCTCGGGCAGATCGTCGGCGGGCTGTGGAGCGGCGGCCTCGCCCTCTTCAACGCCTTGTCGCTGGTCGTGATCATGCCGGTCGTGGCGTTCTATTTGCTCCGCGACTGGGACCGGATCGTCGCCCACGTCGACGGCCTCTTGCCGCGCGGCGCCGCGGCCACGATCCGCGAACAGGTTGGCGAGATCGACGATCGCCTGTCCGGTTTCGTTCGCGGCCAGGCGCTGGTCTGCCTCGCCCTGGGAACCTGGTATGCGGTCGGGCTGACCCTTGTCGGTCTCGACTTCGGGGTGCTGGTGGGGGTCGGCGCCGGGCTCATTTCGTTCATACCCTACCTCGGCACCGGGCTCGGCCTGGTCGTCGGCTTCGGCCTCGCGCTCGCGCAGTTCGACAGCTGGCTGCCGATCGGTCTGGTCGCCGCGGTGTTCGCCACGGGGCAGATCCTGGAAGGTTACGTTCTGACGCCGCGCCTCGTCGGTCAGCGGGTCGGGCTTCATCCCGTCTGGGTGCTGTTCGCTCTGATGGCCGGCGGCGCCCTGCTCGGGTTCACCGGCGTGCTGCTGGCGGTGCCGGCGGCGGCGGTCATCGGCGTCCTGGTCCGCTTCGCCATCGCACGCTACCTGCAGAGCCCGCTCTATCGCAGCCGCAGCGGCGAACCTGCGGACGGCGGCGGCGACGCCGCTGCGGAGCGGTCGGAGGCGGTCGCCGACCGTGAGTGACGGCCGCCAGCTTCCTCTCGCGTTCGCCCACGAGCCGGCGATGGCCGGCTCCGATTTCCTCGTCGCCGCGAGCAATGCCGACGCCGTCGCCTGGCTGCGCCGCTGGCCGGACTGGCCGACGCCGGTCCTGCTTCTCCATGGCCCGACAGGCTGCGGCAAATCCCATCTCGCTCGGGCCTTCGGCCAAGGCAGCGGCGCCGCCCGGCTCGCCGGCGACGACCTTGTCGGCGGCGACCCGCTCTCCGTCTTCGAGCAGGCGCCGGCCGCCGTGCTCGACGATGCCGACCTCTGCGTCAGGGCGTCCGGGGGAGAGCCGGCCCTGCTGCACCTCGTGAACGCCGCGGCGCAAACGCAGCGCAAGCTGCTGCTGACAGCGCATCAGCCGTCGGCGCGCTGGCCGCTCGCGCTTCCCGATCTCGCCTCGCGGCTGAACGCGGCGTGTACGGTCGGCATCGACGAGCCGGACGAGGCCCTGATGCGCGCGGTGATGGGCAAGCTGTTCGTCGATCGCCAGCTTCGCGTCGGCGACGACGTGCTCGGTTATCTCCTCGCCCGCATGGAGCGCTCGCTCGCCGCGGCCGGTCGGCTCGTCGAGAAAATCGACGCCGCGGCGCTGGCGCGGCGCCAGGCGGTGACGATACCGCTGGCGCGGGCCGTTCTCGCCGAGTGCGACGCGATGCCGTCGCCGCCACGAGCGGCGTCGCGCGCGCCGTAGACGCCGGGCTGTGCCTCAGCGCGGCTCCGGCTTCCCGCCGCCGCCGGACGTCGCCTTCGCCTTCGGCAGGTCGAGGCGGACGCTGAGTTCCTTCAGCCGCGCGGCATCGACCTCGGCGGGCGCGCCCATCAACAGATCCTGGGCCTGCTGGTTCATCGGGAAGGCGATGATCTCGCGGATGTTGGGCTCGTCCGCCAGCATCATGACGATGCGGTCGATCCCGGGTGCGCAGCCGCCGTGGGGGGGCGCGCCGTAGCGAAAGGCGTTGAAGAGCCCACCGAAGCGGCGGCGAACCTCGTCTTCGCCGTAGCCGGCGATGGCGAAGGCCTTGATCATGATATCCGGCCGATGGTTGCGGATTGCGCCGCTGGAGAGTTCGATGCCGTTGCAGACGATGTCGTACTGGTAGGCCTTGATGCTGAGCGGATCCATGCTCTCGAGCGCGTCGAGACCGCCCTGCGGCATCGAAAACGGATTGTGGCTGAACTCGATCTGGCCGGTTTCCTCGTTTCGCTCGTAGGCCGGGTAGTCGACGATCCAGGTGAAGCGGAAGGCGCGGGCTTCGCGCAGGCCGAGCTCGTCGCAGATCCGCTCGCGCGCGGCGGCGGCGAAACGCTGCGCCTTGACCTTCTCGGCGCTGACGAAGAACACCGCGTCGCCCTCGCCGTAGATGCGGGGCGGCAGGCCGAGGCCTTCGGCCGCCCGGCGTGCGGCGTCGTTGAGCGCGGTCAGGATCGCCTCGAGACGCGCATCGTCGAGATGCTTCGCGATCGGACCCTTGCCGGCTGGCGTCCTCACGCCGGCCTCGCCGCCGTCCGCGGCCGGTTCCGTCCCCGCTCCGCCGTGCCCGGCAAAGACGACATAGCCGAGGCCGCCGGCGCCTTCGTCGCGCGCCCAGGCGTTGAGCCCGTCGAAGAAGCTGCGCGGCCTCGCGGCGGCGGCGGGCGCGGGGATGGCGATAACGCTGCCGCCGGCGTCCACCGCGCGGGCGAACAGGCCGAAGCCGGAGCCCCGGAAGGCTTCGCCGACGTCGGCCATCACCAGCGGATTGCGCAGGTCCGGCTTGTCGTTTCCGAACCAGTCCAGGCTGGCGTCGTAGGGGATGCGCGGGAAGGGCAGGCCCGTCACCCCCCGGCCGTCGCCGAACTCGACGAAGACGTCGTGGAGGATCGGCTCGATGGCGGCGAACACGTCGTCCTGGGTGGCGAACGCCATCTCGAAGTCGAGCTGGTAGAACTCGCCTGGCGAGCGGTCGGCGCGGGCGTCCTCGTCGCGAAAGCACGGGGCGATCTGGAAATAGCGGTCGAAGCCGGAGGCCATCAGAAGCTGCTTGAACTGCTGCGGCGCCTGCGGCAGGGCGTAGAATTTGCCCGGGTGCTGGCGGCTGGGGACGAGATAGTCCCGCGCGCCTTCGGGCGAACTCGCCGTCAGGATGGGCGTCTGGAACTCGACGAAGCCGGCCTCGACCATCCGCCGGCGGATCGAGGCGATGATCGCGCTGCGCAGGGTGATGTTGCGATGCTGGCGTTCGCGGCGAAGATCGAGAAACCGGTAGCGCAGGCGCGTCTCCTCGCCGTAGTCGGCATCGCCGGAAACCTGCAGCGGCAGGATCTCCGCCGGCGACTCCATCTTCAGATCGTCGATGGCGAGTTCGACCTCGCCGGTGGCGACCGCCGGGTTGACCGTTTCCGGCGAGCGCGCGACGACCCTGCCGGTGACCGTGATGACGCTCTCCGGCCGGGCCTCGGTGGCGCTGAGGAAAAACCCGCTCGACGCGTCGATCACGCATTGGGTGACGCCGTAGTGGTCGCGCAGGTCGATGAACAGCAGGTTGCCGTGATCGCGCTTGCGGTGGATCCAGCCCGACAGGCGGGCGCGGACGCCGGCGTGGGACAGCCGAAGCTCGTTGCAGGTGTGGGTGCGGAATGGATGCATGCTTATTCAGGCGACTGTGGCGGCACCGCGGTCCGTGGCGGGGCCTTGAGGGCGAGCGCGTCAACCGACGATCGGGCGCGGCGAATCTGGATGGAGCGCGACAAGGTGTCCGGGCCGGAGGACGCGAAGGACGGCGGCTCGCATTCGGGCAAGCAGCAAGCAGGCACACAACGACATGGACCGCCCATGTTTGTCAAGCCCGCGCCGGACATCGCTTCGGCCGGATCCCGGCAGCGGCGCCCCCGGTTACGGCAGAGGTTGCTTTGCGTTTCAGGCAAATGCGGCTATAGGCTGCAGCGATGCATCTGATCACCGACACCGACGCGCTGCGCGATTTCTGCCAATCCGTTGCCGATGCCCCGTTTGTCGCGGTCGACACGGAGTTCATGCGCGAACGCACCTTCTGGCCCAAGTTGTGCTTGGTTCAGATCGCCGGCCCGGAGGTGGCGGTGGCCGTCGACCCGCTGGCGGACGGCATCGATCTGGCGCCGCTGCTGGCGGTCCTCACTGCGCCGGCGATCGTCAAGGTGTTCCACGCGGCGCGGCAGGATCTCGAAATCTTCTATCACCTGATGGGCCAGCTTCCGGCCCCGGTGTTCGATACCCAGGTCGCCGCCATGGTCTGCGGGTTCGGTGACCAGGTCGGCTACGAGACCTTGGCGGCCAAGCTCGCCAAGGCCAAGCTCGACAAGGCCTCGCGGTTCACCGACTGGTCGGTGCGGCCGTTGAGCCGGCGTCAGATCGAGTATGCGTTGAGCGATGTCACCCACCTGCGCGAGATCTATCGCAAGCTCAAGCGGAAGCTCGAGACCAGCCGGCGCAGCGACTGGCTCGGCGAGGAAATGGCGACCCTCACCGATCCGGCGACCTACTGGACCGAGCCGATGGACGCCTACCGTCGGCTCAAGACCCGGGCGGTCAACGGCCGCTTCCTGGCCATTCTTCGGGAGCTGGCGGCCTGGCGCGAACGCGAGGCGCAGCATCGCGATGCGCCGCGCGCCTGGGTCCTGCGCGATGAGGCACTCCTGGAAATCGCCCATCACGTACCGACGACGACCGAGGCTTTGGCGCTGACCCGGGGCCTGGGGCGGAAGTTCGCCGAGGGCCAGTCGGGCGCGCAGGTGCTGGCCGCGGTGCGCCGGGGGCTCGACCTGCCGGAGAAGGATCTTCCCGTTGCGGTCGTCCGCCGTGAGCCGCCGCGCGGCGCCGGTCCCGTCGCCGACCTGCTCAAGGTTCTGCTCAAGCTGAAGTGCGAGCAGGAGGACGTGGCGCAGAAACTGGTCGCTTCGGCGGACGACCTCGAAGTGCTGGCGGCATCGGGCGAGGCCGCGGGGGTTGCGGCTCTGCACGGCTGGCGCCGTGCGCTGTTCGGCGAAGCGGCGCTGCGGCTGCGAGATGGGCGAATCGCGCTCGCGGTTCGCGACGGCAAACTCGCCGTCATCGAGGTTTGAAGATATAACAAGAAGCGTCCTTGTCTAAATGACGTCATGCTTCGCGGTTGGGAGAAGCGGAGTGGTTGAGGAAGCGCTTGTTCGTGTACGAACGCCGTTTTTTCCGCTGTACTCGGAAGTCCGGGCACTGCTCAAGATTTGGCCCGGTTTTACCAAAGAGGCAGTTCTAACCCTTATAAATGCCCTTCAGGACCAAAGAGGCACTCCCCAAAATCCGGTCGATTGGACGGAACCGGACACCTGGATAAAAGAGCGCCTATCTGATGAAAACGAAGCTTTAGCTGAGAGAATCTGGCAGAGTAGCGGCAAGCAGGTAAATCCCAGATACGTCTACGGATCTTACCTCTTTATCAACAGCTATGATCTGCTCGTCACGGACGTGCACGGCATTTACCACCTGACCCAGTCCGGTGAAGGCTTTCTTAACAACGAAGAGAGCATTGTCCGGGCCATCGATGAAATTGAGGGACTGCCTCAGCTTCTGTCGATCCTCGCGCCGAAATCTCCCGTCAAGCGCTCTGATCTTCTCGACGAGTGGGGACAGTATCTGAAAGAGCGTTCACGGGTTGGCACTGCGTCGGCGATCAAAGAAGCGCTCTGGAGACGATTGCGCAATCTGGTCGAGAGAGGCTTGATCGCCCGCAATGGCAACTCGTACGCCATCACGGATGAAGGGCTGAAGTACGCGGCGACGACAGCCACTGAACAGGAGGATCCCAAGGCAGCGACGCTGAGGGCAATCAAGGATTTCAACGCGCAGCAAACTCAGCAGCTTCGCGACCAGCTCTCTAGGATGGGATCTTACCAATTCGAAAAACTCGTGCGGGATTTGCTTGAGGCAATGGATTATGAGGATGTTGTCGTTACGAAGCAAAGTGGCGACAAGGGTGTCGACGTCGTTGCAAAGTATCAGTATGGAATTACTGAAATCACAGAGGTTGTTCAGGTAAAGAGACAGCAGGCAAGCCTGAATCGTCCTGTCCTCGATCAGCTCAGGGGCGCCCTGCCCTATCATGGCGCGATTCGAGGCAGCATTATTACCCTTGGTAAATTTGCGAAAGGGTGCAAGGACGCTGCGATCTATCCGGGCGCTGCTCCCATTACGTTGATCGATGGTGACAAACTTATTGAGCTTCTGGTCAAGCACGAGATCGGGCTCGTAAAGCGCCGGGTGGATCTTATCGAAGTTGATATGACCTTCTTCAATGAGCGGCGTGAAATAGGGGTGGAGGCTTCGGAGGAAAACGAGTTGACGGTCGACCCATCCGCCTTGATCGACTGAGGGGGATGGGCCTGCGAGGACGACCTCGTTCTGAAGCCGACCGAGCTGAGGTGGCATGGAAGCACACCCGCCTCAGGAGTCCGCCTCGGCGTGTTCGACCATCTGGGCCTTGAGGGCCATGGTTCGGGCGAGACGGTTCAGCCGCCGCTCGACCGCTCCGCTCATGAAGACCGAGCCGTCCTTCGGGATGCGCAGGCTGAGGCGCTTTTCGTCGGTCGCGAGGGCGGTCTGACGCAGCAACCCGGGGGCGCCGCCCGACAGCGTGTGCGCCAGCCGCAGGGCGAGGCCGGTCGTTTGCGCCCGCGTCGTCCGGGCGTCGTCGAGCATGCTGAGGTGGCGGGCCACCCACGGGTCGGTCGCGCTCCCTCCGTAGCGGACGAAGATCGCGAGCGCCATTTCGACGCGGTCGGGGTGGGTCAGGCCCGGATACGGCACGCGCAGGACGCGGAAGAAGGCGTGGATGGCGCGATAGTCCGGATGCTCGCTCCAGCCGATGTCGCTGACGAGGCAGATCGCGAGGCGCAGCCGCCTTTCCCAGGCGGTTTCGCCGGCGAACAGCGGCGCCATCCAGTCGAGGATCTCCTGGCCATGGATGGCGAAACGGCCGGTGCGCTCGGCGTGGCTCTCGCAGGCGCTGAGCAGCGGATCCTGTTCGCGCAGCCCCGCCGGCAGCAGTTCGATCATCTGCCCCTCGCGCATCCCGAAGGCGGAGAAGACGACCCGCGCTGGACGTGTCCGCTCGAGCAGCACCGCAAGGGTCAGTGCCGCGTAAGGCAAGGTCTCGAGCCGCTTCTGATCGATGCCGCTGCCGCCCTCGGCGAGGGTCTTCTGGCTGAGCCCGGCGACCAGATTGGCGAGGCGGAGGGCGCCGAAAAAGCCGAGTTCGAAATTGTCGATGACATGCAGGGGGTGATGGGTCTGCTCGATGAAGAGGCGCGCCAGCGCCCGCCACGAGCCACCGACCGCGTAGAGGCGCCGCCCGTTGGTTTCGTCGAGCCAGCCGACCTGGGCGAGGTCTGCGGCAACGATCGCGCGGGCCGCCTCGATGTTGCCCTTCGCCCGCTCCGGAAGGCGCAGATGGCCGAGCGGCAGGGTTGCGTAGCGTCCCGCCTCGCCGTCGGCGAGGCCGACCAGGTCGAGGCTGCCGCCGCCGAGATCGCCAAGCACGCCGTCGGCGTCGGGAACGCCGTTGACAAGCCCGACGGCGGCGAGCCGCGCCTCTTCGGCGCCGCTCAGCACGTGTACGGGCACCCCGCACACGCTCTCCACGTGACGGATGAAATCGGAACGATCGCTCGCATCGCGGACCGCCGCGGTCCCGACGAGTTCGAGATGGCCGACATCCATGGCCCGGGCGAGCTTGACGAAGCGCACCAGACTGCGCACGGCTTCGCCGACGCCTTTGGGGTTGAGCCTGCCGGTCTCGCCCATGCCGAGGCCGAGGGCGCACTGGCTCTTCTCGTTGAAAATGGGGATCGGCAGCCGGTTGGGCAGGTCGTAGACGACCAGTCGGACGGTGTTCGAGCCGATGTCGACGACGCCGATGCGCCCCGGTCGGGCCGCAGCGTCTGCGCCGTCGCCCTCGATCTCTGGCTGATGCCGCTTGCCGTCGCTCATTGCCCGTCTGATATTGGCTGTAGTGCGCCGCTCCGCCGCTCCCGCGAAAGACGCGGCCGGGTCGGATCAGGTCTCATGCCGCCGGTGCGATCTCCGTTTTTCCCCCGGTGTCATGTAGCACAGCGGGATGGGGAGGACGGCAGAAAATGTTCCGCACCGCCGAGCTCGGCAAGACCCTATCGAAAGACGATTACCACCGCACCGTCGAGGTTCTGCGCTCGGAACTGCTCGCGGTCCAGCAGCGGCTGCGGTCCGCGCCTTTCCCCGTGATCATCGTCTTCGGCGGGGTCGACGGCGCCGGCAAGAGCGAGACGATCAACCTCCTGAACGAGTGGATGGATCCCCGCTGGCTGATCACGCGCGCGTACGGGTCGCCGTCCGACGAGATGGCCGAGCGTCCCGAATACTGGCGCTACTGGCGCGACATGCCGCCGCGGGGGCGGATCGGCATGTTCCTCAGCTGCTGGTATTCGCGGCCGATCCTCGATCGCGTCTACGATCGGGCGAGCGAGGCCGAGTTCGAAGAAGATCTCGAGCGGATCGGGGCGTTCGAACGGGAACTGGCCGACGACGACGCGCTGATCATCAAGTTCTGGATGCACCTCGGCAAAAAGGCGCAAAAAGACCGGTTGGCGTCGCTCGAGAAGAACCCGCTGACCCGCTGGCGCGTGACCCAGACCGACTGGGACCACTGGCACATGTACGAAAGCTTCGTCGCCGCCGCCGAGCAGATGATCATGCGCACCAGCACGGGCTGGGCCCAGTGGCATATCGTCGAGGGCTTCGACAAGCGCTACCGCAGCGTCACGGTCGGCAACCTCCTGCTGGAGAGCATCCTCAAGCATCTGGACGAGGTCGAGCTTCGCAAGCGGTTGGCCAACGAGCTTCGCGAGCGCCGCGACCATGCGGCCGGGACGGTCGTGAAGCATGTCGTCGGCGGCGCAGACGAGCATGGCAAGGGCGCCGGAGGCGACGGCGATAAGGCTGAAGCGGAGGAGGGCGGCTCCGGCGAGCAGGTCATCCGCCTGCCGCGGGTTACGATCCTGAGCCGCCTCGACACCAGCCAAAGCGTCGACAAGAAGCTTTACAGCAAGAACCTGGAAGCCGCCCAGGGCGCGCTCAACCAGCATTGCCGCCGGGCCAAGCAGCTTGGCATCTCGACGCTCCTGGTTTTTGAGGGCTGGGACGCCGGCGGCAAAGGCGGGGTCATCCGCCGGATCACCGCGGCGCTGGATGCGCGCGACTATCAGGTCATTCCGATCGCCGCGCCGAGCGACGAGGAACGCGCGCACCACTACCTGTGGCGCTTCTGGCGGCACCTGTCGCGCGCCGGCCGGGTGACGATTTTCGACCGGAGCTGGTACGGCCGGGTTCTGGTCGAGCGCGTCGAGGGCTTCGCCGGCGAGAACGAATGGCGCCGCGCCTACAGCGAGATCAGGGATTTCGAGGAACAGCTCGTTCAGCACGGCATCGTGCTGTGCAAGTTCTGGCTGCACATCACCAAGGACGAGCAGCTTCGGCGCTTCGAGGAGCGGAAGTCGACACCTTACAAACGGTGGAAACTGACCGACGAGGACTGGCGCAACCGCGAGCGCTGGGAGGAGTACGAACTGGCCGTCAACGACATGGTCGAGCGCACCAGTACGCGCCGGGCGCCATGGACCCTGGTCGAAGGGAACGATAAGCGCTTTGCCCGGCTGAAGGTTCTTGCGACACTCAACGACAGCCTCGCCGCCAGCCTCGAACAGCAGGAGCTCGAGGGCGCGAAGGCGTTGCGCAAACGAGAGAGAGGATAGGATGTCCGTTGCCGCAGACGACGGCGAAGCGATGACCGCCGAGGAGACCTTGTCACAAGCGGACGGTGCGATGGCGGAGGCGGAAGCGGCCGACCCGGCGGCGATCGCGGAGGCGGAAGCCCCCGGCCCGGCTGAGTTGGCCGAAGCGAAGACGCCGACGCCCAGTTTCGATCTGCGCTCGCCCGAGCTGTACCTCAACCGCGAACTGACCTGGCTGCGCTTCAACGACCGGGTTCTGCATGAGGCCGCCGACCGGCGCACGCCGCTTCTCGAAAGGGTCAAGTTCCTCGCTATCGCCTCGTCGAACATGGACGAGTTTTTCATGAAGCGGATCGGTGGCCTGAAGCAGCAGATCGGCGCCGGCGTGCAGAAGCTTACGGTCGACGGTCGCACGCCGAGCCAGCAGCTCGAAGAGTGTCGGGCGGTGACGGCGGAGTTCCGCCGCAAGCAGCGCGAGACGTATTTCGACCTTATCGGTGACCTGCGCCGTCAGGACATCCACATTCGCGCCTTCTCCAAGTTGCCGAAGTCATCGCAGGCCCAGATCCGCGATTATTACGGAGAGAACATTTTCCCTCTGGTCACGCCGCTGGCGATGGACCCCGCGCATCCTTTCCCCTTCATCTCCAACCTGTCGCTGAACCTGCTCGTCACCTTGCGCTTTCCCCACGAGTCCAGCCTGACCATGGCGCGGATCAAGGTTCCGAGCGGCGCCGGCGTCCCGCGGTTCCTCCGGGTCGCCGGGACGGACCAGTTCGTCCTGCTCGAGGACGTGATGGCCCACTGCCTCGAGGACATGTTTCCGGGGATGGAAATCGAGTCGGTCGAGCTGTTCCGGGTCACGCGCAACGCCAACACCGATCGCAACGAGGAAATGGCCGACGACCTGGTCGCGATGATCGAGGCCGAGTTGCGCGAGCGGAAGTTCGCGCCGATCGTCCGGCTGGAGACCATTCGCGACATGGACCCGAACCACCGCGGCATGCTCGCGGCCGAACTCGGCCTGGACGCCGAAAAGGAGGTCTACAACACCGACGTGATGATGGGCATGCGCGATCTGATGGAGATCGCGGCGCTCGACCGACCGGCGTTCCGCTATCCGCCGCACCAGGCGATCGACAACATCAAGCTCCAGGATCACGACAGCATCTTTCACATCATTCGCGAGAACGGGCCGATCCTGCTCAGCCACCCGTACGAGTCGTTTGCCACTTCGGTCGTGCGCTTTGTGCGCGAGGCGGCCGAAGACCCCAAGGTCTACGCGATCAAGATGACGCTCTACCGGACCTCGGCGGACACCAAGATCATCGAGTACCTCATCGAGGCCGCGCGCAACGGCAAGCAGGTGGCCGTCGTCGTCGAACTCAAGGCGCGCTTTGACGAGGCGGCGAACCTGCGCTGGGCGAACCGACTGGAAGAGGCCGGCATCCACGTCACCTACGGCGTCCTCGGGCTGAAGACGCACTCCAAGCTGATCCTGGTCGTTCGCCGCGACTACAACGGGCTGAAGCGCTACTGCCACATCGGCACCGGCAACTACCATGCCGGAACGGCGCGGCTTTACTGCGACCTCGGCATGCTCACCTGCGACAAGGAGATCGGCTTCGACATTACCGAGCTGTTCAACTACCTGACGACGGGGTGCCGCCCGGCGCGCAACTACCGCAAGATCCTGGCCGCGCCGACGACGATGAAAAAGGCGCTGATCGCCAAGATCGAACGCGAGGCCGCTAGGCACACCGCCGAGACGCCGGGGCTGATCCGGCTCAAGGCCAACGCCCTGGAGGATTCCGACATCGTCGAGGCGCTGTACCGCGCCTCGCAGGCGGGGGTGAAGGTCGACCTCATCATCCGCGACACCTGTCGGCTCCGCCCGGGCATCCCGGGGTTGTCGGAGACGGTGACCGTCATCGGCATCATCAGTCGCTTTCTCGAGCACGCGCGCATCTACTATTTCCAGAACGGCGGCGACGAGGAGTACTTCATCGGCTCGGCCGATCTGATGAGCCGCAATCTTCAGAGCCGGGTCGAGGTGCTGGCTCCGGTCGAGAACCCGGAACTGCGCAAGGAATTGCGGGCGATCCTGGAGACGCAGCTCGCCGATCATCGCAGCGCCTGGCAGATGCAGCCGGACGGCAGCTACATCCAGCGCCGCCCGCGCGGCGGCCAGGCCCACCGCGGGTCGCAGGACGTGCTGATCGTCGCGGCCGAGCGGCGGCTGGAGCGGGCGCGGCGCCTGCGCAAGATCAAGCCGCGGGCCTATGCGAGGCGGGCTCCGCGGGAGCCGCGTTAGGGCGTGGCGTCGTGACGCCGAATGACGGCGCGGCCTGGGCTTCTCCCTTTCCCGCCGTACGCGGGAGAGGGCCGGGGTGAGGGCATTGCCGCCTGAGGGCGTTGCCGCGGCGGGTGGCAATCCGGTGCGGATCGGCGAGGGGGCGTCTTTCGAACTTTGCCCCCCTCGCAATGACGATGGACAAATGCTATCACCCGCGTCGCCGGGAGCCTGCGGAACGACCTTGTGAAGACGCTCTATCTGCTGCGCCACGCCAAGTCGAGTTGGGAGGACAAGGCGTGCGACGATTTCGACCGCCCGCTGAACAAGCGCGGCCGGCACGCGGCGAAAGCCATGGGCGACCACCTGCTCGCCTGCGACATCACGCCGGCCCAGGTGCTTTGCTCGCCGTCGAAGCGAACCCGGGAAACGCTGGAGCGGGTTCAGCGCCGGTTGCCGACGGCGCTACCCGTCCGCTTTGAACAGGGAATTTACCTGGCCGAGCCGACGACGCTGCTGCGTCGGCTGCGCCGCCTGAGCCAAAGCCTCGCCTCGGTGATGATTATCGGCCACAACCCGGGTCTGGAGATGCTCGCGCGGACCCTGACGTGCGGCGGCGACGAGCAGGCGAAGGGCAGGCTGGCGCGCAAGTTTCCGACCTGCGCACTGGCGACGCTGACCGCCGATATCGAAGGCTGGCACGACCTAGCCCCCGCCGGCGCAACTCTCGACGCTTTCGTCGTCGCGAGCGACCTGGCCCAGGCTTAGGCGCCGGCGACCGGCCTGCTACTCGGCGGCGCGGGCGGCGCGGGCCGGGACGAGGCGCGGCCGTTCCGCGACGACCTTCTGGTAAAGACCGCCGAAGTACGTGCTCTTGCGCCAGACGAATGCCGCGGAATCGCTGGCGAAATCTGCGATTTCGCGCTCGATCAGACCGAAGGCGAACGGCTCGAGGATACGGAAGACGAGGTTCATGGGCCAGCGCAGGGGATGCCAGCCGGCCGCCCTGTGGTAATCGGTGAAGATCACCTTCCCGCCCGGCGGTACGGCCGCGAGCAGGGCGTCGACGACCCGATGTTTGTGGTCGTCCGGGATCTCGTGGAGGAGGAAAAAGCAGCAGACGGTATCGTAGACGCCGCCACCGGGTGCGGCGGCGTCGGCCAGCCGAACCTTGGCCTGGGGGAAGCCTCGCAGCTTGCGCCGGCAGTGGTCCACCTGCAGCGGCGCGATGTCGATGACCTCAAGGCGACCTTCGGGACCGAGCGTTCGGGCCAGGTCCGCCGAATAGCGGCCGTAGACATTCGCGGCCTGCAAAACCCGCTGGCCCGCCGAAAGCTCGGCGCAGTTGACGCGGATCAGGCGATTCAGGTTGCCCCAGAGTATGGCCGTGACGACAAGCGTGTTGTCGAGCAGCCGCAGGCTCGCCGGTTTCAGGTAGGCCCAGGTGTACGTCTTGACGAGGTAATCCGGCAGCTGAGGTGCCTCGGCCTCGTGCGCCGGAACAGGCCGGTTGTCGATGCCGCCATCCATTCGCTGTCCTCACCGGTCTTGTGCAGGCGTCCGGATACACTGTTTTGCATGGCGCTCAAAGCGCAAAAGGCCAGCTTTCAGAACCGCATGCTCAACCGCGGGGTTTGCCGGCGGGACACAGGCGACTACTCTCGCACGACGCCACCGGCGCTTGCCGGCCCCGGCGGGTCGTGCTGCGCGGGGGGCGGCCGTTTCGCCAGCGCGCTTGCTCACGCCCCGGCGCGCCGCGTCCCGTTCACGCTTCGCAGGTTGGGAGAGCAATGGAGCAGCGTTCCTACATCCTGACAATCTCGTGCCCCGACACCGTCGGGATCGTGGCCGCGGTGTCGGGATTCCTCGCGGCGCAGGACGCCTTCATCGCCGAATCGACCCACTATGGCGATCCGCTGAGCGACCGCTTCTTCATGCGCACCGTGTTTCGAACCGCCGCCGAGGCCGTCCCGGCGCAAAGCTTCACCCACGCGTTCTCGCGCATTGCCGAGCGCTTTCACATGGTCTGGGGCCTGCACGACGCGGCGCGCAAATCGCGCGTCGTGATCCTGGTCTCGCGGGCCGACCACTGTCTGAACGACCTGCTTTATCGCTACCGCACCGGCGACCTGGCGGTGGAGATCCCCGCGATCGTCTCGAATCATCCCGATCTCGCGCCGCTCGCAGAGTGGCATGGCATTCCGTTTTTCCACTTGCCGGTGACGGCCGAGACCCGGCGCGACCAGGAAGCCACGGTGCTGCGTCTGGTCGACGAGCTCGAGATCGACCTGGTCGTCCTCGCCCGCTACATGCAGATCCTGACCGCCTCGACCTGCGATCGCCTCCGCGGTCGCTGCATCAACATCCATCACTCGTTTTTGCCGGGCTTCAAGGGGCAGAAGCCGTACCACCAGGCGCATGCACGCGGGGTCAAGCTGATCGGCGCGTCCGCACACTACGTCACCCGCGACCTTGACGAGGGGCCGATCATCGAACAGGCCGTCGAAAGGGTCGATCACACCTATGGGCCGGATGCCCTGGCGACCGTGGGGCGCGACATCGAAAGCATTGTGCTGGCGCGGGCCGTGCGCTTGCACATCGAGCACCGGATTCTGCTCAACGGGTCGAAGACGGTGGTCCTGCGTTGACGCTCGGGACGGCGCGCAAGGCCCGCTAGGCCGGGCCCAGCGAGAACACGTCGGCGTCGATGGCCGTGCCGTCGCCGTGCAGGCGGTCCGGCGCCGGACTGTCGTGAACCACAAGGATCTCACGCCGGCCGGCGTCCGGGCCTTCGTCGAGCAGGGCGATGCCCTCGGCGTGGTCCACGCCGTCGCCGTACGGCATGTCGAAGACGACCTCGAGGCGGTCGTGGGTGATGACCGCACCGTCGCCGGCCTCCAGCGGCATCGGCCAGCGGTACAGCCGCACCGGCCCGTCCAGGTCCATGGTCGGCCCGGCGAGGATCAACAGCGCGCCGTCGGCGAAGGCGAGGTCGCGGATGCCGAGCCCGTCGAGGTCGAAGAAGCGCCGCGCGTAGGTCTCTCCCGCGCCGCCGATCGCGTCCAGCCCCAGCCGACCGGGGCCGTCGTCGCGGATGGCGAGCTCGATGATCGTCGCCCAGCCGCCCAGGACCGGGCCGCGAAGGCCAAGGAAGACGCGCCCGCCCCGGACCGCAATGCCCTCGATGTCGAGGCCGTTCTCCTTGCACGGAATCCGGAGGAAGGTGCCGAGCAGCGGGTCGCGGCCGAGAGCGTCCGTGAGGACGTTGCCGCCGCCGGACATGGGCAGACAGGCGGCGCTTCTGCCGGCGGACGCTTCGCTGCCGTCGAACCCGGCGAGGCCGAAGAGGCCTTCCGCCGCGCCCGCGACCAGCGGCACGCGGGCAAGGAAATAGCGATTGGGGTCGATCGAGATGGTCGACAGCCGCTCAAGCGCTTCCCGGGCGTCGTTCTCGTGGCGCCTCGGCTTCTTCCGTTTGGAGCTGTGCGAGCCGACGATCCACAGGTAGCCGTCGTCGGCCGCGAGGCCCTCGATGTCGATCTCCTCGCCGGCACCGGCGGGAAGGGAAAAGATGTCGGCGAGCTGGAAGCTGCGGTGATCGGCGTAGGTCGAGGGGGCCTGGCGAATCAGCCGCTCGACGGTCGCCGTTTCGTCACAGCCGAGCCAAAGGCAGTCGCCGGTGATGGCGCAGGCGGAGAGATCGCCGCGCAGGACCGACGCCGGCGCCCCGGCGCTGCGATCCTCTTGCCGCCGGAAGTCGAGCCGGATGCGCCGTTCAGGCTGCGCCATGGTCGCCATTGCTGGGATCCTCGTCGTCGGTGCGGCTCGATCTTGATCCGGGCGGCAGTTCGTCCACGTCCCCGGCGCAGACAGGAGCGACAGGGTCGGCGAGCATGGCGACGACGCTAGACCACCCTGCGCGCTTTGCCAATCGGCCGACGGGCGATCCGCTCAGCGGCCGGCGGTCAGGCGTTGGACCATCGCCCACACGGCCCCGATCTGGGCGCCGCTCTTCACGTCGAAATCGCGTCCGGTGAAGCCCCACCAGTCCCAGCAGCCCAGCGGGTTGGGCCAGGGCAGGGCGATGCCGAGCAATCGCCGGCGCAGCGGCGTGGTCTGCGGGTAGAGAACGACGATGTCGTTGGCCGCGGCCCAGTCGTTGTAGCCGGCGTGGGCGACGAAGGCGTCGCCGACCGCGCCGGCGTACTGCCGGCAGCCGTGGAAGGCGACGTGCAGACGGCATCTCCTGTCGCCGGTGCAGCCGTCCGGAATGAAGGCATAGCCTTCGGCGGCAAGCCCGTGGCTCGCAGCGTCCGGGTCGAAGGCGGTCTGGTCGAATCGGATGAGAGCGCGTTTGGCGCCGGGTTCTGCTGTCCCGGGCGGGGCGAGGGGACCGTAGAGCTGGGTCAGCAGCGCGCCGGCGGCGTCATAGTCGCAGTCGTTGATGTATGGGTCTTTCGAGGTGTCGCAGGGGTTGCCGAAGTCCTCGCTGATCATTGCATGATCGGCCCGGATGTTGTTGACATAGGCGATGTCGCCGGGCGGGACGAAGGTCTCGTAGTAGGCCTTGAGGACGTCGGTCACCGACTGCGGCACGAACTCGTCAAGTCGGCCGGAAAAGAGATAGACCCGGGCGTGGCGCAGGTGCGCGGGATCGTCGATGCGGCCGCGCGTTGCCTCCGTTTGCGTCTGCTCGACGCTTGGCGGCAACGCCGGCGGGCCCATGAAGGGAACCAGCTCGGCCATCCTAGCGCAGGTGTTCATGGCGCGGAGCAGGTTGAAGGGATAGTTGTCGCCGGCGCAGTGGTAGGGGCCGGCGGCGAGCACGCCGGCACCGGCAATCGACGCGGAATGGGCCACGTGCATCTGCACCGCCATGTAGCCTCCGGAGGAGACGCCGGAGACGGTGACGCCGGCGGGATCGGCGATGCCTTGCGGGAGCGCACCGGGCGCGTCGGTCGCAGCGTGCGCCGGCGCCCGGTTCATGCCGAGAACCGTCAGCGCCGCGACAACAGCCAGCACCGCCGCTTTCATTGCCCGTCCGATCCGGCGCGCGTGGGGACCGGCGTCCCCCGCGGGACGCCTGTCCGGGTCGGCGCCGGCTTCAGGTTCCCTCCTGCCAGGAGGCGAGGTACTTCTCCTGCTCGGCCGTCAGGACGTCGATGTTGGAGCCCATCGCCTCCAGCTTCAGCCGGGCGACCTCCTGGTCAAGCGCCTTTGGCATGACGTGGACGGTCTTCTCCAGGCTGTTGTGGTTTTGCCGGATGTAGGCCGCGGCGAGCGCCTGGTTGGCGAAGCTCATGTCCATCACCGACGGCGGGTGGCCTTCGGCGGCGCCGAGGTTGACCAGCCGACCCTCGGCCAGCACCCGCACCCGACGGCCGCCGTCGAGCGTGAATTCCTCAACCGACGTGCGCGGCTCGAAGCGGTTGGTGGCCATCTCACGCAGCGCCTTGAGGTTGATTTCGACGTCGAAGTGGCCGGCGTTGGCGATGATGCAGCCGTTCTTCAACGCTTCGAGATGATGGCGATCGATGACGTGCTTGTTGCCGGTCACGGTAATGATGATGTCCGACAGCGGCGCGGCGTCGATCAGCGGCATCACCTGGAAGCCGTCCATGGTCGCCTCCAGGGCGCGGACGGGCTCGACCTCGGTGACGATGACCTTGGCGCCCAGCCCCTGCGCGCGCATCGCGACGCCGCGGCCGCACCAGCCATAGCCGCAAACGGTGAAGACCTTGCCGGCGATCAGGATGTTGGTCGAGCGGAGGATGCTGTCGATGGTGCTCTGGCCGGTGCCGTAGCGGTTGTCGAACAGGTGCTTGGTGTCGGCGTCGTTGACGGCGATGATCGGGTAGCGGAGCGCGCCCTCCGCGGCCATGGCGCGCAGGCGGATGACGCCGGTGGTGGTTTCCTCGGTGCCGCCGATGATGCCGTCGAGCAGCTCCGTGCGGCCGGTGTGAAGCTGGCTGACCAGGTCGGCGCCGTCGTCGATGGTGATGTTGGGGCTGATGTCGAGCGCGGCGGCGAGGCGGCGGTAGTAGTTTTCATGGTTGTCGCCGCGGTGGGCGAAGGTCGAAATGCCGTACTTCAGCGCAAGCGCCGCGGCAACGTCATCCTGTGTGCTGAGCGGGTTGCTGGCGCACAAAGCGACCTCGGCGCCGCCGGCGACAAGAACGCGCGCGAGGTTGGCGGTCTCGGCGGTTACGTGCAGGCAGGCGCTGATGCGGGTGCCGGCGAGCGGCTTCTCGTCGGCAAAGCGCTCCATCAGCGAGCGCAGGACGGGCATCTCGGCCAATGCCCATTCCACCCGGCGCGAACCGGCCTCGGCCAGGCCCGGATCCTTCACATCGTGTCTCGGTGCGTCCATCATGTCCCCGAATAAAGATTGAGGTGGTGCGCGATCCGCGCATAAAAGCGCCACGCTCGCCGACGATCGAACCGGCGGCGACGCGCTGCGCTCTAATTTCTCGGACAGGCTTTAGCGTCCCGCACGACCGGTAGCAAGCGCTTCGCGCGTGCCCGCCGATCTTCCCGGCCCCGCCAGCTCGCGATCCGATGCGATCGCGCCGTCGCGACGTTTCCCGTTCTGCCTGCCGCAGCCTCGGCCGGCGGCCGGCCGCGACGCATGAAGCCGCGACCGGTTCCTCCCGCCGCCTGAAGCGCGACGGCGCCTCGAGCCTACTGCTGCGCGGGCGCCGGGGCGGTCGGCGTCGTGCTCGGTCCCGTGCCCTGGCCCATACCCTGTCGTGGCCCCATGCCCTGGCCGGGTCCCGTGCCCTGTCGTGGCCCCATGCCCTGACCGGGCCCCGTGCCCTGACCGGGTCCCATGCCCTGACCAGGTCCCATGCCCTGACTAGGCCCCATGCCCTGGCCGGGTCCCATGCCCTGGCCGGGCCCCATGCCCTGGCCCATGCGTGAGCCGCGCATGTTCTGGTGCATCTGTTGGACCTCGGCCTGGGTGATCATGCCGTCGCCGTTGGCGTCGACCCTCTTGAACTTGGCGTTGTGCATGCTTTCGAACTCATCCTCGGTGACAGCGCCATCGCCGTTCGCGTCGATCTGGTGGAACATCAACTCCTGTTTCTGTGGGTTGCGACCCATGGCGTTTGCCTGGAACTCTTCCAGGGTCACCCTGCCGTCGCCGTTGCTGTCGATCTGACCGAAGCGCATGGCCTGGCAGGCGTCGAACTCGTCGCGACTGATCTGGCCGTCGCTGTTGGTGTCGCAGCGGGCGAACATCTGCATGCCACGCCCCTGCGCCTGGCCTCCACCGGTCGTCGGCGCCGAAGACGCATCGGCGGCGAACGCAGCCGCGGCAGCGACCATCGCCAGAGCTGCCGTCGAGGCGAAGAGGTTGCGTCTCAAGGTAATCATGATCGTCTCCTGTAACCCTCGGGCGGAAGCCGGTTGATCCGGGGGCCGCACCGAATTTGTCGTCATCCCCGATCCTATTCCGGCATCTTTGCGCGTTGATTTCCGCCAGTGTGGCGATTTGTAACGGAGGATGTCATTCGCCTGGGATGTAGCATGGCGTTACCGAAAATATGCGGAACCCGAGTAGCGACGGGCGGCCGCGGGCGATCGGTCTCGCCAGGGAGAGACTGTCTGACCCGCGCCGGCGCAGCGGCGCTATAGTGACGGCCATGACCGAACCCTCTGGCCAGCCCGCGCCTTCGGCGCACATCCTGATCGTCGACGACGACCGCGAGATCCGCGACCTGCTGTCGCGCTTTTTCGCCAAGCACGGCTATCGCGTCAGTGTCGCCGGCGACGGTCGAGGCATGCGCAAGGTTCTGGCCGATGCGGCGGTCGATCTCGTCATCCTCGACGTCATGCTTCCCGGGGAGGATGGGCTGAGCCTGTGTCGCGGCCTGCGGGCATCCTCGGCGGTGCCGATCGTGATGCTGACCGCGGTCGGAGAGGACGTCGACCGCATCGTCGGCCTCGAGCTCGGGGCCGACGACTACGTCGCCAAGCCGTTCAATCCGCGCGAGCTGCTGGCGCGGATCCGCGCCGTTCTGCGCCGCGCCGGGGCGCCGCCGGGGGGACTGGCCGGCGCGCGCCGGGCCGACGCCGCCTCGGCGAGCCTGCGCTTCGCCGGCTGGCGTCTCGACCTCGACAGGCGCGACCTGACGGCTGCCGATGGCACGCTGGTGCCGCTCAGCGGCGGCGAGTTCGGGCTGCTCGCAGCGTTGGCGTTGCATCCGCAACGGGTTCTCAGCCGCGACCAGCTTCTCGATCTGGCGCGCGGTCGCGGCGCCGTCGCGTTCGACCGGAGCATCGACGTGCAGATCAGCCGGCTGCGCCGCAAGATCGAGCGCGATCCCCATGACCCCGCGCTGATCAAGACCGTGCGCGGCGGCGGCTACCTGTTTGCGCCCGAGGTCGAGGCGTCTTGAGCGCGCTGTGGCCGCGGAGCCTGGTTGGGCGGACCATTCTCGTCCTGTCCCTGGCCATCCTGGTCTCGAACGGCCTTGGCCTCGGGGCATACCTGTGGGCGCGACAAAGCTTCCAGGCGGACGCGCGCGATCGGGCCGTGGCCGAGCGGGTGATCGCTGCGGCGCGCCTGCTGGAGGACTCGCCGCCCGCCGATCGGTCGCAACAGATCTGGAGGTTGCGCGGGTTCGGCCTGCGCATGCGCTGGTCGACGGAGCCGATGGTCGCCGATGACCCGGACGGCCGGCGCGTCCGCCAGGTCCGCCGCGCCTTTGCCGACGTCCTTGCCGCGGAGCCGGGCGACGGCCTGCGCCTCAGTCTGGACTCGCAGCCTCTTTTTCGGCGCGGTCCGGCCGGGGCGCCGACACCCGGAGACGGAGGAGAAACGGCGGGAGACGCGGGGGGAGAGACGGGGGGAAGCGGCGGAGGAGCGGGCGAGGATGGCGAGGCGACAGGCGGGGGCGGCCGATATCGTCCCGGGCCGCCGATGATGGCCGCAGGCATGGCGGCCGACGACCGGCTTCGCGGCGCGCTCCGCCTCGATGACGGGAGCTGGCTGATTTTCGCCGGACCGTTGGCGCCGCTCTCGCCGTTGTGGACATCGTCGATGCTGATCCTGATTGCCGCGGCCAGCGTCGCCGCCGCAGCGATCGCGGCCATCGCCGTCTGGCGGGCGAGCACGCCGTTGTCGATGTTCGCCGCCGCCGCGGAGCGGCTGGGTCGCGATCTTGACGCGGAGCCGTTGTCCGAGGCCGGGCCGGAGGAGGTCGCCCGCGCCGCGCGCGCCTTCAACGCCATGCAGGCGCGCCTGCAGCAGATGGTCCGCCGGCGCACGCGGATGCTGGCCGCCTTGTCGCACGATCTGCGCACGCCGCTGACCCGGCTGCGGCTGCGGGCGGAGCTCCTCGACGATCGCGAGCAGCAGGGCAAGTTCCGTGCCGACCTCGACCAGATCGAGGCGCTGGTTACCACCAGCCTGGAGTACGTGCGCGATGCCTTCCGCGACGAGCGACCGGGGCCGCTCGACCTTGCCGTCCTGGTCCAGACCGCCTGCGATGAGGTTGAGGATGCCGGCGGGGCCGTGCGCTACCGCGGACCGGAACACGTCGCCTTCGTCGCCCGTCCGGTCGCCCTTCGCCGGGCCGTGGCGAACCTGATCGACAACGCAATCAAGTACGGACGCGAGGCCGAGGTTTCCCTGGTGCTGCCGTCCGCAGACGAGCCCGGACCTGCGCGCATCATCGTCGAGGATCGCGGTCCTGGACTCGCCGAGGCCGAGCTGGAGCGGGCCTTCGAGCCCTTCTACCGCGGGGAAGGATCGCGCAGCCGCGAGACCGGCGGCAGCGGCCTGGGGCTCGCGATCGCGCGCGCGGCGGCGGAGGCGCACGGAGGCGCCATTGCGCTCGCCAATCGCGCCGGAGGCGGGCTCTGCGCAACCTTGTCTCTGCCCCGGAGCACATCGCCGGGTCGCGCGGCGGCGCACGCATGAGAGCGAACGGCCAGGGCCGGGAGCGGTCGACCGCCCGATCCGGCGGCGTCACGCGTCGAACCCGGGGGTGCGGCCGTCCGCGATCGCAAGCCTTGCAATGGCGATGCTTGCAATGCCTTACTGGCGGCGCTATGCGGACGATCCAGTTTCACGCCGGCACCGCGCCAGCCCGTTGCCGTGGCGGATTTGGCCGCGCGCGCGGCTGGCTCGAAGGAAGGCGATGCGCTCCGAGCAGCCGGTGATCTACTGGACCCTCATTCTTGTCGTCGTTCTCGCGCCGCTGCCGTACGCGTCGATTCATCCGTGGAGTTGGAGCTTCCTCGCCTGCGCGATCGGCGCGCTGGTTGCGGCCTGGAGCGTGCGCGTGCTGGTCGGCGTGCAGAAGCCGGCGTTCGGCCTGCGCGCCACCTGGCCGTTCATCGCCCTCCTTGCCGTCTTCGCCGGCTGGGCGGCCCTGCAGACGGTCACGTGGACGCCGGCCGCCTGGCATCATCCGCTGTGGGAGAGCGCCGCACGGGCCCTCGATCTCGATCTGGGCGGGCGGGTTTCCCTCAGCCCCGACGAGACGTTCGCGGCGCTGACCCGGCTGCTGACCTACGCCGGCATTTTCTGGCTCGCTCTGCAGTACGGCCGGCGGACCGCGCGGGCGGAGCAGATCTTTCTCGCGATCATCATCGCGGGCGCGGCCTACGGCCTGTGGGGACTGCTTCAGCTCTGGTTCGGCTGGGAGAGCCGCCTGGGCCTGCCCGGCCCCGATGACGGCTGGTTCGCCTGGGGCACCGTCGCCGACAGCCACCCGTATGCGACCTACGTCAGCATGGCGCTGATCTGCGCCAGCGCTCTGGTGTTGGCCCGCGGCGCCGCGACGCCGAGACGCAGCCTCGGCGACCTCATTCGCCGCCTCGCCGATGGAAGCGGCGCAAGCTGGCCTCTGCTCGGCGTCTGGCTGCTGCTTCTGGCGATGATCTCGATCTTTCGCTCCCCGGGCGACATGACCGGCGCCGGCGTCGCGCTTGTGGCGTTGTTCGCCGTTGCCTCGGTCGGAAAGCTGGCCCGTCCGCTCCGGCTCGCCGTCTTCGCAGTGGGCAGCGTCCTGACCATCGCTGTGGTCGCCACAATTCAGGAGATCGTCGCGCCGATTGCTCCGCTGGCGACGTCCGACGCGCACGAGCTCGATCAGCTCCAGTCCCTGAGCCTCGACGCCATTGCCGGGGCGCCGCTGCTCGGCACCGGCTACGGGACGTTCGAGGACATCTTTCGCTTCTACCGGACCAGCGACTTTCCGGCGACGGTCCTCCACGCCCGCAGCGGCTATCTCGAAACCATTCTCGAGCTTGGGCTGCCCGCCGCCATCGCCGCCTTCCTCCTGGTCGCCGGCCTGCTGCTTCTCACTCTGTCCGGCGCCGTCCGCCGCCAGCGCGACAGCGCCTACGCGGCAGCGGGCTTCGCGGCAACCGTGCTCATCGGTTACCATGCCGCCTACGACTACAGTCTCCAGGTGCCTGCCGTCATCGCGACCTACAGCCTTCTGATCGGCACCGCGTGCGCGCAAGCGAGGAGCAGCCGGCGCGAAGACGACGACTGGTAGAGGCGAACGCGTCCGGAGGCGATCCGCACCGGGTTCGTCTCAGCGGTGGGCCTCGTCCAGGCGCGCCTCGAAGGCTCGAAGCTCGGCGGCATTGCCGGAAAGCGCGAGCTTCGCGGTGGCGATCTGATCCGTCTGAGTGACCAGCGCGGTCAGGGTTTCCGGGTCCGCCGCCCAGGCCTCGCGGATCTGCTGAAGGACCAGTTCATGGTCCTCGAGCGGGATGCTCGGCCATGCTGACAGGCTCAGTCGCAAGCGCGGCCACAGCAGTCGGGGCTCGTACGGACCGGTAATGAAGGCCATGCGCAGCGCCGCAGCGGCTTCCGACGTCCAGCCGTTCAGGACCGCCTGCGAGTAGGCCAGCCGCGACCAGGCGAACGGATTGGCCGGCGCCATGGAGAGACCCTCGATCAGGGCTTGGCGGGCGGCGGCGAAGCGCTCCTTCGCTTGCGGATCGTCGCCCGGCAGGCGCTCGGCGATCAGGAGTTGCGCCAGTCCGAGATCCGTCCAGGTGCGACCGCTTGGTTGCCAGGCCAGCGCCCGGCGCTGGTTGCGAATCAGCCGTTCGAGCGCAGGGGTGCTGACCGGCTGCAATTCCTGCAGCCGGTCCATGGTCGAAGAGGACGGCAGAAGCGTAACGGCCGCGAAAAACCGCGGGACGGCGAGGGCCAGCAGCGCCGCGGCGCACAAGCCGGAAAACAGCGCGACGCCGCGGGTGCGCAGCCCCGTCACAGCCGGCCGATCCCGAGGCAACGCACCCGCCCGCGCGTCACTGTCACCGGCGGTGCGCATCTGCCGCTTCTAGAAGTAGCGTTCCGGCACTTCGATCACATCGCCGGGAAGCACCGGCGTATCGCGGTCGACCGTTTCCGGGGTGCGGCTCTGATCCGTCGCGCGGGTCAGGCGCGCACTGCTCTGCCGTGCCCGGTAGGTGTAGCCGCCCGCCATCGCCACGGCATTCACCACCGTCATGCCGTTGACGTAGGGGTAGCTGCCCGGCGAATTGACTTCGCCGAAGATATAGAACGGCCGGTAATTCATCACCTCGACGCTGACGCTCGGATTGCGCAGGTAATCCGGCGACAGGCGATCGGCGATGATCTTTTCGACCTGGCGCACGGTCAGGCCCTGCGCCTTGATGTCGCGCACCAGGGGCGGCGAGATCATGCCGCTGCCGTCGACTTCGAACTCGCCGGAAAGGTCCTCATGACCGAAGACCGTAACCCTGACCCGATCGCCCGGCCCCAGGGTATAGGAATTGGCCAGCTCGGCCTGCGCCTTCGCGGCCTGTTCCTTCGACGGATTGCCGGGCACGCTCCCCGCCGGGGCTTCGGTTCCGCCGGCGGTTCCTCGATCGGTCGAACCTGAGCATGCCGCCATCGCCACCGTCATGACGATGACCGCCGCCAGAAGTCCCCCCAGTCGCAACCTTTCCCCGAGATTGCGCCAATGCCGCTGTAGCCGGTTTGCGGCCCCCTTGCTCGTGCGCATGATGTTCAACAAGACCCCTTGCATTTAAAGCTGCGTTTGCAGCCCGATTCTAATCAAATTCTGTGTGAAGTCGTCGACCCCGTCCGAACCGGTCGAGCTGCGGTGGCGGTAGAGGTAGCCTGCCGACAGGTACAGGTTGCGATTCAACAGGTAGCGCGCGCCAAAGTTGCCAAGATAGAACCAGTCCTTGCGGTTAATGCCGTCGTAGTCGTTGTTGGTGACGGCGCCGCCGGCCGTGAGGATGACGTTGCGCAGGAGTTCGTGATCGATCGTCAACTCGCCGCTGGTGCTGATGTAGGACGAAGCGCCGATCGCCGTCGTCTCCAGGACGTTTCGCTCGACGGCAAGGTTGAGCGTGGTCAGGGTCGTCGCGTTCCAGGTGACCGAACCGCCGAACGTCGGCGTGTTGACGTTGTTCAGGTCGCTGTCGTCGTAGAACTGCTGCATGTAACCGGCGTAGATTTCGCCGAAGGTGATGCCGCCGAAGTCGAGGGCAAGGCCGCCCACCGCCTGGTAGCCCCACGAGTCGCGGTCGACGCCATCGAAGTCCGGCGTCTGGTCGTAGCGACGAATGTTGGGCGCGACGCGGACGAAGGCCTCGTAGTCGGGCGTGATCTCGTAGCCGAGGCGGACCGGCGTCGAATAGACGTTGCGGTCGCGATCGTTGTTGCTGATGTCCGGTCCGTCGGAAACCGGCGTGTTGGTATAGTCCACCCGGTCGAAGAGGCCGTCGACCGTCAACCCGAACCGGTCGAAGTTCTGGTCGTAGCGGGCGAAGGCGTTGTACTCGTAGTAGACGGTCGGTTCATCGCCGCCCGGATCGTCCGGAGAGCCGCGGATTTCGTGCCGCCTGGCGGCGCCGCCGCCACCGTAGAGCGCGATGTCGCGGCTGACGTCGATGCGACCGTCCGTTGCCGCGAACCAGTCCTGGTAGTCCTCGTCGGGGTTCTGCTTATAGAAGCTGAAATCGCCGCCGCCGGCGATGGCGAGGGCATGGCGCGACCAGTTCGATTCGAGGGTCGCTTGCGGGCTCAGCACGGTAATGAAGTCGTCGACCTTGCCGCCGTCGGTCGCGAAAATATTGTCGTTGTAGACTTCACTCACCGAAAGCTGCGGGAAGAACAAGAAGGAGCCGGCGCGGATCCCGAGCGGATCATATTCCGGGCGGGCCCGGGTCGCGACCGTGTCGCCGCGGGGCAGAACCGTGACCTGCTGGGCATTGCCGGGAGAGGCGCCGCCTTGCGCGGGCAGGGGAACGGAGCCCGGCGGCAGCGGATTCTTGACCTGCGCAACGGCCACCGCTGTCGTGGCAACGAGCGCCCAGGGCGCAACGGCCAGCAGAGCGGCGACTTTGCTCTTTTTCATCGTTCGCCTCTCCTCCCCTTCCAGATATCAAACGATGCCGGACGGCAAAAAAAAATGAGGTCGCACTGACGCAGCGACCGGATCGTTACTACTCTCTATGTCGCAATGACGCAATCCGGTTGGACGACGGGTGGGGGCGCGAGAGGGGTCCGACTGTTGCAGTTTGGCAACCCGTGATGCGATTGAGCGGCAATGACCCGATCTCCGCCGCCGCCGCGGGCCCCGGCTCTTCGCCATTCAGCCCTTGATTACTTTTTGCTCTTGAAATGCAACCGATGCGAGATTAATGTGGCGGTCATTCGGCCTGGTTGGCGCGAGTTGTGCGGTTGATGAGGACTCGGCCTTGTACGGAATTGCCGTAGACTGCAACCGACGGACGTAGTACGAGAGAGTGCAGGTTTCTCAGGGTGCATCTGCGAACAGATGTGAGCGGGTGCAGAAGTTGGGCATAGGACATGGTCAACCCATTGACGCTGGGCCTCGATTGGTCTCGCCGGCTTGCCGATGGTGGCGCCGCCGGCGGGCCTGCACGCGGACTGGCTCGCCTGTTCGCCAGACGCCAGCGTGTCGGTCTCGATACGGCACGCGTTCCGGAAGGCGTGCGCGTCTATGTCATCGGCGATATCCACGGCTGCCTGAACCTTTTGAAACGGCTTCACGGGCAGATCATCGCCGACGCACGCTGGGCCGGCGGTGGCCTGCGCAACATTATCGTCTACCTCGGCGATTACGTGGATCGCGGCCTGCACAGTCGCGAGGTCGTGGATTTGCTCGCCGGCCCGCGGCTGCCCGGCTTCGACCCGGTCTTCCTGCGGGGCAACCACGAACAGCAGTTTCTTGATTTTTTCGACAATCCCGCGAGCGGCGGCGTCTGGTTCAAGTACGGCGGCGACGCGACGGTGTACAGCTATGGCGTGCGGATCGCCCAGGACATTCCGCCGGCGGAACGGTTCGTCCATGTTCGCGATCGCTTGGCCCAGCTGGTCCCGCGCTCCCATATCGAGTTCCTTGCGCGGACCCAACTGTACTGCGAGATCGGCGACTACGCCTTCGTCCATGCCGGCATCCGGCCCGAGGTGCCGTTGGAGAGGCAGGTCCCGGAGGACCTGTTGTGGATCCGCGATGGGTTTCTCGACTACGACCGGCCGCTGGACAAGGTGGTGGTCCACGGCCATTCGGTGAGCGACGAGCCGCAGTTGCGCGAGCACCGCATCGGCATCGACACCGGCGCGTGCTACGGGAATGCCTTGACCTGCCTTGTGCTCGAAGGCGGAACACGGCGAATCCTGTCGGTCAGCGACGCCGGCCCGCGTATGGCCCGCGCCGGCTGAGCGACCGGCCGCGGACGCGGCGGGCCGGCTCGGGGGCCGGTGGGGCTGGTCGCCGTGAACGACAACCTGTTCAGCGGCGGCGCCGACTGGCCCGCAGCGAAGATCACCCGCTTGCGCGGGCGGCCGCCGCCAGGTCGGCGATGACGGCTTCGAACATCGCCTTCGTCAGGCGGCCGGTGTTGGTGTTGAGCCGGGAGCAGTGGTAGCTGTCGACGAGCACCTTCCCATCCGGCAGGCGGTGGCGGACGCCGTGGCGGAAGGGAAAGCTTGCGCGGCGCACGGAATAGCAGGCGAGGACGGCGTTGTGGGCGATGTTGCCCAGCGCCAGGATCGCACGCAGCCGCGCCATCGCGGCGATCTCGGCGGCGAGAAAGGGACGACAGGCTTCGATCTCCGCGGTGCTGGGTCGGTTCTCGGGCGGCACGCAGCGCACGGCATTGGTGATGCGGCAGCCGGCGAGGCGGAGGCCGTCCGCCGGATCGGCCTGGTAGCGGCCCTCCGCAAGGCCGGCCCCGAGCAGGGTCTGGTAAAGCAGAACGCCCGCGAAATCACCGGTAAACGGCCGCCCGGTCCGGTTCGCTCCCTGCAGCCCCGGCGCAAGGCCGACGATCAGGACCGCGGCATCTTCGTCCCCGAACGACGGCACGGGCGCGGCGTGCCAGTGCGGATTCGCCGTGCGGCAGGTTTGGCGCAGAGCCGCCAACCTCGGGCAAAGCGGGCAGTCGCGGGCGGGCGCGACCGGTTGCGTCACGCCGTCGCCTTTACACGCTTTCGAGCATCGACCCGGACGGCGAAGCCGGCGTGTTGGCGTGGGTGCGCTCCTCGCGTCCGGGGAGGTTGCGCTGAATGCTCGGCTGCAGATCCAGCAGTTCGACGAAATTGTCGGCCTGCCGGCGGAGTTCGTCCGCAACCATCGGCGGCTTTGAGCGGATCGTGCTGACGATGGTCACGCGAACGCCGCGCCGTTGGATCGCATCCACCAGCCGCCGGAAGTCGCCGTCGCCGGAGAACAGAACGACATGATCGAGATGCTCGGCCATCTCCATCACGTCGATCGCGAGCTCGATGTCCATGTTGCCCTTGATCTTGCGCTGGCCGAATGCGTCGGTGAACTCTTTCGTCGGCTTGGTCACCATGGTGTAGCCGTTGTAGTCCAGCCAGTCGATGAGCGGCCGAATCGGCGAATATTCCTGGTCCTCGATCAGGGCGGTATAGTAAAAAGCGCGGATCAGATGGCCCTTGGCGGCGAAGAGCTCGAGTAGGCGCTTGTAATCTATATCGAAGTTCAGCGCCTTGGCAGCGGCGTACAGATTCGAGCCGTCGATGAATAAACCAATGCGTTCCTGGGGGTAGAATAGCATCCAGACATGTCCCTATCTCATGCCGCAAATGCGGCTGTGGGTATCGATCAGCGACACCCGCAAATGGCTTTGCAGAGTTGCTTGATGTTCGTGGAAACGATTTGCAAAAGTACATAAGTTTACCCTGAGGTGCCTTCAAGGTCGCCAGGAGTAGACGGCCCTGTGATTTATATCGGCATTGGCGGCAATCAGCCCAGCGCCAGGTTCGGCTCACCTCCGGCCTCCCTCGAGGTTGCGCTGGTCAGGCTCGCGGGCCGCGGGATCACGATCACCGCGCGATCGCGGTGGTATCGTACCGCCCCCCTGCCGCCGTCGTCTCAACCGCACTATATCAATGGCGTGGCCTCCGCTCGTTCCGACCTGCGGCCGGCGCTCCTCCTGGCTGTCCTGCACGAAATCGAATGCGAGTTCGGCCGGGTGCGCGGCGAGGTGAACGAGGCGCGTTGCCTCGACCTGGACCTGCTGGCCTACGACGAGCTGGTGGTGAGTGAGGGGGCGGCGTCGCTGCGTCTTCCGCACCCGCGGCTGGCGGAGCGGGCCTTCGTGCTCGCCCCCTGGGCCGAACTGGCTCCCGAGTGGCGTCACCCGCTGTCGGGGCTGACGGTGCAGGAGATGCTCGACGCCTTGCCGGGCGACCAGCAGATCGAAGTGCTGCGGCCGTAATGCCGCGGCAGGCAGAAATTGCGTCGCGCTGACGATGCGGGCACAATGCCGGCTTGCGGGCGACGCGAAGGCTTGATGTGGAGAGGACTGTATGGCGCGTGTAACCGTTGAAGACTGCGTAACCCGGATTCCGAACCGGTTCGAGCTGGTCATGCTCGCGGCCCAACGGGGTCGGAACATAGCCGCCGGCGCGCCGCTCGCGGTGGATCGCGACAACGACAAGAACGCCGTCGTCGCCCTGCGCGAAATCGCGGACGCCAGGGTCGACCTCAAGGACCTCGAAAACGGCCTGATCCGCGGACTGCAGACGATTGTCGAATCCGACGATCCCGAAGGCGAGGAGATCGACCTCCTGCCGCTCAGCGAAGACGGCGGCGAAGAGGTCGTCGACGAAATCGGCGAGGAACGCGGCGAGGCGCAGGCGAGCGAGGAGATGCGCGAAGACGAGCTCTATGTGGAGGACGAAGGCGCGGCGGTCGCGGAGGGCGAAGACGACGTCGATGCCGAAGCCGATCCCGATGCCGATCTCGGGGACGACGAACCCGAGGCGTTGTAACCGCGACGCGCCCACGGCGCGACTCGATGGGAGACAGGCGGGTCGCCGATGCGCGCCGGGGCGGAGCTTCCACCAGGTCCGACAATGATCCGGCAATTCGAGCTGGTTGAGAGGGTCAAGGGTTACGACCCCTGCGTCGACGAGGAGGCGCTCAACCGCGGCTACGTGTTTGCGATGAAGGCGCATGGCAACCAGCGGCGCGCCTCCGGCGATCCCTATTTCTCGCATCCCCTCGAGGTGGCCGGCATCCTGACGGACTACCGCCTCGACACCGCGTCGATCATCACCGGGCTGCTGCACGACACGATCGAGGATACGACCGCCACCGTCGACGAGATTCGCTACCTCTTCGGCGATGAGGTGGCGCGCCTGGTCGACGGGGTCACCAAACTGACCCGGATCGAGCTGCAGTCGGAGCGAGCCTCGCAGGCGGAGAACTTCCGCAAGCTCGTCCTCGCGATGTCCGAGGACATCCGCGTTCTCCTGGTCAAACTGGCGGACCGGCTGCACAACATGCGGACGTTGCGCCACATCCGCGACCCGGAGAAGCGCCGCCGCATCGCCCACGAGACGATGGACATCTACGCTCCGCTCGCCGAACGCATCGGCATGCAGGAGATGAAGATCGAACTCGAGGATCTCGCCTTCGCCGAGATCAACCCGCACGCGCGCGCTTCGATCATGGCCCGGTTGAATTTCCTGCGCGACCAGGGCGGCGACCTCATCAACAGGATCATCGACGAGCTGCACACGACAATCACCGCCGGCGGCGTGCGGGCCGAGGTCGTCGGTCGGGAGAAGACCGCATTTTCCATCTGGCGCAAGATGCAGCGGAACAATCTCGGCTTCGAGCAGCTCTGCGACATCATGGCCTTCCGCGTCGTCGTGGAGACGGTGGAGGACTGTTACCGGACCCTCGGCAGCGTGCACCACGGCTATCCGGTGATCCCCGGACGCTTCAAGGACTACATCTCGACACCGAAACCGAACGGCTATCGCTCCTTGCACACAGCCGTGCTCGGCCCCGAAGGCCACCGGATCGAGATCCAGATCCGGACCCGCGAGATGCACGCCGTCGCCGAGCGCGGCGTCGCCGCCCACTGGCACTACAAGCAGCACGTCAGCCACACCAACGGCCGGCAGTACCGGTGGCTGCGCGAACTCCTCGAAATCCTCGAACACGCCGTCGGACCGGAGGAGTTCCTCGAGCACACCAAGCTCGAGATGTTCCAGGACGAGGTTTTCTGTTTCACCCCCAAGGGCGACCTGATCAACCTGCCGGCGCGCGCGACACCGGTCGATTTCGCCTACGCCGTGCATTCGGAGATCGGCGACAAGTGCGTCGGCGCCAAGATCAACGGCCGGCTGATGCCGCTGCGCACCGTGCTGCAGAACGGCGATCAGGTCGAGATCATCACCTCGCGGGCGCAGACGCCATCGCCGACCTGGGAGCGGTTTGTCGTCACCGGCAAGGCGCGCGCGCGGATCAGACGGTTCATTCGATCCAAGGAGCGGGAGCAGTATCTTCAACTCGGCCGTTCCATCCTCGAGCGCGCGTTCAAGGAGGAGGGCTACGAGTACTCCAACAAGGCGCTGGAAGGCGTCCTCAAGAACTTCAAGCAGCCGACCGTCGACGATCTCTGCGCGCAGGTGGGCGCCGGCCTGCTCACCGGCCGGCAGGTCATCGAGACGGTATTCCCGGGTACCCGCAAGAAGCCCAGCTTCTACCAGAAGGTCATCCCGCTCGGCCGGCGCGGCAAGAAGGTGCCGAAGCCGGACTTCAACGTACCCCTCAAGGGCCTCATTCCGGGCATGGCCGTGCATTTCGCCGGCTGCTGTCACCCGTTGCCGGGCGATCGCATCGTCGGCGTCGTCACGACCGGCAAGGGCGTGACCATCCACACCATCGATTGCGACAGCCTGGTTGCGTTCGCCGATACGCCGGAGCGCTGGATCGACGTCTCATGGGACGTCGACGATCCGGCGGCGCCGCTGCATACGAGCCGGGTCCAACTCATCGTTGTCAATGAACCGGGGAGCCTCGGCAGCCTGACCACTGTCATCGGCAAGAACCAGGGCAACATCACCAACCTCAAGATCACGAATCGCACCAACGAGCTGTTTGACATGCTCATCGATATCGAGGTCCGCGACGTCAAACACCTGACCGACATCATCGCCGCCCTGCGCGCAACGCCCGCAATCAACGCGGTCGACCGCGCCCGGGGCTAGAGGCCAGGGGTCGGAGGAGCGGGGGGCGGACGGTCGGCCGGCCCGGCCGCCAGCGACCGGCGGCCCGCGCATTTCTCGCGAATGCAGGTTGATCTAGGGGAACGGCATCCGATCGCCTATAACGCGTCCGCCCGTGCTGCGGCTGTCGGCGATACTGGGAGAAGCATGGCTCGACATCTTCGTCTAGGCGTCAACATCGACCACGTCGCGACCATTCGCAACGCCCGCGGCGGCCGCCACCCCGACCCGGTGCGCGCCGCAAAGGCGGCCGTGGAAGCAGGCGCCGACGGCATAACCGCCCACCTGCGCGAAGATCGCCGGCACATCTCCGACGAGGATATTGTCCAGCTTCGGCGCATCCTCGATGCGCCGCTGAACCTGGAGATGGCCGCGACCGACGACATGCTCGAGATTGCGCTGCGCCACATGCCGCACGCGGTCTGCCTGGTGCCGGAGCGGCGCGAGGAACGGACGACCGAGGGCGGCATTGACGCCGCCGCGGGCGTGGAATATCTCGCCCGCTTTGTCACAGAGATGAGCCTCGCCGGGATCCGGGTGTCGCTGTTCATCGAGCCGTCGCTGGAACAGGTCGAGGCCGCGGCGATGCTCGGCGCCGGCGCCGTCGAGTTCCACACCGGGCGCTACTGCAACAGCACGGGCGCGGAGCGGGAGAGGGAGCTTCGTCGCATCGAGACGGCCTCGTTGCGCGCCCACGATTTCAGGATGGAATCGCACGCCGGCCACGGCCTGACCTACGACACGGTCGAAGCCATCTCGGCGCTTCCCCTGATCGTCGAGCTGAATATCGGTCATTTCCTGATCGGCGAGGCCATCTTTCGCGGCCTCGAACCCGCCATCCGCCAGATGCGGGATCTGATGGACGACGCGCGCGCGACGGCGCCGCGGACGCCGCGGGGGCCGCTGCTATGATCATCGGGGTCGGCACGGACCTCCTCGACATCCGTCGCATCGAGCGGACTCTGGAGCGGTGGGGCGACCGGTTCCGCGAACGGGTCTTTACCGCGACCGAACGCGCCCGTTGCGAAGGCCACGTCACTCGCGCCGCCCGCTACGCCCAGCGCTACGCCGCCAAGGAGGCCTGCGCAAAGGCGCTCGGCACCGGCTTTCGCGACGGCGTCGCCTGGCGCGGCATAGAGGTCGACAATCTGCCTTCGGGCAAACCCTTCCTGACGCTGAGCGGCGGTGCGTTGCAGCGTCTGACCATGCTGACCCCGACGGGGATGACGGCTGCCATCGAGCTTTCGTTGTCCGACGAGTATCCGCTGGCGCACGCGGTCGTGGTCATCTCGGCGGTGACCGCGTCGCCGGTCGCGCATACGGACGTTAGGAATTCTTGACTTGGCGGGACGATGAAACGCGATCTGAACAGAGCGGACGAGCAGACGGTGACCGGCGAGACGACGTCGAGGGGCGCTCGCGCCAAGACCAGCAGCTTCCTCGACCTGCTGAAGACGATCTTCTACGCGGTGTTGATCGCGGTCGTCATCCGCACCTTCGCCTTCGAGCCCTTCAACATCCCCTCGGGGTCGATGATCCCGACGCTGCTTGTCGGCGACTACCTGTTCGTCTCCAAGTACGCCTACGGCTTCAGCCGGTACTCGCTGCCGTTCGGCCTGCCGCTGATCCCGGGCCGGATCCTCGCCTCGGAGCCGCAGCGCGGGGATGTGGTGGTCTTCAAGCTGCCGTCCGACAACAAGACCGACTACATAAAGCGGATCATCGGCCTGCCCGGCGACGACATCCAGGTCGTCAACGGCATTGTCAATATCAACGGCAAGCCGGTCGAGCGCGTGCCGCTGGGCGAGTACACGCTGCCGGACGGGCAAGGGGCGGGGCGGCGCTTCCACCTTTACCGGGAAACGCTGCCGAACGGCGTCTCTCATCCGATCATCGAATTGACGGACGCCGGCCCCTTCGACAACACGGGCGTGTACACCGTGCCGCCCGGCCACTACTTCGCCATGGGCGACAACCGCGACAGCTCCCGCGACAGCCGGTTCCTGGGCGAGGTCGGCTACGTGCCGTTCGAGAACCTGGTCGGACGCGCCGAGTTCATTTTCTTCTCCATCGACGGCAATCCGCTCAGGCTTTGGGAGTGGCCGCAGACGGTCCGTTTCGACCGCCTGTTCACGGGCATCCGGTGAACGCCGCGGGTGGCGCGCACGGCGAGGACGCCGGCCTCGAGCAGCGTCTCGGCCACCGGTTCTCCAACCCGACGCTGCTTGCCCTGGCGCTGACCCACGGCAGCGCGCGCGGCGTCCGCGGGTCGTCGGTCGTATCGAACGAGCGCCTGGAATTCCTCGGCGACCGCGTTCTCGGTCTCGTCATAGCCGAGCTGCTCTACCGGCGCTTCGCCGACGAGCCGGAAGGCGGGCTGGCCCAGCGCCACGCGGCGCTGGTGAGCGGGCCGACATTGACGCGGGTGGCCGAGCGGCTGCACCTGAGCGCGTCGATCGTCGCCTCGCGGAGCGAGAGGGAAGCCGGCGGCACGCGCAATCCCGGCATGCTCGCCGATACCTGCGAGGCCATCATCGGCGCGATGTTCCTGGACGGCGGGTTGTCGGCTGCCGCCGCCTTCATCGAGGCGCAGTGGTCGGCTTTCATCAGCGGCGTGTCGACGCCGCCGAAGGATCCGAAAACGGCCTTGCAGGAATGGGCGCAGGGCCGGAACCTGGGCCTGCCGAACTACCGCGAGGTAAGGCGCCACGGCCCGGCGCATGCGCCGGAGTTCTGGGTCGAGGTGGCTTTGCCGGACGTCGGTGCGGCGATCGCGACCGGCGCGACCAAGCGCGCTGCCGAACAGGCGGCGGCCGAGGAACTCCTCCGTCGCCTCGAACCCGCCGGCTAGAAGGAGACGGCCTTGGGAAAGGACGATGCGAGCCCAGCCGATCCCTGCGCCGGGGCCGGCCGGCGCTGCGGCTTCATCGCCGTCATCGGCGCGCCGAACGCGGGCAAGTCGACGCTGGTCAACGGTATCGTCGGCGCCAAGGTCAGCATTGTCACCCCGAAGACGCAAACGACGCGGTTCCGGGTGCTGGGCATCGCGCTGCGCGGCGACGCGCAGCTCATCCTTGTCGACACCCCCGGCATCTTCGCCCCGCGCAAGCGGCTGGAGCGCGCCATGGTCGCGGCCGCCTGGAGCGGCGCCGGGGACGCCGACGAGATCGTGCTCGTGGTCGACGCCAGTCGAAGCGTCGCCGGCGAGCCCTTGCGCATCGCCGAGCGCCTTCGGAGCGCGAACCGGCGAGCGGTCCTGGCGCTCAACAAGATCGACCTGGTCGCCAAGCCGGAACTTCTCCGTCTGGCGGCGAACCTGGATGAGGCGGGGACCTTTTCCGACATCGTCATGATCTCCGCGCAGACCGGAGACGGGGTCGGGGATCTCGTCGCGCTCCTGCAACAGCGCCTGCCGCACGGCCCGTGGTTGTTTCCCGACGATCAGGTGTCCGATCTGTCGGAGCGCGTCTTTGCGACCGAGATCACCCGCGAGAAGCTGTTCATGGCTTTAGGGCAGGAGCTGCCATATGCCGTTTCGGTCGAAACCGAAAGCTGGGTTCAGCGCAACGACGGCAGTGTCGAGATCCGCCAGATCATCAATGTCCAGCGCGACGGCCAGAAGGCCATCGTCATCGGCCGCAAAGGCAGTCGGCTCGGCCGGATCGGCAGCGCCGCGCGCGTGGACCTGGAGCGGCTCCTCGGCTGCCGCGTTCATCTGTTCCTTTTCGTCCGGGTGCAGGCGCACTGGAGCGACGACCCGGCCTGGTACCGGGACGTCGGGCTCGACTTCCAGGCTTGAGCGGGGGCGGCGGTTGGGATCGCCTAGACGACCGCCTCGCCGTGGAGCCGGCTGACCGCGTCGCTCAGCGCCGCATCCTCCGTATCGAACGCGCGCTCGGCGTCGGTCAAAGGCGCGCCGGTCTCATCGATCTGTCGCCAGACCCAGTATTCGCCGTTGTTCGCGATCTCGACGCGGGCGTAGATCCGGCGGAAAAAGCCTCTCCGACAGGGATGCGGTTCGGTAATCATGATGTTGTGAATGCCCAAACGCCGGTCCTCAACATATCCGTCCATTGTCTTCCCCGTTCCCCAGAACGATTTGCATTGTGGCGCGAGCGCAGCAACAACCGGGCCAATTGCGCCGCGCGGCGCAGGGCAGGGCCGAGAATGCGAGGCGGGCCGGCGCGTCCGTGGACGGTCGTCGACGGCAGGTCCCGGCGCACCGCCCATTTCTTGCACACCGGGCGGGCGGGTGCCGCCTCCTTGTGCAGGCCGACGGGAAGCGAGCCGGACGCGGGGATGGCCTCCGGACAATGGGCAGGCGAGACCATGGAATGGACCGATGACGCCATCATCCTTTCGCTCCGGCGACATGGCGAAAGCTCGGCCGTTGTCTCGCTGCTGACCCGCGACCATGGCCGCCATGTCGGGCTCGTAAGAGGCGCTCGCAGTCGCAGGGCTCGCGGCTTCCTCCAGCCGGGCAGCGTGATCCGGGCGGTCTGGCGGGCGCGGCTCGCCGATCACCTCGGCACCGTCTCCTGGGAGCCCGGCGTTCAACGCGCGAGCGAGCTGCTTGAACATCCCGCCCGGCTCGCCGCGCTCGCTTCGGCCTGCGCCGTGGCCGAAGCGGCGCTGCCGGAGCGCGAACCCCAGGCGGCCGTCTTCGCCGGCATGCTGGCGCTGCTGGCCAGCCTTGCGGACGATGCGGTGTGGCCGTCGGCGGCCGTAAAGTGGGAGCTTGGCCTGCTGCAGGCGCTCGGCTACGGCCTCGACCTCTCCGCCTGCGCCGCCACCGGCAGTTGCGATGACCTGGTTTACGTTTCGCCCCGGAGCGGCCGCGCGGTCTCGCGGGTTGCGGGCGCGCCCTACCACGACCGGCTGCTTGCGCTGCCGCCCTTCCTCCTTGCGCCGGGAGCAACGGGCACGGCGGCGGATGCGGTCGCGGGGCTGGCGCTGACCGGGTACTTCCTCGAGCGCAACGTTTTCCGCATGCGCGGGCATGGCCTGCCGGCGGCGCGCCTGCGCCTGCTCGACCGGCTTCGCCGCGCGACGTCATCGCAAGGGGACGCGCCCACCGCGGCGTCCTGAACGTGCGCCCGGCCGTGCCCCGTTTCGATCAAGCTCTCAATGAAGAACGGTATGCAGCGGGCGTCAAAGCCAATACGGTGCTGCCCGACGCCGCAATGTGAAGCCGCGACAAGGCGGCCGGGACGCGGGAGTCGGGAGCAGTGCCCATGCGCGCAATCAAGCGGTTGGTCCTTGCGATCGAAGGGCTCAACGAGGTCGCCGGGCGCGCCGCCGCGTGGCTGACATTGGCGATGGTCCTGATCACCTTCGTCGTCGTCGTCCTGCGATACGTCTTCTCGATCGGCTTCGTCTGGCTGCAGGAGTCCTACGTCTGGCTCCACGGCATCGTTTTCATGGTCGGCGCCGGCTACACCCTCGCTCACGATGGCCACGTTCGGGTGGATATCTTCTACCGCGAGGCCCCGCCGCGGACGAAGGCGGCCGTCGATCTGGTTGGCGCGGTTCTGCTGCTCCTGCCTTTCGTGATCATGATCGGCTGGGTCGCGTGGCCGTACGTCGTCGTCTCCTGGCTGCGCCTGGAAGGCTCGCGCGAAGCCGGCGGCCTGCCCGGCGTGTTCCTGCTGAAATCGGTGCTTCTCCTCTTCTGCGTCCTTCTCGGCCTGCAGGGCCTGGCGATGGCCGGCCGCGCCATCCTCACCCTGGCCGGTTGTGACGGAGCCTTCGGGGCTCGCGACGGCGCGCCGGACCGCTAGACATGGCCGGGGAAATCCTCAGCGTCTCGATGTTCGCCGTCGTCTGCGGCGTGCTCATGTTTGGCTTTCCGGTGGCCTTCAGCCTCGCCGGGACGGCGCTCGGGTTCGCGCTTGTCGGAGCCTGTTTCGACGTCTTCGACCTGCGCCTGCTTGGGGGCCTGCCGTTGCGGTACCTCGGCATCATGGTCAACGAGGTGCTGGTCGCCGTGCCGCTCTTCGTCTTCATGGGCGTTACCCTGGAGCGCGCCAAAATCGCCGACCAGTTGCTCGAAACCATGGGCCTGCTCTTCGGCCGGATGCGCGGCGGCCTCGGCCTGAGCGTTGTCTTCGTCGGCATGCTGCTGGCGGCGTCGACCGGCATCGTCGGGGCGACGGTGGTGACGATGGGGGTGCTCAGCCTGCCGACCATGCTTCGCGCCGGCTACGACCCGAAGCTGGCGGCAGGGACGATCAGCGCGTCCGGAACCCTGGGGCAGATCATCCCGCCATCGATCGTTCTCGTTCTTCTCGGCGACATCCTGCAAGGCGCGTACGCCGAGGCGCAACGCGCCATCGGCAACTGGGCGCCCGAGCCGGTTTCGGTCATCGACCTCTTCGCCGGCTCCTTCATCCCCGGAATGATCCTTGTCGTCTGCTACATGGGCTGGATCGTCGTTCAGGCGATCGTGAAGCCGGCGAGTTGCCCGGCCCTGATCCGGAGCGGCGGCGGACGCGCGCCCGACCTCGGTCGCCGGGTGATGACGGCGCTTTTGCCACCGGGCCTGCTGATTCTGGCCGTCCTCGGCTCCATCCTCGCCGGCGTCGCCACGCCGACGGAAGCCGCTGCGGTCGGCTGTATCGGCGCGCTTCTGCTCGCCGCGCAGGCGACCCGAGGTGACGCGGACGGGGGCGACAAGAACGGCAGGGCGGCGCGGCGGGAGGGCGAAAGCCGCGGCGGACCGGGGCGCATCCTGCGCCGGATCGCCGGCCGGCCCCTTGAGCTCGCCGGGCTTGCGCTGGCGCTGCAGATCGCGCTGAGCGCGCTGTTCGATCTGCGCATTCAGCGCGACGTCGTGCCTCCGCTCGACGCCGTTGCCTTCGGCCTCGCTGTCGTCGCCGCGCTTGCCCTCCTCTGGGGACTGATCGACGCTATCCGCATCCTCGTCGGCGTCGGCGTGCTCGGCGAGGTGATGCGCGCGACGGTCCGGATCAGCAGCATGGTCTTCGTCATTCTGCTGGGCGCGTCGGTGTTCTCCCTGGTCTTTCGCGGCTTCGGCGGCGACAGGCTCGTCGCCGACGTCCTGAGCAGCATGCCCGGCGGCTCGTTCGCGGCGATGCTGGCGGTCATGCTGGTGATGTTCGTGCTCGGCTTCTTTCTCGACTTCATCGAGATCATTTTCGTCGTCGTGCCGATCGTCGGACCCATCATCCTGCAGATGGACGTCAGCCCCGTCTGGTTCGGGGTCATGATCGCGATCAACCTGCAGACCAGTTTTCTGACGCCGCCTTTCGGGTTCGCCCTGTTCTACCTGCGCGGCGTCGCGCCGCCGGAGGTCACGACACTCGACATCTATCGCGGGATCGTCCCGTTCGTCGCCATCCAGCTCGCCGTCCTTGCGCTGGTCGCGGCCTTCCCGGCGCTGGCGACGTGGCTGCCCGCGACCCTGTTTCCCTGACGTTCCCGCGCGCCCGTTTCGACTTATCGCGTCACGAGCGCAAGCGAGGCCAGATGGTCGGCGAGGCGAGCGCAGTGGGCGCGGATGTCGGGTACCGCCACGCTCTCCCAGAACGACCCGCGGGTGAGCGGACCGACCGCGAAGACGCGGGATGAAGGCGTGCCGTCCTTTTGAACCAGTGCGCCATGCTGGTCGACCTCCAGGCCGAGGTTGAGCGGATCGGGCCTGGCCCAGCCGCGCGAGAGCAGGCTGTCGATGACGGGGGAGACGCCGCCCCGGTAGGCGGTGGCGGGCCCGGTGCAATCGATCACGCGATCGACCCGCAACGTCTCCTCGACGGCCGCGACCCCGCGCCGGCGAAAGCGGACGGTCGCGGTTTGCGTATCCGGCCGCAGTTCGACGATGCGGCCGGCGTGCACCGTCAACTGGCCGCGCGCGAGCGCGTCCTGGAAGAGGGCGTTGACCTGCGGGGACAGTCGATGCCGATGCACATCCCAGTAGGGGCGGAGGTGTCTCAGGAAGCGGCGCCGCGCGTCGATGGGAAGGTGCGCCCAGAGTTCGCTGACGTGGGGCCGAACACCGTCGATCACCGACCGCCAGTCCGCGCCGTCGGCCTCGGCCTTCGCAAGCTGCCGGCGGAACCAGACGGTGAGCTCGGCCAACGACGCCGTCTCGGGGATCTCGTCCCTGTCCAGGCGCAAGGGCTCCGCGCGGGTGTGAACGCGAGGCAACAGTCCCCGTCGCGAAATCGCGATGATCGGGCCGGTGTGGCCCACGTCCAGAAGCGACTGGACAACGTCGACCATGGTCAGGCCGGTGCCCATGAGGAGGACGGCGCCGTCCGGCGAGAGGCCCGCAACGGCCGCCGGATCCCACGGGTCGCCGAAATAGGCCCCGTCGTTTCGTCCGGGCGCCGGGTTGCCGGTGGCGAGGACGACGCGCCGCGCCGTGTAGGTCCGCCCGCCTGCGGTGCGGATCGAGACGAGATCGCCGTCCTGGCCCAGGTCCACGACCTCGTCCGCAACCAGAAACAATCGCCCCGACGTGGTGTTGTCCGAAATCTGGGCGCGGAGCAGGCTTTCGATATACGACCCGAACACGCGGCGGGTGACGAAGGAGTAGCCGGTCGGCTGCTCGAGGCGATTGCGACGCGCATGATCCGCCAGCCATTCGACAAAATGATCGGGCCGGTCGGGAAACGCGCTCATGTTGATTGCCCGGGTGTTGACCCGGTGGCTCGGGTTTCCCGTCGAGTAGGCAAGTCCCGGGCCGAAGCTTGCCCGCTGCTCGAACAGGTGGATGCGTCGATTGAACCTGTCATGCCGCGAGAGATGGAGCGCCAGCAACGTCCCGCTGAAGCCGGCGCCGACGATGGCCAAAGCCTGGCTGCGACTGGAGGCGGCCTCGCGCTCGGAAAAGGCGCTGCTGCGCGGGGCTGCGCTCGGGCGAAGGTTCGGTCGCGGTCGTTCGCTGGACGCGTGCGGAAGGCGGAGGCCTGGCCACGACGGGGACCGGGAATGCGAACGGGAGAAGAGCGCCGCGACGCGATCGATGAGGGCCGCCGGCCCGCGAGCGGGAACCGCTTTTGGCGCCCCTTCCTTCGTCCGACCGATGCGCCGGACCGCCAGTTCCGCTTTTGCCGGCGAGGCGAACCGCTTCTGGTCGAGGGCGCTGAACGCGCCATCCGTCGCGATGAAGCGAAAGCCGCGGCTCTCGCGCCGAACGAGGCCGCCGACTTTGCCGTCGACCTTGATCACGAAGGCGTTGTGAATCGTGCTCATAGCAGTTCCCTTTCTTCCCTTTCGCTGCAGGACAACGGCGCCGCGAACGGCATCGGGCCGTCCGAGAAGGGCGCGCATGGCCTCGCTCCGACCGGCGAGGGAGCCTTCTGTTCCCGCGCCAGAAAAGGCTATGGCTATATGTCTATCAAGTCAATCGACATTATAGGGTAAAATTGTGCGCCTGCGCCGGCGGCAACGCCGCGGACCTTGCCGCCGATGCGGTGATCGCGCGCCGGCTACCCGGCCTTGGCTTCGGCGAAGGTGTAGGGCAGGGCCCGTGCGGCGGTGAAAGCCTGCTCGGAAAGCCTGGTCCACGCCATTGCGTCCTTGCGGAACGACAGCAGGCTGTCCATGACCTTGCGGCTCATCGGATCGCTGGCGGCGAGGCCGTCGAGGACCTGTCCCGAGAGGCCGCCGAGGCCTTCCAGAACGGGGTCGGGAAACGCCTTGAGGACGACGCCGTGCTGCTGGACCAGCGTCTTCAGCGAGGAGTTGTTGCGGGCGACGAACTCGCTGAGCACCGTCTGGTTGACTGCGGCGTTGGCGCTTTCGATGACCGCCTTGATGTCCGCCGGCAGCCCCTCCCAGGCCGCGAGATTGATGAAGTTGTCGAGCGTCGAACCCGGCTCATGCCAGCCGGGGTAGTAGTAGTACTTGGCGCTCTTGTAGAGGCCGAAGGCGAGATCGTTGTACGGTCCGACCCATTCTGCGGCGTCGATCGCGCCGGACTGAAGGGCCGGCGGGATTTCCGCGCCCGGAAGGTTGACGACGTTGCCGCCGGCGGCCTTGACGACTTCGCCGCCCAGCCCGGGAATGCGCATCTTCAGCCCCTTGTAGTCCTCCAGGCTGTTGATCTCCCGGTTGAACCAGCCGCCCATTTGCGCCCCGCTGTTGCCCGACGGGAAGAACTTGCAGCCGAGTTGCTTGTACATCTCATCGGCGATCTCCTGACCGCCGCCATACTGGAACCAGGCGTTCTGCTCCTGCGCGGTCAGGCCGAAGGGAAAGGTGGTCAAAAACTGCAACGCGGCGATCTTGCCCTTCCAGTAGTAGGATGCGCCGTGGCCCATCTCGACGGTGCCGCCGGACACCGCGTCGAGCGCCTCGAACGCGGGAACGATTTCGCCGGCGCCGAACACCTTGACGGTGAGTCGCCCGTCCGTGCCGCGCTCGATCAGTTGGGCGAGGAGTTCCGCGCCGGTGCCGAGACCCGGGTAGTTCTTCGGCCACGTCGTCACCATTCGCCACTCCATCCGTCCCTTCGCAACGGCGGGCGCGGCGAGTTGAGATGCAGCGGCGCCGCCAACGCCCGTGACGGCGGCGGCGCGAATGAAGCCCCGGCGATCCATGAACAGTCCCTTCCCGTGAAGACGGATCGCGGCATCGGGCCGGGATCGCGTCATTATTGATGTTGCGTCAGAGAATCAGCGCCAGACGTGGGGCGAGCCTAGATCAAGCCGTCCGCGAATGGAACCCGATGCGGATGGCGACGCCTCCCGGGCGACGGCGCAGAAAAGAAGCAATCGCGCCCGTTGCGCGGCTCGATCGGGATCGTGTCGGATGCAGGATCGGCGGCGACCCGCCGGAACGCGCGCCCGCCTCGGTTCAGCCCGCGTCTTCGCGGTCGCGATCCCTCGCCGCGAGCGGCTCCAGGCGCTTCCAGCCTTCGGAGGTATACGCCTCCATCGGCCGGAAGACCCTCTTGTAGTCCATCTTGGCGCAGTTATCGACCCAGAAGCCCAGGTAGACGTAGGGAAGGTCGAGCAGCGCCGTCCATTCCACCAGCCACATGATCATGTACGTGCCAAGGCTGCGCTTCGTCAGGCTCGGATCGAAGAAGCTGTAGACGGCGGAGAAGCCGTCGGCGAGACGGTCGGCGAGGCACCCGGCAACCAGCCTGCCGTCCCGGTCGCGGAACTCGACGACGAGGGTATCGACCGGCGTTTCCTCGATCAGCATCTGGTAGTCGGCGAAATCCATCCGCGCCATTTCGCCGTTGCCGTGACGGGCGCGCTGGTAACGCCGGAACAGCCGATACTGTTCGTCGGTCGCCCGCGCCGGCCGCTCGATGGCGATGAGGTCCTCATTCCGGGCCAGGGTTCGGCGCTGTCCGCGCGAGGGCTTGAACTCGCCGGCGACGATCCGCACGGCGACGCAGGCCGCGCAGTTTCGGCAGACCGGAACGTAGGCGATGCCGTGGCTGCGCCGAAAGCCGGCGCGCGACAGCGTGTCGTGGACGGCGACGGCCTGCCGTCCGCTCAACTCCGTCACCAGTCGGCGCTCGGTGCGCCCGGGGAGATAGGGGCATGGCAGGGGCGCGGTCGAGAAGAAATACTGCGCCGTCAGCCCTGCCAGATCGTGCTTCATCGCCTGCCCGGTCGACCAGCTTGACACCCGAGAACTATTATCATCCCTGAGAGACATTGAGAACAAGCCATGATCGGTGGACAATCTGAAGTCTGGCGCTAGCGCACGCCCTTCGATCCGCGAAGCAGAACGACCGTGATGCGGCGGTTGCCGGGCGCTTCCGGATCGTCGCGCAACAGCGGCTCGGTCGCGGCCCGGCCGACGACGCGGGCGACGCGATCGGGCGGAACGCCATCTTCGACAAGCGCACGGCGAACGGCGTTCGCGCGATCGGCCGACAGCTCCCAGTTCGAGTAGCCGGCCGAAGCGGCGAAGGGAAGCGCATCCGTGTGGCCGCTGATCGCGATCGCCTGCGGCATCTCGAGAACGACCCCCGCGACCATCTTCAGCAGCGACCGGGTGTGGGTGTACATGCCGGCTTCGCCGCGGGGGAACATGGGCAGCCCTTCCTGATCGACGATCTGAATCCGCAAGCCCTCGGCCGTGTTGTCGATGAGGAGGCTCTTCGCGAGCCTTGCGGCTTTCGGCAGACGACGTATCGCGGCGCGCAGCGCGGCTTCGGCTTCGTCCAACTGCTGCTGTTCGCGCGCGCTGTCGCGGGGTGACGAGGTCTCGGCCTCCGTGGCCGCCGGCGGTGGCGGGAAGCCCCTCGGGTCCATGAGCGGCGGCGGCTCCATCGGCTTGGCCTCGGCGATGTCCATCTCGTAGGTGCCTTTCTCCGCGGCAACCTCGCCCGCAAGCAGACCGCCGCCGCCGCTCGTCGCCGGGCGGGTGGTGATCGGCGAGAAGTAGTCGGATATGCCTTCGAGCTGCTCGCGGGTCGCGGCGTTCAGCAGCCACAGCAGCAGGAAGAATGCCATCATCGCGGTGACGAAGTCGGCGTAGGCGACCTTCCAGGCGCCGCCGTGCTTCTTGTGGCCAGCACCGTGGACTTTCTTGACGATGACCGGCGTCTGGTTCATCCGCCGTTCTTCAGGCCGGAGCGCTCACGGCCGTCGCGTCATGGCCGGCAGCGTTGTGAGCCGGAGCGTTCTGTATTGTCTCCTCGACTTCGGCGAAGCTCGGCCGCAGGTGGCTGGGGATCGTCTTGCGCGCGAACTCGATGGCGATCTGCGGGGCGTAGCCCTGGATGTGGGCGATGATCCCGGCCTTGATGCACTCGAGGTACTTGCCCTCGGCTGCGAACGTCGATTCCAGGGAATGCGCCACGGGCGCGGCGACGCCGTACGAGGCGAGGACGCCGCTGAAGGTG
>JAEULH010000058.1 GCA_016793925.1 Rhodospirillales bacterium | reverse complement strand
GCCATGGGCGTGAAGGAGCAGATCATCTTTCCGGAGATCAGCTACGACAAGGTCGATCAGATTCGCGGTCTCGACATCGTGATCTGCACCACGGCAAAAAACGACGCTGAGGCCAAGGCCTTGCTCAAGGCCTTTGACATGCCGTTCAGCAAATGAGTGCGCGAGGGAGAAGAGAATCGAATGGCTAAGAAGAGCCTGGTCGAGCGAAACAGGAAGCGGATGAAGCTGGCCGAGCAATACGCGGAGCGGCGGGCCGAGCTCAAGCGGCTGGCGAAAGACCGCAGCGTTTCCGGCGAAGAGCGCTTTGCCGCGCGCATCCGCTTGTCCGAATTGCCGCGGAACTCGTCGCCCGTGCGCGTCCGCCTTCGCTGCAATCTGACCGGTCGGCCGCGCGGAAACTATCGCAAGTTCGGGCTGTCCCGCATCGCGCTGAGGGAACTCGCCTCGGCGGGGCAGATCCCGGGCATGGTCAAGTCGAGCTGGTAAGGAAGCGCCGACGATGGCAATGACCGACCCGCTGGGCGACATGCTCACCCGCATCCGCAACGGACAGACGGCGAAGAAGAACGCCGTCGTCTCGCCGGCGTCGAAACTGCGCAGCTGCGTCCTGGACGTTCTCCAGCGCGAGGGCTTCATCCGCGGCTACTCGGAGCAGGAGATCCGGCCGGGCATCCGCGAGCTCAGGATCGAGCTGAAGTATCACGAGGGCCAGCCGGTCATCCGCGAGATCAGCCGCGTTTCGAAGCCGGGGCGCCGGGTCTACTCGAAGATCAAGGATCTGCCGCGCGTCTACAACGGCCTCGGCGTTTCGATCCTGTCGACGCCCAGGGGCGTCATCTCCGACGCCGAGGCGCGGGACGCGCACGTCGGCGGCGAGGTTCTCTGCAAGGTATTCTAGGTCAGGAAAGGTCCGGCCCACCATGTCGCGTATTGGCAAACATCCGGTCACCGTGCCGAGCGGCGTCACCGTCTCGCTCGCGAACGACCGCGTGACCGCGAAGGGCCGCCACGGCGAGCTCAGCGCGACGCTCATGGACGAGGTCGTGGTGACGCACGAAGGCGACGAGATCGTCGTTCGGCCGCGCGACGACTCCAGCCGGGCGCGGGCGATGTGGGGCACGGCGCGCACGGTGGTCTACAATCTGGTGACCGGCGTCGACGCGGGCTTCACGCGCAAGCTCGAGATCGCCGGTGTCGGTTACCGGGCGCAGGTTCAGGGTCGCGACCTGGTGCTGCAGCTCGGCTACAGCCATGAGGTTCGCCATCCTATCCCCGATGGCATCACGGTCGAGTGCCCCGACCCGACGCACATCACGATCCAGGGCGCGGACAAGCAGCTCGTCGGCCAGATGGCCGCGGAGGTGCGCGCCTACCGTCGCGCGGAGCCCTACAAAGGCAAGGGCATCAAGTACGACAACGAAATCATTCGGCGGAAGGAAGGCAAGAAGAAGTAAGCCATGGCCGATATACGCGCACTCTTCGAACGGCGGCGGCGGCGCATCCGCCGGCGCCTGGCGGCAGCGGCTGGCGAGCGCCCGCGTCTGTCCGTCTTTCGCTCCAACAGACACATCTACGCCCAGGTCATCGACGACAGGGCCGGGCGAACCCTGGCCTCGGCGTCGACGCTGGAGGCGACGTTGCGCGAGGCGGGCGCGAACGGCGCCGACGCCGACGCGGCCGTAGCGGTTGGCAAGCTGCTGGCCGAGCGCGCCCTCGCCGCCGGCATCACGACGGTGGTCTTCGATCGCGGCGGCTATCGCTATCACGGCCGGGTCAAGGCGCTCGCCGATGCCGCCCGCGAAGCCGGGCTCGGATTGTAGGGAGAAGGCAAATGGCGCGGAGACCATCCGGCAAGCGCGGCGAGCGCGGCGATCGGCCCCAGGGCGAAGACGCCGATCTCACCGACAAGCTGGTTCACATCAATCGGGTCGCCAAGGTGGTCAAGGGCGGCCGACGGTTTTCCTTCGCCGCCCTGGTTGTCGTCGGCGACGGTCGTGGCCGGGTCGGCTATGGCACCGGCAAGGCACGGGAGGTGCCGGAGGCGATCCGCAAGGCGACCGACCATGCCAAGCACAGCATGATCCGCGTCCCGCTGCGCGACGGCCGGACCCTGCACCACGATGTCAACGGGCACTACGGCGCCGGGCGGGTGGTTCTGCGTTCGGCCCCTGCCGGCACCGGCGTCATCGCCGGCGGCCCGATGCGGGCGATCTTCGAGACCATGGGCGTCCAGGATGTCGTCGCCAAATCCCTGGGTACGGCCAACCCGCACAACATGATCAAGGCGACGTTCGCCGCGTTGCGCAATGTCTACTCGCCGCGTTCGGTGGCCGCCCGGCGCGGCAAGAAGGTCGGCGACATTATCGCCCGGCGCGGCGATGCGGCGCCGGCGGCCGACGGTCCGAGGGCATGAGCGCCATGGCCGAGACCAGCAAGGGATCCGTCCGCATCACGCAGGTTCGCTCTGCGATCGGCCGCAAGGCGGACCAGCGGCAAACCCTCCGCGGCCTGGGGCTGAACAAGATCGGCCGCAGCCGGGAGCTCGAGGATACGCCGGCCGTGCGCGGCATGATCGCGAAGGTTCGCCATCTGCTGCGGGTCGAGGACGAAAGTTAGGGCGCCGCACTGCGGCGAACGGGGAAACACGTCGTCATGAGACTGAACGAAATCCGGGACAACCCCGGCGCTCGCGAACCGCGCAAGCGGATCGGCAGGGGTATCGGCTCGGGAACGGGGAAGACTGCCGGCAAGGGCCACAAGGGGCAGAAGGCGCGCAGCGGCGGCGGCTCGCCTCCGGGCTTCGAGGGCGGGCAGATGCCGCTGTATCGGCGCCTGCCCAAGCGCGGCTTTCGCAACCCGTTCCGCAAGGAGTATGTCGAGGTCAATCTCGGCGCGCTGCAGGAGGCCATCGACCGTCAGCGGCTCGATCCGTCGGGGCCCCTGGACGAGGCGGCGCTGCAGGCGGCCGGCCTGTTTCGGCGCCTGCGCGACGGCGTCCGGCTTCTCGGGAAGGGCGAACTTTCCGCCGCCGTAACGGTCCACGTCTCCGGCGCTTCGAAGTCCGCGGTCGCGGCCGTTGAGCAGGCCGGCGGCAGCGTCGTTATCGCAGCCGGCAAAGCCCGTCCGTCCGCTCCGAAATCCGACCGGGCGAAGGGTGCGAAGGGCGACAAGCCGGCGGGCGCGGCGGACTAGGGTTCAGGAGAGGGTTCATGGCCTCCGCTGCCGAACAGCTCGCCGCGAGCCTCAACTTCGGCGCCTTTGCCCGGGCGACGGAGCTCAAGAAGCGCATCTGGTTCACGCTGGCCGCGCTGATCGTCTACCGGCTCGGCACCTATATCCCGATCCCCGGCATCGATCCGGCGGCGATCACCGATATCTTCAACCGCCAGGCCGGCGGCATCCTCGGCATGTTCAACATGTTCGCCGGCGGCGCCCTCGGGCGGATGACGATCTTCGCGCTGAACATCATGCCGTACATTTCGGCCTCGATCATCATGCAGCTGATGACCGCGGTCGTGCCCAGCATGGAGGCCCTGAAAAAGGAGGGCGAGGCCGGGCGCAAGAAGATCAACCAGTACAGCCGCTATCTGACGGTCCTGATTACGGCCGGGCAGGCGTACGGCGTGTCGGTCTGGCTCGAGGGCCTGCAATCGGGGGTCGGGCCGGCGGTTCTCGACCCGGGCTATTTCTTCCGCTTCTCGGTGGTTATCACCCTGATCGGCGGGACCATGTTCCTGATGTGGCTGGGCGAGCAGATCACCGCGCGCGGTATCGGCAACGGCATCTCCCTGATCATCTTTGCCGGCATCGTCGCCAACCTGCCGCGCGCGCTGGCCGCGACGCTGGAGCTGGGGCGGACCGGCGCGCTGTCGACGACCTTCATCATCGCCCTTCTCCTCATCATCGTCGGCGTGATCTTTTTCGTCGTCTTCATGGAGCGCGCCCAGCGGCGCATCCTCATCCAGTATCCGAAGCGCCAGCACGGCGCCAAGGTCATGGGCGGCGAGAGCACGCACCTGCCACTGAAGATCAACACGTCGGGCGTCATTCCCCCGATTTTCGCCTCGTCGATTCTGCTGATGCCGGTCACCCTCATCGGGTTCGCCGCCGGGCAGGGGCCGGCGTGGCTGACGTCGGTCGCCGCGTACCTCGGTCACGGTCAGCCTCTGTATCTGCTCCTTTACGTCAGCTTTATCGTATTCTTCTCCTTCTTCTATACGGCGGTGGTGTTCAGTCCGGCGGACACGGCCGACAATCTCAAGAAGTACGGCGGCTTCGTCCCCGGCATCCGTCCCGGCAAGAACACCGCCGACTACCTCGACAAGGTGCTTACCCGGCTGACGGTGATCGGCGCCGCCTACCTGTCGTTCGTCTGCATTCTGCCGGAGATCATGATCTCGCGGTTTGCCGTGCCGTTCTACTTCGGCGGTACCAGCCTGCTGATCGTCGTGACGGTCACCATGGACACGGTCGCGCAGGTCCAATCCCATCTCATCGCCCATCAATACGAGGGCCTGATCAAGAAGGCGAAACTGCGAGGCAGGGGGAGACGCTGATGAACATCGTGCTACTCGGTGCGCCCGGCTCCGGCAAAGGGACCCAGGCCAAACGGCTGGAGGAGGCGTTCGGCATCGCCCAGCTCTCGACAGGCGATATGCTGCGCGCGGAAGTGAAGAAAGGCAGCAAAATCGGCCGGACGGCGGACACTTTGATGCGGGCCGGACAGCTCGTGCCGGACAATCTGATCATCGCTCTGATCGAAACCGTGCTCGATGACGAGGCTTGCCGCGACGGCTTCATTCTCGACGGTTTCCCCCGCACCGTGCCGCAGGCCGAGGCGCTCGATGTGATGCTCGAGACGAAGGCACTGAAGCTCGATCGGGTGCTTGAGCTCGAGGTCGACGATGAAGCCATGGTGGAGCGGATCAGCGGGCGGTTCACCTGCGCGAACTGCGGCGAGGGCTATCACGACAGCTTCAAGCCGCCGCAAACGCCCGGCGTCTGCGACGTCTGCGGCAGCACCGAGTTTTTCCATCGCGCCGATGACAATGCCACCACCGTGCGCGAGCGCCTGAAGGCCTACCATCTGCAGACGGAACCAATTTCGGCGTACTACGAGAAGCGCGGCATCCTCACCCGGATCGACGGAATGGGTGGCATGGATCAGGTCACTAAGGACTTGACAAAGGCAATAGAGGCGCAACCTCAGGGTTGACGTCGGATAGAGAGGATCTATAATCGCGGGTTCTTCTTTCCCGGCGATTTTCAATTGGCGTTTGTGTAAGGCAGCGAGGAGATCGTTCGTGGCGCGTGTTGCTGGTGTAAACATCCCGACGCAAAAGCGGGTCGAGATTGCGCTGACTTATATTCACGGCATTGGCCGGAGGACGGCGAAGGAAATCTGCGCGCGGCTCGGCATCCCGGCTTCGCACCGGGTCCAGCAGCTTTCCGACAACGAGGTGCTGCGCATCCGCGAGATGCTCGACAGCGAGTATCGCGTCGAGGGCGACTTGCGTCGCGACGTGGCGATGAACATCAAGCGGCTCATGGATCTGGGCTGTTATCGGGGGCTGCGTCACCGCCGTGGCCTGCCGGTGCGCGGTCAGCGGACCCACACCAACGCGCGGACCCGCAAAGGTCCGGCCAAGCCCATTGCAGGTAAGAAGAAAGTCACTAAGTAGATCAGTAAGGATCGAGGATGGCCAAGCCCGGCACGCAGCGCGTCCGTCGGCGCGAGCGACGCAACATTACGTCCGGCGTCGCACATATCAGCGCTTCGTTCAACAATACGATGATCACCATCACCGACGCCCAGGGGAACGCGATCGCCTGGTCCTCGGCCGGGGGTCAGGGGTTCAAGGGATCGCGCAAGTCCACGCCGTACGCCGCCCAGGTTGCCGCCGAGGATGCCGGTCGCAAGGCGCAAGAGCACGGAATGAAGACGCTGGAGGTCGAGGTCAAGGGTCCGGGCGCCGGCCGCGAGTCGGCGTTGCGCGCGTTGCAGACGGTTGGCTTTTCGATCACCGCCATCAGGGATGTTACCCCAATCCCTCACAACGGGTGCCGCCCGCGGAAGCGCAGGCGCGTCTGAGGCCGTTGCGGCCGATCAGCGCGACCGGCTGCGCAGTGGCGTTCGCGCCCGGGCGTGGCACCCGTCCCGCCATATCGCCGCCGACGGTACTGAAGCGGTGGTGTAAGACATGAGGGAAACCCCCGTGATTCAAAAAAACTGGCAGTCCCTGATCAAGCCGACCAAGCTTGAAATCGTCCCTGGCGCCAATCCGCGGTGCACCGCGACGGTCGTGGCCGAGCCCCTCGAGCGCGGCTTCGGACTTACTCTCGGCAATGCGATCAGGCGGGTTCTGCTCTCGTCGTTGCAGGGCGCCGCGGTTACGGCGATCCAGATCGAGGGTGTCCTCCACGAATTCTCGATGATCCCCGGCGTGCGCGAGGACGTCACCGATATCGTGCTCAACATCAAGTCGCTCGCCCTGCGCATGGGCGGCGAGGGGCCGAAGCGGATCCGGCTGGTTGCCGACGGTCCCGGCGAGGTGACGGCGGGCATGATCCAGACCAGCCACGACATCGAAATCATGAACCCGGACCTGCTGATCTGCACGCTCGATCAGGGCGCCCATCTGGCGATGGAACTGGTGGTCGAAGCGGGCAAGGGCTACGTCCCGGTCTCGGCGACCCGCAACGAGGACGCCCCCATCGGGCTGATTCCCATCGACGCCATCTTCTCGCCGGTGCGCAAGGTTGCCTACAAGGTCGAGAATACCCGTGTCGGCCAGGTTACCGACCACGACAAGCTGTCGATGGACCTGTCGACCAACGGCGCCGTCAGCCCCGAGGACGCCGTCGCCTTGGCGGCGCGCATTCTTCAGGATCAGCTTCAACTGTTCATCAACTTCGACGAACCGCAGGCGGCGTTCGAAGAGGAACGGCGCGACGAACTTCCGTTCAACAAGAACCTGCTGCGGAAGGTCGACGAGCTCGAGCTCTCGGTGCGGTCGGCCAACTGCCTGAAGAACGACAACATCATTTACATCGGCGACCTGGTCCAGAAGAGCGAGGCCGACATGCTGCGGACGTCGAATTTCGGGCGGAAGTCGCTCAACGAAATCAAGGAAGTGCTGGCCCAGATGGGCCTCCATCTCGGCATGGAAATCCAGACGTGGCCGCCGGACAACATCGAAGAGCTGGCCAAGAGGCTCGAGGAGCCGTACTGATCAGGCCGCCGGACGGGCGACAGCGAAGGGGATGACAGGGCCATGCGCCACAGGATGAGCGGCCGCAAGCTCGGCCGCACGAGCAGCCACCGAAATGCGATGTTCGCCAACATGACGGCGTCGCTTCTGCGCCATGAGCAGATCATCACGACCTTGCCGAAGGCAAAGGAGCTGCGCCGGTACGCCGAGCGGATGATCACGCTCGGCAAGCGCGGGGCGCTGCACAATCGCCGGCAGGCGGCGGCCTTCATTCCCGAGGACGATATCGTCCGCAAGCTGTTCGGACCGCTGGCGGAGCGCTACCGAGAGCGGGCGGGCGGCTATACCCGCGTGCTGAAGGCCGGCTTTCGCTATGGCGACAACGCCCCGTTGGCGGTGATCGAGCTCGTCGATCGCGATCCCGACGCCAAGGGCGCGGACGACAAGGCCCGGGTCGAGGCCGAACGGGCCGCGGCGGAGGATCAGGCCGCCTGATCTCGCCCTGTGGGCGCGGCTTTCGAAATCGCCGCGCGCCTCGGAGGATCGCGGGCCGCGGCTGAGGACGGCCGCATGTGAGCAGACGCAGGCGCGAACCGGACCCCGACGACAGCCTGTTTTCGGCCCAGGCGCCGCGACCGCTCGCCGACCGGCTGCGGCCGGCCGCGCTCTCGGGCGTCGTCGGCCAGGACCACCTCCTCGCCGCCGATGCGCCGATCGGCCGGATGGTCGCCGCCGGCGCGCTGACGTCGATGATCCTGTGGGGGCCGCCGGGGACCGGCAAGACGACGATCGCCCGCCTACTCGCCGACCACACCGATCTCCACTTCGAGCCGCTCTCGGCGGTCTTTTCCGGCGTCGCCGATCTCCGCCGGGTCTTCGACGCCGCCCGCCAGCGCCGCCGGGACGGGCGCGGGACCCTGCTCTTCATCGACGAAATCCATCGCTTCAACCGCGCCCAGCAGGACGGCTTCCTCCCTTATGTGGAAGACGGGACGATCATCCTCGTCGGCGCGACCACCGAAAACCCGTCGTTCGAGCTGAACGCGCCGCTCCTGTCGCGAACGCAGGTGTTCGTCCTTCACCGGCTCGATCGCGCCGCGCTGGCGGAACTTCTGGCGCGCGCGGAGACGACCCTGTCGCGGCGGCTACCGCTGGACGAGGATGGCCGCGCCGCCCTGCTGGCGATGGCGGACGGCGATGGCCGCTACCTGCTCAACATGGTCGAGGCGCTGGCCGGCTTCCCTCCCGAGCCGCTGCTCGATCCGGCCGCGCTCGCCAATGCCGTCCAGCAACGCCTGCCGCTTTACGACAAGGCGCAGGAAGGGCACTACAACCTCATCAGCGCCTTGCACAAGTCGCTGCGCGGATCGGATACGGACGCGGCGCTCTACTGGTTCGCGCGGATGCTTGCCGGCGGCGAAGACCCGCTCTACATCGCCCGGCGGCTGGTCCGGTTCGCGACCGAAGACGTGGGTCTCGCCGATCCGCAGGCGCTCGTACAGGCGCTTGCCGCGTGGGATGCCTTCGAGCGGCTCGGCTCGCCGGAGGGCGAACTGGCCCTCGTTCAGTGCGTCATCTACCTCGGCACGGCGCCGAAATCGAATGCGGCCTATCGAGCCGAGGCGGCGGCGAAGCGCGCGGCGCGCGAAACCGGCTCGCTGATGCCGCCGAAGCATATCCTCAATGCACCGACGCGACTGATGCAGTCGCTGGGCTATGCCGCCGGCTACGTCTACGACCATTCCACAAGCGAAGGCTTTTCCGGCCAGAACTACTTTCCGGACGGCATGGAGCGGCTGCAGCTCTATCATCCGGGCGGCCGCGGCTTCGAACAGGAGATCGTCCGGCGTCTGGCCTACTGGCAACGGCTCCGGGAGAAGGCGCATCGCGGTCTCGGGGAAGCCGGGGATGACTGACCCGCTTTCGCCGAGCGTTGCTGGTGGCGACGACGGCGGCGGCGCTGGCCGCGAGGTGCGCGAAGAGGAAGGCGGACTTCGACTCGATCGCTGGTTCCGCCGCCACTACCCGGGCCTGTCCCACGGCTGGCTGGAAAAGCTGCTGCGCGGCGGCCAGGTCCGGGTCGACGGGCGCAGGGCGCACGCCGGCGATCGTCTCGAGCCGGGGCAGAGGGTCCGCGTCCCGCCGCTGGGTGAGGCGGCGAGCGTCCCCCACCGGCCGGCTCGGCGCCCCCAGGCGGCCGATCTCGCAGCGGCGAGCGAAGGCGCGGCGGCGCTCCGCTCCCGGATCCTTTTCGAAGACGAGGCGGTGATCGCTTTCGACAAGCCCTCCGGCCTCGCCGTGCAGGGCGGCAGCGGCACCCGCAACCACCTCGACGGGATGCTCGACCACCTGGTCGAGGGCGACGAGCGGCCGCGTCTGGTTCATCGGCTTGACAAGGACACCTCCGGCGTCATCGTCCTCGCCCGGACGGCCGCCGCGGCGGCTTACCTGGCGCGAGCCTTCCGCGAGCGGAGCGCGCGCAAGGTCTACTGGGCGATCGTCACAGGCGTTCCCGATCCGCCCGCCGGGCGCATCGACATCCCCCTTGCCAAGCGACCCGGGCGAGCGGGCGAGCGGATGCAGGGCGACGACGCCGGCGATTTCGCCGTCAGCGACTACGCCGTTGTCGAGCGCGCCGGCCGGCACGCCGCGTGGCTTGAGCTGTGCCCGCTGACGGGTCGCACCCATCAGCTTCGCGCCCACTGCGCCGCGATCGGCACGCCCATCCTGGGGGACGGCAAGTACGGCGGCCGCAATGCGTTCATGAAGGACGCGGCGGACGTTCGCGCGCTTCATCTTCACGCGCGCAGGCTCACCATCCCGCATCCCGGCGGCGGCACGCTGACCGTCGAGGCGCCGCTGCCGCCCCATATGCGCGCGCTCTGGCAGCGCCTCGGCCTGACCGACCTCGCCGCCGGGCCGCCCCGGCGGGAGAAGACCGGGGCCGGAGCGCCCCCCTCAGGCGGACTCGCCCCCGGCCGGTCCTCGGCCCCCGCGACGGCGAAACACCGTCATCAGCGCCGGCAGCGCGATCACCGTGCAGCCCAGCGTCAGCCCGATCGCGATCGCCAGAAGTAGGCCCATGCTGGCGATCCCCGGGTGCGCCGACAGCGCCAGGGTGCCGAACGAGGCGATCGTCGTCAGGGCACTGAAGACGACGGCGCGCGGGGTGCACGACGTCATCATGGTACCGGCCGCGCCTTCCTGCCGCTCGCGGATGACCAGGTTCAGGCTGGCGGCGACGCCGAGCCCGAACAGCAGCGGCAGGACGATGACGTTGGCGAAATTGAACGGCAGGTCGAACGCCGCCGAAGCCGCCACGGTCAGCAGGGCGGCGAGGAGCAGTGGCGCGAAGACCAGGGCGATGTCCCGCAGGTTGCGCAGGAGAACAACGAGAAGCAGGGCAATGCCCAGGATCGCGAGCCCGGCGGCTTCGATGAAGGCGGCCTCCACCGCCCGGCCGGCCTCGACGATGATCACCGGTCCGCCGATGGCGTGGGGCGCAATCGACTGAACGGCGGCGACGAACCGGTTCAGGGCATGAGGGTCCTCCGCGACTTTCTCGCGCGGGTAGATCTCGACCCGCGCCCTGCCGTCGGCGGCGACCCACCGCCGGCGCAGGTCTTCGGGCAGATCCTCAAGACCGACCGGCTGCGCCCTGAGCAGGGTGCGCAGCGTCTCCAGCTGCGCCGGAAGCCCGCTGAGGAGCGCGGCGTCGAGCAGCTCGACCTGCGCCTCGTCGCTTCGCCCGGCCGCGACGGCGTCGAGCGCGGCGAGGAAACGGCCGGCCGCCGCGGCTGCCGGCTTCGGTGAACCGGCGAACGCGCCGAGGGCGGCTTTCAACCGGCCGAGCGCGGCCGCATTCTCGGCCGTCGTCGGCCGCGGCGCGACCGGGCCGCTCAGCGACGGCTCCAGGATCAGGGCCAGGGTGTCGATCATCGCCAGCTTTTCGTCCTGCGCCGCCGGCACGAAATCGGCCAAAGTGCGGGCGCCGGCGACCGGCTTGAGTTTTCGCGCATCGGCCGCGGTCGCCTCCGCGGCCGGGAGATTGTCCGCCAGCACCGCGATTGCGTAGGCTTCGTTCAGCCCCGAGGTCATCAGGTCGCGCAGGGTCTCGACCGATTCCGCGCGGGGGTCTTTCAGGTGCAGCGGGTCGAAATCGAAGTGAGCCCTGGGCGCGATTGCAAGTGCCACCGCGGCGACGACGGCGGAGCCGGCAAGGACGCGCCATGGCCGCACCCCCGCCCAGACCCGGAACCGGCTCAGGACGTTGCTCTTGAACTCATCGGCGTTCGCCGGCGGCGGCCTGCCGGGCACGACGGTGAGGAATGCCGGCAGGACGGTCAGGCTGGTGGCGAGGGCGATGGCCATGCCGGTGCCGGCGATCAGCCCGAGCTCGGCAAGACCGACATAGCTGGTCGGCAGGAAGGAGAAAAAGCCGATGGCGGCGCACACGGCCGACAGCGCCAGCGCGCCGCCGACCCCGGTCGCGGCCCGGGTCAACGCTCCGGCATGGTCGAGATTGAGATCTCGGCCCTCCTTGTAGCGGAGCGTGTAGTGAATGCCGAAATCGACCGCGAGGCCGATGAACAGGACAAAGAAGGCGACAGAAAGAAGGTTCAGCGTCCCGACCAGCGCGAGCGCCGCCGCCGCGGTCAGAACAAGCCCGACGAGAACCGTCAGCAGCGTCGCAATGGACAGGGAAAAGGCCCGGAAGCAGAGGAAGGCGAGGAGGGCGACCACCGAGAACGAGATCAGCATCGGCTTTGCGCTGTCGAGCTGGGCGCTCTTGAGCTCCTCGTCGGCCAGCGCCGCATCGCCCGTCAGCCGCACCGAGACGCCGTGGGCCGCGTTGAGCTCGAGGTCTTCGGCAAGGGCGCGAATGGCGGCGATTGCGGGTGCCGCCGGCTGGAGCGAGGCGAAGTCGAGCGGCGGGTTGAGGACGATGATCCGGCGCATCTGGTCGCGATCGGGTGCGACGCCGAACATCAGCGACTGCCACGAGAGCGGCGCAAATTCGCCCGCGGCCGCGGCGTGGGTGGCGCGCGCCATATCGTCGAGCGCCGCGGCGATCGGCAAGCCGCCGGCGCCGTCAGCTGCGTCCAGGTTGCGCAGCGCCAGCGACAGCACGTCAAACAGGCCGCGCAGGCTGGGATCGCCGGCCAGGGAGCCGATGAACGGCTGGGCGGCGCTGAGCTGATCGACGACCGCGCCAAGACGGTCGGGGTCAAGGTAGAGCAGGCCGTTGCGGCGAAAGAACGGATCGCCGGCCGGGTCGAAGACCGGCCCGAACACCTCCGGGCGCTGGCGAAACCCCGTCGCCAGCCGGTTTCCCGCCGCTTCGGCGAGTTCGGCAGTGTCGCCTTCGACGACGACGACGACCGCGTCCGCATTGCGCGGAAAGGCCGCCATCATGGCCCGGTCCGCCTTGCGGAAGGGCAAATCGGCGGAGAGCATGTCGACGGTGTTGGTGTTGATCGCCATGTTGCGGGCGACATAAATCGCGGCGGCGACGGAAGCGGCGACGGCGATGACTGCGACAAGCCATGCGTAGCGTCGCATCAACCCGGTCCAGCGATCGAGAAGGCGGATCATGGCTTGTCCCATGGGCGGCCGAACGGCTGCGCGGCGGATGACTCGACGCGACCATCCGGATGTTCGACCGCTGCGACACTGCGGGCGGCGCGAGGCGTATAGCCGGAGCCGGCGGCGCGCGCAACGTTGCCGCGCTGCCGCCGCCAGGACGACGGGCCGGATTGCGGATAAGCCTGCCGCCGGCTAAGTCAATGGCGGTACACTGGGCTCTGTGTGCCGTTCGAGGGAAAGCAGGTTTCGAGGGAAAACAAAAGGAGAGGTGCTATGGCTATCTTCGGGCCAGGGTCTCAGGATCCATGGGGCGATGCCCTCGGCGCGCTCCGTCGCATCCAGGATGAGATGAATCGGACGCTCGGCGGCGCCGGCGCACGCGCGGTGGCGACGGAGTATCCCCCCGTCAATATCTGGCGCGGAGAAAACGGGGTCATCGTCGCCGCCGAGATGCCGGGTGTGAGCATCGACAACGTCGAGGTCGTCGTCCACCAGAACACGTTGACGATCAAGGGCCGCAAGGACGCCGATGCCGACGCCGGCGCGGTCAGCTTTCACCGCCGCGAGCGGGCGACCGGCAGCTTCGCACGGACGATTTCGTTGCCGTTCAATGTCGACGCCGGCCAGGTCAAGGCCACGGCGGAGGCCGGCATCGTCAGCATCGAACTGCCGCGGCCCGAGGCCGACAAGCCCCGCCGCATCCAGATCACCACCGCCTGAGGGGAGAACGGAGAATGGCTGACACGACGTCCGGAACGGGCGCCAACGCGGCGCGCGGAGCCGAGGCGACCCGGAACCGCCCCGTCTTTACCCCCGTCGCTGACATCTTCGAGAGCGAAGATGCCCTGATCCTCGTCGTCGAACTCCCGGGCGTCCGGCCCAATCAGATCGAGGTGAGTCTCGACAAGCGGGTTCTGACGATCACCGGCCACGGCGACGCGTTCGGGCGAGAGGGTTATTCGCTTGCCCTTTGCGAATACCAGCCCGGCGATTTCGAACGCGCATTCACCTTGTCGGACATGATCGACGACAGCGCCATCGAGGCGGTGCTGAAGGACGGCGTGCTGCGCCTGACCCTGCCGAAGGCCAAGGCGGGGCCGGCGAAGACGATCAACGTCAAGGTCGGCTGACAAGGATCGGATCGGAAAACGCGATGGGCCTGATGCCGTTGATCGACCGGGCGCGTGCGCGCGCCCTCGCCTGCGCCCTGGCGCTTGCATTGCTCCCTGTCTGGTCATCGGCTCCGGCCCATGCCGGGATCCCGGCCGTGGCGGTCGAAGGCGACGTTCCGTCGCTCGCGCCGCTGCTCGACAAGATCACGCCGGCGGTGGTCAACATCTCGGTGACCTCGGCGGCGCCCGTGCAGCAGAACCCTCTGCTTCAGGATCCTTTCTTCCGCCGGTTTTTCAACCTGCCGGACACGCCGCCGCGCGCGCAACCGCGCATGAGCGCGGGGTCGGGCGTGATAGTCGATGCGCGCCGCGGCTACGTCCTGACCAACAACCACGTCGTCGAGAACGCGACGGAAATCGCCGTGACGCTGAAGGACAGGCGGCAGTTCAAGGCCACGCTGGTCGGCCGGGATCCCGAAACCGACGTCGCGATGCTCAGGATCGACGCGCGCGACCTGACCGCGCTGGCGATGGGGAACTCCGACAAGCTGCGTGTCGGCGACTACGTGCTCGCCATCGGCAACCCGTTCGGCCTCGGCCAGACCGTCACTTCAGGGATCGTCAGTGCGCTGGGCCGGAGCGGACTGAACATCGAGGGGTATGAAGACTTCATCCAGACCGATGCGTCCATCAACCCGGGCAACTCCGGCGGCGCGCTGGTCAACCTGAAGGGCGAGCTGATCGGCATCAACACCGCCATCGTCGCCCCGGCCGGCGGCAACGTCGGCATCGGTTTCGCCGTTCCCGCCAACATGGCCCACGCGGTGATGGAACAGCTCGCCAGTTTCGGCGAGATCCGACGCGGCCGACTTGGCGTCGCCATCCAGGACGTGACGCCGGACCTGGCCGAGGCCTTGCGCCTGGATCGGCCGGTCGGCGCGGTGATCACCAACGTCGAAGCGGGTTCGTCCGCTGAGAAGGCGGGGCTCCGGCAGGGCGACGTCATCGTCGCCGTGGACAACGACCCGATCGAGGGCGCCTCCGACCTGCGCAACAAGATCGGGCTCGAGCCGGTGGGCGGAACGATCGCGCTCGACGTTATCCGCGATGGCCGCAAGCGCACGATCAGGGCCGAGGTCGTGAAGATGCGCGCCGAAAGCGCGTCGGCGGGTGCGATTTCGCCCATGCTCGAAGGCGCCGTCCTGACCGACATCGACCGGAATTCGCCCCAGTACGGCCGGGTCGACGGCGTCGCCGTCACCAGCGTCAAGAAGGGAAGCCCGGCATGGCAGCACGGCCTGCGCGACGGCGACATCCTCGTCGCCGTCAATCGCGGCAAGATCCGCTCCCTCGCCGAAGCGACCGAGGCGCTCGCCGACGCCGGCCCGATCGTCGCGCTCAACATCCTGCGCGGCAACTCGATGCTCTACCTGGTGATCCGCTGAGAGCGCCACGCGTTAAGGTCGGTCACAGGTATTCCGCGACCTCAACCAGATTTCCGTCCGGATCTCTCAGGTAGATCGAGCGAATCGGCCCTGTCGCGCCGGTGCGGTCCACCGGCCCGATCTCGATCGCAAAGCCCTGTTCTCGCAGGTGCCGCTCGACCTCGACCAGCGGGCGGTCGGCGATCAGGCAAAAGTCTCCGGTGCCCGGGCCGGGGCTTGCCGCCCGCGGCAGGATCGGCTCGCCGTCGGCCGGGTGGAGGTTGATCTTCTGCCCGCCGAAGCGCAGGGCGCGCCTCCCTTCGCCGAAGACTTCCTCCGTCATGCCGAGGCCGCGGACGTAGAAGTCAAGCGTGCGCCGGAGATCGGCGACGGTCAGAACGAAGTGGTCAAGACGATCGATCATGGGCTTCCCCGGAGCATTCTCCGCCCTCTCGCGCCCGCGCCTACAGCAGGAGCCAGGCGCCGAGCCCGAGGAAGACGAAAAATCCGACGACGTCGGTGACCGTGGTCACGAACACCGCCGAAGATACGGCCGGATCGATCTTCATCCGCTCGAGCGCCAGCGGGATGAGCGCGCCGGACAGGCCGGCGACAATCAGATTGAAGATCATCGCCATGCCGATGACCAGAGCAAGACCGGGATTGCGGAACCATGCCCAGGTGATCAACCCGCTGATGACCGCGAACAGGATGCCGTTGATGGCGCCGACGAGGACCTCCTTGCCGATGACGCGCCAGGCGTTCGCTTCCGTCAGTTCCTTCATGGCCAGCGCACGCACGGCCACTGTCAAAGTCTGGGTGCCGGCGTTGCCGCCCATCGAGGCGACGATCGGCATCAGCACGGCGAGCGCAACCATCTGCTCGATGGTCGCATCGAACAGGCTGATGACGGAGGAGGCGAGGATGGCGGTGCCGAGATTGACCAGCAGCCAGGTGAACCGCGACCGCGAGGTTTCGATGGCGGCGCTATAGAGGTCGTCCTCGCGGACGCCGCCGAGGCGCATGATGTCGTCTTCGTGCTCCTCGTCGATGACGTCGACGACGTCGTCGATGGTGATCACGCCGACGAGGCGGCCGCCGCTGTCGACGACCGGCGCCGACGCCAGGTCGCGCTGGCGGAACAGGAAGGCCACGTCCTCCTGGTCCGTCGTCGCCTCGATGACCTTCATCTCGGTGGTCATGATCTCGGTCATCGGTTCGGCGCGGCGCGCACGCAGCATGCGGCTCAGGCTGACCGCGCCGACCGGCCGATGTCCCGGGTCGACGACGAAGATGTCGAAGAATTCCTGCGGCAGGGCGTCGGGATCGGCTTCGGCGGTAGCTCGCAGGTGATCGATGGTGTCGCCGACGGACCAGAAGATCGGCACCGCGACCAGCTCGCGGCGCATGAGGCGGCCGGCGCTGTACTGCGGGTAGGCGAGGGCCTCTTCGATCAGGGTGCGGTCCTGCGGCGGAATCGCCTTCAGAACCAGCTCCTGCTGGTCGTCCTCGAGTTCGGAGATGATGTGGACCGCGTCGTCGGTCTCGAGCTCGCGGACGGCGTTGACCGTCTCGGCGATGCCGAGCTCCTCGATCACCTCGTCGCGAACCCTTTCGTCGAGCTCGGCGAGGACGTCCGGGGGGAAATCGCTGCGCAGCGCCTCGACGACGCCGCGCCGATCCTCGCCGCTCAGCTTCTGCAGCAGATCGGCGACATCGGCGTCATGGACCGGCTCTAGAAGGGTGCGGACCTCGGCATGGTCGTTGCGCTCGAGCGCGTCCTCGACCGCGTCGACAACGGCCTCATCGAGCTCGAAGCCTTCCTTGGGCTTGTCCAGGCGGTCCTGGTCGACCGCGTCCGCCGGCTCCGACAACGCCTCTGTCTCCCGTCTCGCCCATGGCGCCGTAGCAGCCCCTGTGAGTTCTCTGATGAATAGGCCCGGGCCGGAATCGGGCTCGCCGGTCTGCGGCTTGTTCTTGGTCGATGCCGGATCTTATGCGACGGATCGATAAAGGATGGTGCGGTCGAGAAGACTCGAACTTCCACGGGGTCTCCCCCACAGCGCCCTCAACGCTGCGCGTCTACCGGTTCCGCCACGACCGCAAACACCTTGCAATATAGGAAAAGGCAACCGATTAGGTAACCAGGGAATAGCAAAAGCAGCCAAGGAGCGCAAGGCTTGCCGCCCGACGTGCACGCCAGCCAGGCATCGCCGCCCGCACCCGCCGAAACCCCCGACGACGCCGCCAGCAAAGCGTCCGGCAGCGATCGCGCCGGCGCGTTCCCGGCTGTGCGCTACGGCCGCTTCGGCGACGCCGACTGGTATTCGACCCCGGCGCCGGTTGCCTATCCGGCTGCGCTCGCGGCGATGGAGGCGCGGGTCGGCGCCATTCTCGACGGCCGTGCCGGCGACGCGGTCTGGCTGCTCGAACATCCGCCGCTCTACACCCGGGGAACGAGCGCGCGGGCGGACGAGCTGCTGGACCCTCGCTTTCCGGTGTACGCGGCCGGTCGCGGCGGTCGGTTCACCTACCACGGTCCGGGCCAGCGGGTCGCCTATCCGATCCTCGACCTCCGCCACCGCGGCGCCGATGTCCGGGCCTATGTCTGCCGGCTGGAGGGCTGGATCATCGCCGCGCTCGGTCGCCTCGGGGTGCAGGGCGAACGGCGCGCCGGGCGGATCGGGATCTGGGTCGAGACCGACGGCGGCGAGGCGAAAGTCGCCGCCATCGGCGTCCGCGTCCGCCGTTGGATCAGCTTTCACGGGATCGCGCTGAACGTCGATCCCAACCTCGACCATTTCGCCGGCATCGTGCCCTGCGGCCTTGCCGGCTACCCCGTCACCTCGCTGCATCGTCTGGGTGTCGTCGTCTCGATGGCCGAGATCGACCGCATCCTCGCCGAGACCTTTGCGGAGACCTTCGGGGAGCGGCGTTTTTGACGCGGCAGGTCAGCGGGTCGGCAAGGCGTGGAAGCCCGGATCTTGCGGATAGACCGCCGTCGCCGGCCTGACCTCGCGGACCTGCGCCGACGGCGGCCCCTGCCAGCAGGCCTCGAGCATGGCGTCGACGGCGGCTTTCGGCCCGGCGAACAGCGCCTCGACGCTGCCGTCGCTGCGGTTGCGGACCCAGCCGCGCAGCCCGCGCTGGCGCGCTTCCATGATCGTCCAGCCGCGGAACCAGACGCCCTGCACCCGGCCCTCGATCCGCGCCAGCACCGCCTTTACGACCGGACCGTCGTCAACGTCGCTCATGCCTTTTTGCGTCCTCCCTGTTCCGACGGCGTCGGCGGTTGCACCGCCGCGCCGCCGTCGACGAGCATCATGAACGCACTTGCCTCGGCGATTTCGTCGCGCAGGTGCAGCCGCCGCTCCGCCGCTTCGTAGTCTTCGCCCCAGCGTTCGCTCTGATAGATCTCGTCGAGCTGGGAGAGGGCGAAAGCGCCGTCGGCGTCAAGGCGGCCCTCGCCTACCGCCAGGGCGAGGACCAGCGAGCCGCAGGCCTGGGCGATGACCGCGAGCGCCGTCAGACGCCATGGGTCGGCGGCCTCCAGCGACCGGCGCAGCGCTGCAAGCGCGGCGGCGGGCTGGGCGACGGGGACGACGCCGCTCGTGACCGCGAGACGCGCGTCCCAGCGTTCCGCCGCCCAGTCGAGCAGAGGTTGCCACTGTGCCTGCTGGCGTTGGACCAGATCCGCCGGCGCTTCGGCCCGGTAACAAAGGAGCTCGGCGCCGGCATAGCCGAGGAGGATGTCGATGACGGCCGGCATGTTCTCGGCGACCCGGTCCAGCGCTGTGCTCGCCAGGCGGGTCAGCGGCATCGCGGCGACCTCGATCCGCGCCGGCTGGGCGCGCCATTCGGCGGCGACGGCCTCGGCGCTTTCGAGCGAGGGCAGGATGAGCGGCCGGCCCCCCGGTGTCCGGATCGGCCGGCCGTCGAGGCGCACCGCGTAGCCGCGCTCGCGGCCGTCGCCCGCGGCAGTCCCCGGGGGCTCGACGGCGACGGTCTTGTAGAAGCGCTCGGCGGTCGGCTTCACCTCGGATCATCCACGGCTGACGGCTCACGGCGTTCGGGGTCTCAGGCTGCAGCCGTCTCCACCATGTCCTCGATCAGATCCGGCAGGATCGCGAAATCATCGACGATAACGGCGGCGCCGGCGGCGAGCAGCTCGGCCGGGTGATGATAACCCCAGTCAACGCCGATCGCGACCACTCCGGCGTTGTGCGCCATCTCCATGTCGTAGGTCGTATCGCCGATCATGACGGCGCGCTCCGCGCTCACGCCGGTCTCGGCCAGGGCCCGATGGATCATGTCCGGCGACGGCTTGCCGGCGGCGAGGTCGGCGGTCTGCACCGTAGCGAAGCTCTCGCACAGGCCATGGGCCGAGAGGGTCGCCAGCGCGCCGCGCCGCGATTTGCCCGTCGCCATCCCGAGCAGCCAGCCGCATCCGGCGATGGCGGCAAGGCCATCGAGCACGCCCGGATAAAGCCATTCGCGCGTCTCTCCGTTTCGCCTGAGCGCGCTGAAGGCCTCGACGTAGCCATGCGCCAACGCCGCCTGTGTTGCAACCGCCCCACCCGGATGAAGCAGCGCGATCGCATCGGCAAGGGCGAGACCGACAACCCGCCTGACCGCCGCCGCGGACGGCTCGGGCAACCCGAGGGAGGCGAACGCGGAGCCCATGGCGGCGGTGATGGCGTGCTGACTGTCGACCAGGGTGCCGTCGCAATCGAAGATGCAAAGCTTTGGAAGGGGCAGGCACAAAGGCGACATCATCCGCAAAGGTCGCTCCCGGTCGGCCTCGACGCCGGGTCCGGGGCAAGCGACGCGCAACCCAGGATACCTCGGCGCATCCACCGAATCAGCACATTCTTGCGTCAGCGCGCCAGGTGCGCGCGTCTATAAGTAAGGGCGGGAACCGCGCTCGTCCCGGTTGCGCTGCACCTGGCGTGTTCAGGCGCCCGCTGCCTTCGCCGCGCCGGCCGGCTTCGCGTCGGTCTTCATCGGCGTCGCCGCCGGCGGCCGATCGTCGGGGCGCGCCCAGCCACCGCCGAGGGCGCGGTAGAGCGCGATCAGGTCCTGCACCACCAGGCCCTGGCTCTGGGCGAACGCATCGTCCTGTTGGAACTTGGAGCGCTGCTGGTCCTGAACGTTCTGGAAATCGGTCAGGCCAGACACGTAGAGCGAGGTGACCAGGCGGACGGCGTCGTTCGCCGCAGTAACTGAGCGGGCGAGGATGTCGGCGCGCTCGCCCTGCTGGACGTACGACACAAGTGCGTCCTGCGTCTCGCGAAGCCCGGTCAGCACGGTCTGCTCGTAATTGTAAAGCGCCTGCTCGGCGCGGGCGTCCTGTATCGCGATGTTGCTGCGAATCCTGCCGCCGTCGAAGACGTTCCACATGACGGTCGGCCCGAATCCGTAGCCGATATTGTCGCCGTTGAAGAAGCTGCTGAGCCCGTACTTCTGGAAGGCGAGAAAGCCGCTCAGGGTGAAGCGCGGATAGAGGTCGGCGGTGGCGACGCCGATTTGCGCCGTCTGGGCCGCGAGCTGGCGCTCGGCCGAGCGGATGTCGGGGCGCTGGCGGAGAAGTTCCGCCGGCAGCCCGATCGCGACCTGCGCGGGCGGGGTCGGCACCCGGGTATGGTCGGCGAGGATATCGTAAAGCGCCGTCGGCCGTTCCCCAAGGAGGACGCCGAGACGATGGGCGGCTTGCTGCAGCGAGATGCGAAGTTGCGGGATCAGCGCCTCGGTCGTCGCCAGGTTGAGCTGCGCCTGGGCGATTTCGACGTCGGAGGCAAGACCGGCGCGCTTGCGGTCCTGCACCAGCTTCAAGGTCTGTTGCTGGGTTGCGACGTTGCCGGCTGCCGCGTCGATCCGCGCCTGCAGGGTTCGGACCTCGACGTAGGTCGTGGCGACGTCGGCGTAGAGCGAAACGAGCACGTCGCGGTAGTCCTCGAGCGACGCCTGCAGGTTCGCATCGGCAGACTCGACGTTCCTGCTGATCCGGCCCCAGAGGTCGAGCTCCCAGCTCGCATCGAAGCCCGTTTCGTAGAGGGTGCTGGTTCGCTCACGGGAGCTGCCCAGCTCTTCCTGGACGCCTTCGCTCAGCCGTCCGTGCTCGAGATCGGCTAGCGCATCGATCGAAGGGAGCTGCTCGCCGCCGGCGAGCCCGACCTGCGCCCTGGCCTCGAGAAGCCGCCCCACCGCCCGCTTCAGATCCAGGTTGCCGCGGGTCGCCTGCGCGATCAGCCGGTCGAGAATGGGATCGTTCAGGAGCGTCCACCACGTCCGGATGTCCGCTCGGCCGTCGGTGAGGCCGCGCACCAGATCCTGGTTCCACTGGTCCGGCATGCGCATCGTCGGTGGCGCGTAATTCGGTCCCACGGCGCAGGCGCCCAGGGTCATCGCCGCGGCAATGAGCCCCGGCAGGACTACGCGCCCGCCGCCTCGATGATACGAGCGCCGGTCCTTCGATCGCGGCCGCTGGGTCATCGCGCTGGCCGCCTCGCTCGCCTGCACCGGCGTTTCCTGCTCATGGCCGAGTCGCTCGTGGTTTCGAAGCATCCGGAGGCCAGCCCGCGTGGCAGTTGCCTTCCGGCGTTCCCGCACGCCCCAGCCATACACGGGCCCCGAAGCAAGATCAACACGATCGCCGCTTTCCGCCGCCGGCGAGGCCCGCGCCGGCGCACATTCAATCTTGGCGCGTGGGAGCTTAACCGATAGTGTCCGGCCGCCATCGCAAGTCGGGGATCGGGCGAAGGAGATCAGCATGATCCGGTGGTTCGTTACCGTCCTTTCCGCGCTGACGGTTCTGCTTGTCGCTCCCGCGCCGACGCCGGCGGCCGAGGAGCCGGTGGTCCGCGTCTTCAACTGGTCGGACTACATCGACGATACGGTGTTGACCGACTTCACTCGCGATACCGGGATCAAGGTCGTCTACGACGTCTACGACTCGAACGACGTCCTCGAAACCAAGCTGCTTGCCGGCAACTCCGGCTATGACCTGGTCTTTCCCAGCGCGAACTTCCTGGCCCGGCAGATCAAGGCCGGCGTGTTCGCCGAGATCGATCAGGCGCGCATCGGCAACTGGAAGCAACTCGACGAGAAGATGATGCAGCGGGTCGCGCGCTTCGACCCGGGCAATGCGCACGCCGCGATCTATCTGTGGGGGACGAGCGGCATCGCCTACAACGAGCAGATGATCCGCGCGCGCATGGCCGATGCGCCGGTCGACTCGTGGCGGATGATCTTCGATCCGGAGGTCGTGAAGCGCTTCGCCGACTGCGGCATCTACATGCTCAACGCGCCCGATGAAATGATCCCGGCGGCGCTGAACTATATCGGCGAAGATCCGGACTCCAAGGATCCGGAGGTCATCGCCAAGGCCGAGAACGTGCTGATGGCGGTGCGACCGTACATCCGCAAGTTCCATTCCTCGGAGACCATCAACGCCCTGGCCAACGGCGACATCTGTCTTGCGGTGATGTGGTCCGGGGACGCCGGCATCGCCGCCAGCCGGGCCAAGGAGGCCGGCAAGGCGTTCGATATCGAATACGTGATCCCGAAGGAAGGCGCGCAGATGTGGTTCGACATGATGGCGATCCCGAAGGACGCGCCGCACCCGCAGAACGCCCGCGCCCTCGTCGATTACATCCTCAAGCCCGAGATGATCGCCCGGATCACCAACTTTGTGACCTACCCGAACGCGGTGCCGGCCTCGCTGCCGCTGATCGACCCGGAAATCGCGAACAACCCCATGATCTATCCGCCGCCGGAGGTGAAGGATCGCCTGTTCGTTGTCAGCCCCAACGACCAGCGCACCCAGCGGATCCTCACCAGACTGTGGCAGAAGGTGCTGACCGGCGCCTGAGGCGTCGCCACGGCGCGGGGGCGGGAGCATGATCGACGATCCGGTCGCAAATGCCGTCGTGCCGCTCGAGCCCTGGAACGATCCGGACGCCGCGCCCCTGATCCGCATCCGCGACGTGGTCAAGACCTTCGACAACTTCGTCGCTCTCGATGATGTCTGGATCGACATCTACGCGCGCGAGTTCTTCTCGCTGCTGGGCCCGTCCGGTTGCGGTAAGACGACCCTGCTCCGTCTCCTCGCCGGTTTCGAAAAGCCGACGTCCGGAAGCATTGAAATCGACGGCGTCGACATGTCCGAGGTGCCGCCGTATCGCCGCCCGGTCAACATGATGTTCCAGTCCTACGCGCTCTTTCCGCACATGAACGTCGAGGACAACATCGGCTTCGGCCTGCGCCAGGAGCGGGTGTCGCGCCGGCAGATCCGCGAGCGGGTCGACGACATGCTGCGCCTGGTGCAGATGACGGATTTCGCCCGGCGCCGGCCGCACCAGTTGTCCGGCGGTCAGCGCCAGCGGGTCGCCCTGGCCAGGGCGCTGATCAAGAAGCCCAAGGTGCTTCTGCTCGACGAGCCCCTGGGCGCTCTCGACCGCAAGCTGCGCGAGCAGACCCAGTTCGAGCTGGTCAACATCCAGGAGCAGCTCGGCATCACCTTCGTTATCGTCACCCACGACCAGGACGAGGCGATGACGGTTTCGACGCGCATCGCGGTCATGGACCGCGGCCGGACGGTGCAGATCGGCGCGCCGGGCGAAGTTTACGAATATCCAAATTCGCTCTACGTCGCCGAGTTCATCGGCGAGGTCAACGTCTTCGAGGGCCGTGTCGTCGAGGCCGGCAGGGACCACACCATCATGCATCCGGCAGGCGGCGGCTGTAACATCGCCGCCGAACGCGCGGTCGAGGCGGCGCCGGGCCAGCTCGCCTGGGCGGCGATCCGCCCCGAGAAGATCGAGATCGCCAAAACGCCGCCGGCCGACACGGCGGTGAACTGCATGTCCGGGGTCGTGTTCGATATCGGCTACCTCGGCAACATCTCCGTCTACCACGTCCGCCTCGATAACGGCGAGAAGGTCAAGGTGACCGCGGCCAACCGCACGCGCCTGGTCGAGCGGCCGATCACCTGGGACGATCGCGTCTGGCTGTCGTGGTCGCCGGCCGCCAGCGTCATCCTGCTGTCATGAGCGACAAGCAGGGCCGCTCGCCGCCGCCTGGCCTGATCTCGCCAGGCCGTGGGCCGGGAGCGCTCGAGATGCTCGATCGCGGCCTGCCGCCGCGCTCGCCGTGGGCGATCGCAGCGCGCCTCGGCGGCTGGTTCGAGCGCCATGGCCGTGCGCTGGTCATCGCGACGCCGTACCTGTGGTTCGCGCTTTTCTTTTTCGTCCCGTTCCTGATCACGCTGAAACTCAGCTTCTCGGAAGTCGTGCTGGCGCAGCCGCCCTACGCCCCGCTGTTCACGCTGGTCCGCGACTTCGACGCCTCGGTCCTCAATATCCGCCTCAACCTCGGCAACTACGGCCTGCTGTGGAGCGATACGCTGTACATCAAGGCCTACGCCAACTCCCTGAGGATTGCCGCAATCGCGACCCTGCTGACGCTGGCGGTGGCTCTGCCGATGGCCTATGGCCTGGCGAAGGCGCCGGACCGATGGCGGCTGGCCCTGGTCATGATGGTGATCCTGCCGTTCTGGACCTCGTTTCTGATCCGCGTCTATGCCTGGATCGGCATTCTCAAGCACGACGGCCTGCTCAACGCAGCGCTCCTCGCCGTCGGGATCATCGACCAGCCGCTGACGATCCTGAACACCGACACCGCCGTCTACATCGGGATCGTCTATTCGTACCTGCCGTTCATGGTCCTGCCGATTTACGCCAGCTTCGACAAGATGGACGTAAGCCTGGTCGAAGCCGCCATCGATCTCGGCTGCCGCCCGGTCAGGGCCTTCTGGCTGGTCACGGCGCCGATCGCGCTGCCCGGGATCGTCGCCGGTTGCCTGCTGGTCTTCATCCCGGCCGTCGGCGAGTTCGTCATCCCCGATCTTCTCGGCGGCTCCGAGACCCTGATGATCGGGCAAACCCTGTGGCTGGAATTCTTCAACAACCGCGACTGGCCGCTCGCCAGCGCGGTCGCCGTCCTCCTGCTTCTCGGCCTCGTCGTTCCCATCTTGCTGTTCCAGCGCCATCAGCAGCGGGCCTCTGGGAAGCTCGAGACGGAGGCCGGAAGAGCATGAGGCCGGGCTTCACCCCCGTCACCGTCACCGCGCTGACCCTGGGGTTCGCCTTCCTCTACCTGCCGATTCTGATCCTGATCGTTTTTTCCTTCAACGCCTCCCGGCTGGTGACGGTCTGGGGCGGCTTCTCCCTGAAGTGGTACGTGGAGCTTCTCGCCAATCGCCAACTCCTTGACGCCGCCTGGATGACGTTGCGGATCGCGCTCACTTCGGCCACCGTCGCGCTCGTGGTCGGTACCCTCGCCGGCGTCAGCCTGACCCGGTTTGCAACCTTTCGCGGACGCACGCCGTTCTCGGCGATGATCTACGCGCCGCTGGTCATGCCCGAGGTGATCACCGGCCTGTCGCTCCTGCTGCTGTTCGTCAGTATCGACTGGGACCGCGGATTCTGGACCGTGACCGTGGCGCATGCGACGTTTTCCGCAGCCTACGTCGCCGTCGTCGTCCAGTCGCGGCTGTTGACCTTCGACGCGGTGCTCGAGGAGGCGGCCATGGACCTCGGCGCGACCCCGGCGAAGACCTTTTTCGTCATCACCTTGCCGATCATAGCGCCGGCGCTCGCGTCGGGCTGGCTGCTGGCCTTCACCCTGTCGCTCGACGATCTGGTCGTGGCGAGTTTCACCACCGGACCGGGCGCGACGACCCTGCCGATGCGCATCTACAGCCAGGTTCGTCTCGGCGTCACCCCCGAAATCAACGCCATCTCGACGGTGCTGATCGCGCTGGTCACCGTGGGCGTGATCGTCGCCTCGCTGATGCAAAAGCGGCAGATTGCGGCGCGGCGCCGTGCGGCGACGTAACGCAGAACGCGCATACTCCGGTCTTGCCAAATCGTCCGCGTTGCTGCGTATTGTAGGATAGCGGCTGGTTTGCGAGGGAAATGAGATGGCGTCCATTCGGTGGTCGGAGGCGATGAGCGTCGGTGTCGCGCGTCTCGACCGAGACCATCAGATCCTCATCGGCCTGATCAACCGGATCGACGAAGCCGGAGAAGACGAGACGACACGCAATCGGGTCCTTCCCGAGGTCCTGGCCATTCTTATCGCCTACACGGTGTTCCACTTCGAGCGCGAAGAAAAAGTCATGCGCGCCTGCGGCTACCCTAATTTGGGGACCCATCACGAAGAGCACCGGGCGCTGACCCGCGAAGTTCAGGAGTTGCAACGGCGCTACCGCCGCGGCGATCCCGACCTGGGTCGCAACGAAATCCTGACGTTTCTGGTCGGCTGGCTGAACCACCACATCCTGTTGCAGGACATGGACTACCGGCCCCATGTCGAGGGCAGCAAGGTGGCCGACGCCGCTGCCGAGTCCCACGGCGAATTCGACCTCGGCACCCTGCTCAAGTTCCGCGCCCCAGAGGAGGGCGAACCGGCCTGAGGCCGGATCGGGCAGGCGCGTCCACCCGGCCCCCTCCGCGACACCGCGCCGGCCTGCCGGCGAACAACCGCAGCGGGAGCGGCCTGCGCTCGGCTTCGATTGGAATTGACGTGCTTCCGCTATCGGTTAGAACACGGCGGAGCCAACCCGTCGCCCCGGAGCCCGGAATCGATGCGCATCCTGTTCATGACCAACGAATATCCGCCCAACATCTATGGCGGCGCCGGGGTCCATGTCGAGTATCTCTCCCGAGAACTGGCGAAACTGACGCCCATCGAAGTGCGCAGCTTCCACGACCAGTCCTTCGTGAGGGGCAACCTCACCGTGCGCGGCACCAAGGTCGACGGCGGCCAGTTCTCCGGCTGCCCGGTTCCGCTGATCTCGCCGCTGCGGGCGCTGGCGACCTGCCTCGCCTTCAATGGGCAGGGCATCGACGCCGACATCGTGCACTGCCACACCTGGTACGCCCATTTCGGCGGGATCCTGGCCAAGCTCCTGTATGGCCTGCCCCTGGTGGTCACCGTCCACTCGCTCGAGCCGCTGCGGCCGTGGAAGCGCGAGCAGATCGGTCGCGGCTATGACCTGTCGAGCTGGATCGAAAAGACCACGCTCGAGATGGCCGACGCCGTCATCGCCGTCTCGAAGAGCACCCGCGACGACCTCCTCCGCCTGTTCGACATCGACGAAAGCCGGATCAGGATCATCGCCAACGGCATCGACACGGAGGAGTACAAGCCGGAAGGCGGCGCCGATGTGCTGTCCCGTTTCGGCATCGACTACGACAGTCCTTACGTTCTGTTCGTCGGGCGGATGACGCGACAAAAGGGGCTGTACTACTTCCTCCGCGCCATCGAGGACATCGACCCGAGCCTGCAGATCGTGCTTTGCGCCGGGGAATCGGATACGCCGGAGCTGCAGGCCGAACTCGAGGGCATGGTCGCGGAGCTCAAGGCGCGCCGGCGCGGGATCCACTGGATCCCCGGCATGGTCGATCGCGATGCGGTCATCGTCCTGTACAGCCAGGCCGCGGTCTTCTGCTGTCCCTCGATCTACGAACCCTTCGGCATTATCAATCTCGAGGCGATGGCCTGCGGAACGCCGGTTGTTGGCAGCGCCGTCGGCGGCATTCCGGAGGTGGTCGTCGATGGCGAGACCGGGCTGATCATCGATCCCCATCTCGCCGCCAATCCGCCGCACGATCCGACCGACGGCGAGGCCTTCGCCAAGGCTCTGGCCGCGGCGATCAACCGCCTCGGTCTCGATCCGCAACTTGCCCGGCAGATGGGCGAGGCCGGGCGCAAGCGGGTGCTTGAGCATTACAGCTGGAAGAGCATCGCCGAGCAAACCTTCTCGCTCTACGAAGAGGTCGTGGGCGCGCCCGGCCGCAACCTTTGATAAGTTCGCGGCGGCGGCTGCCGCATATCTTCCCGCGACATTCAGAACATGCCTTATCAGGAGGACGCATTGGCTGAGGGACCGCGGATTTACAACCTGTTCCCGACCCTCGTCGGGTCGGTTGACGCCTGGACGAAGCAGCTCGACCGGATTGCCGGGATGGGCTTCGACTGGATCTTTCTCAATCCGATTCATCGTCCCGGCGGCTCGGGCAGTCTCTACGCGGTCAAGGACTACTACGCCCTCAACCCGGTCTTTCAGGGAAGGTCGAAGAAGGCGGCCGACAAGCTGATCGCCGGCTTCCTCAAGGAGGCCGAGAAGCGCGGCATTCGCGTGATGATGGACCTTGTCATCAATCACACCGGCAACGACTCCGTCCTCGCCGACGAGCATCCCGAGTGGTTTGTCCGCGAGCCGGACGGCTCGCTGGCGGCGCCGTTCGCGCTCGACCCGGGCGGTTCGGGCGAGAAAACGGTGTGGGGTGATCTGGCCGAGATCGACTGGAGCGAGCGACCGCAGCGTCAGGAGATTATCGACTACTTTGCCGAGCTGGTGCGCCACTCCATGTCCCTCGGCTTTCGCGGCTTCCGCTGCGACGCCGCCTACAAGGTGCCGAATGCGGTGTGGCGGGCCTTGATTGATGCCGGGCGCAAGGTCGACGACGGCGTGGAGTTCGCCTCGGAGAACCTGGGCTCGATGATGGAGCAGGTGCTCGAACTGCGCGGCGCCGGCTTCGACTATCTCTTCAACAGCTCGAAGTGGTGGGATTACCGCCAGGAATGGCTCCTCGAGCAGTACGAGAAGTTCCGGACGATCGCGCCCTCGATCGCGTTTCCCGAAACCCACGATACCGAACGGCTGGTTGCGGAGCTGGAAGCTGCCGGCGTGACGGATCGCGATGCGCTCGAATGGCGTTGCAAGCAGGCCTACCTGTTTGCGGCCGTGTTTTCGACCGGCGTGATGATCCCGATCGGTTTCGAGTACGGCTTTCGCAAGAGGCTGCACGTGGTCGAAACGCGGCCCAACGACTGGGAGGAGCCGATCTTCGACATCTCTGCCTTTATCGGCGAGGTCAACCGGATGAGGGCCGCCGTTCCGGTGCTGAATGAGGAAGGCCCGCAGAAGCGCATCTTCATGAGCGATGATCGCGTTGTCTGCCTGTTGCGCCGGCGGCTGCGCGGGGACGACTGGTCGGTGAGCTTTCTGAACAGCGACCACGAGCAGGACGTGACCGCCCGCATCGAGAACCTGGACCAGGATATCACCGGCGGTCGCGAGATCACTCCGGGCCGGGACGACGGCGGATTTGCGCCCGGCGAGGAGATCGCGCTCAAGCCGGGCGAGGTCCGCGTCTTCGTCAAGGCCTGAGGTCGCACCGCCGCACGAGCGCTGCGTCGCGACGCTTGGCCCCGCCGGGCGACATGGCTTAGGTTGCCTTGGCGGCGCGTGGCCGACCTTCGGCGGTTGGGCTGCGCCGGCAGGGCGACCCGTGGTCGCGCCAATCAATGATCGCAAATCAGACCGGGCGGGGGATGCCATGACATTGCAAGCTGATATCGGATCAACGCACATCGCCGGGTCGGCGGCCGCGGACTTGACGTCAGGCCTGAGCAGCCGCCCGATCATCATCCAGAACGTGACACCGATCGTCGACGACGGTCGCTACCCGATCAAACGCGAAGTCGGCGACGTGCTCCAGGTCCATGCCGACATCTTTCGCGAGGGCCACGACAAGCTCGCTGCCGTCATCCTTTACCGCCGTCTCGACCAGAGCGGCTGGCGCGAGGCGGCGATGAGCTGCATCAACCCCGGCCTCGACCTCTGGGTCGGCGGGGTCGAGCTCGAAGAGAACGCCACCTGCGTCTACACCGTCGAGGCGTGGGTCGACCTCTACGAATCCTGGGTCGACGAGGTGCGCAAGAAGCTCGACGCCGGCCAGAATGTCGCGCTTGAACTGATCGAGGGCACGAACCTGCTCGCGGCGGCGACCCTGCGCGCACGCGGCGCCGACTCGGACGCGCTCGGCACAATCCTGAAGTCGGTCGAAGCCGGCGACGACGCGCGCAAGGCCGAGGTTCTGCTCGCCCAGTCCACCCGCGATCTGGCCGCGCGCTACCCGGACCGGAGCGAGGCCGTGCGTTTCGACCGCGAGCTGAACGTGATCGTCGATCGCATCGGCGCCCGCTTTGCCGCCTGGTACGAGATGTTCCACCGCTCCCAGGGCACGCAGCCGGGAAAGGGCGCGACGTTTGCCGACTGCGAGCGGCGGCTGCCCGAGATCCGGGCCATGGGCTTCGATGTCATCTACTTCGTTCCGATCCATCCCATCGGCCGGTCGTTCCGCAAAGGGCCGAACAACACCCTCAACGCCGGGCCCAAGGATCCGGGAAGCCCCTACGCCATCGGCGGCCCCGAGGGCGGGCACAAGGCGGTCAATCCCGAGCTCGGCACGCTCGGCGACTTCCGCCGGTTCGTCCGCGCCTGTCACGCGCACGGGATGGAGGTCGCGCTCGACTTCGCCATCCAATGCTCGCCGGATCATCCGTGGATCAAGGAGCACCCGGAGTGGTTCATTTTCCGCCCGGACGGCTCGATCAAGTACGCCGAGAATCCGCCCAAGAAGTACCAGGACATCGTCAACGTCAATTTCTACGGACCGCACCAGCAGGCGCTGTGGCAGGAGCTGCTTTCGGTCGTGCTGTTCTGGGTCGAGCAGGGGGTGAAGATCTTCCGCGTCGACAACCCGCACACCAAGCCGGTGCCGTTCTGGGAATGGATGACCCGGGAGGTTCGCGCCCGCGACCCGGAGGTGATCTTCCTCGCCGAGGCCTTCACCCGGCCGCCGATGCTGAAGATGATGGCCAAGGTCGGCTTCAACCAGTCCTACACGTATTTCACCTGGCGCAACTTCAAGGGCGAACTGATCGAGTACCTGACGGAACTGACCCAGTCGCACGACAAGGAATACCTGCGGCCGAACTTCTTCGCCAACACGCCGGACATCAATCCGCCGTTCCTGCAGACCGGAGGCCGGCCGGCGCACCAGATTCGCTTCATCCTCGCCTCGACGCTGTCGAGCGTGTACGGCATCTACAACGGCTTCGAGCTGTGCGAGGCCACACCCATTCCCGGTAAGGAAGAGTATCTCAACTCGGAAAAGTACGACTACAAGGTCTGGGACTGGGATCGGCCGGGTAACATCAAGGACTTCATCACCCGGATCAACCGGATCCGGCAGGACAACCCGGCGCTTCACGAACTGGAAAACCTCCGCTTCTACCCGGCCAGCGATGACAACGTGCTTTTTTACGGTAAGATGACGGCCGATCGGAGCAACATGATTTTCATTGTCGTCAACCTCGATCCGTTCGACGTCCATGAAGCCGAGCTGTCGTTCCCGGTGGCCGAGATGGGCCTCGCCGATGCCGACACCTATCAGGTCGTCGAACTCCTGACCGGCGCCCGCCACCTCTGGCGCGGCGCCAAGCGGGTCGTCCGGCTCGACCCCGCGGTCAACCCGTGCGAGATCTATCGCGTCGGCGCCTGGGAATCCGTCGACTACGCCTCACCGTGCATGTAGGGGGCCGGTCCAGCCTATGACCCCAAAGAACGATCCGCTTTGGTACAAAGACGCCATCATCTATCAGCTTCATGTGAAAGCGTTTTTCGACGTCTCCAATGACGGCGTGGGCGATTTCCGGGGGTTGACGGAAAAGCTGGACTATATGGCGGAGCTTGGCGTCACCGCCATCTGGGTCCTGCCGTTCTACCCCTCGCCGCTGCGCGACGACGGCTACGACATCGCCGATTACATGGACGTCAACTCGGCCTACGGCACGATGCGCGACTTCCGCGTCTTCGTCCGCGAGGCCCATCGTCGCGGCCTCCGCGTCATCACCGAGCTGGTGATCAACCACACCTCGGACCAGCATCCGTGGTTCCAGCGGGCGCGGCGGTCGCGGCCCGGATCGCGCTATCGCGACTACTACGTCTGGAGCGACAGCGACCAGAAGTACCAGGGCACCCGCATCATCTTCTGCGATACCGAGGTCTCGAACTGGGCCTGGGATCCGGTGGCCCAGGCCTACTACTGGCATCGCTTCTTTTCCCATCAGCCGGATCTGAATTTCGACAATCCGCGGGTGATGGACGAGATCATCCGGATCATGAAGTTCTGGCTGGAGGCCGGCGTCGACGGGCTCCGGCTGGACGCCGTCCCCTATATCTGCGAGCGCGAAGGGACCAACAACGAGAACCTGCCGGAGACCCACGCCGTCATCAAACGGCTGCGCGCGTGGGTCGACGCCAATTACGGCGACCGGATGTTTCTTGCCGAGGCCAACCAGTGGCCGGAGGACGTTCGCCCGTACTTCGGCGCGGGTGACGAGTGCCACATGGCCTTTCACTTCCCGCTGATGCCGCGCATGTACATGGCGCTCGCCCGCGAGGACCGCTACCCGATCACCGACATCATGCGCCAGACGCCGGACATCCCCGACAACTGTCAGTGGGCGGTGTTCCTGCGCAATCACGACGAGCTGACGCTGGAGATGGTCACCGATCGCGAGCGCGATTATCTGTGGCAGTTCTACGCCGCCGAGCCGCGGGCGCGGATCAACCTCGGCATCCGCCGCCGGCTGGCGACCCTGCTTGACGGCGACAGGCGCAAAATCGAGCTGCTCAACAGCCTTTTGATGTCCATGCCCGGCACGCCGATCATCTACTACGGCGACGAGATCGGCATGGGCGACAACATCTTCCTCGGCGACCGCAACGGCGTGCGCACGCCGATGCAATGGTCGCCGGACCGCAACGCCGGTTTCTCCAAGGCCGACCCGGAGCGGCTGTTCCTGCCGCCGATCATGGACCCGATCTACGGCTACGAATCGATCAACGTCGAATCCCAGCTTCGCCAACCGTCGTCCCTGCTGAACTGGATGCGCCGGCTGATCGCCGCGCGCAAGGCGCACCCGGCGTTCGGCCGCGGCTCGCTGACCTTCCTCTACCCCGGCAACCGCAAGATCCTTGCCTACCTGCGTTCCTACGACAACGAGACGCTCCTGTGCGTCGCCAACATCTCCCAGGCGCCGCAGGCGGCGGAACTCGACTTGGCCGACTTCAAGGGGCAGGTTCCCGTGGAGATGCTCGGGCGCAGCGCCTTCCCGCCGATCGGCGACCTGCCGTATTTCATCACGCTGCCAGGCTACGGCTTCTACTGGTTCCTGCTGGCCGAGGAGGCCGAGGCGCCGAAGTGGTACGAGCCATACACCGTGCCGCTGCCGGAACTGAGGACGTTCGTGCTCGCGCGCGGCTGGGGCAGCGTCGTCGAGGGCGACAACGCCATCGGCCTGTGGACCAAGGTCCTTCCCGATTTCCTGCCGAACCAGCGCTGGTTCGGCGCCAAGGGGACGCGGATCGTCTCCGTTCATCTCGCCGACAGCGCCGAAATGGGCGCGGGGCGCGACAACTTCCTGATGAGCTGCCTCGATGTCGAGCTGGCGACGGGAGTGAAGCAACGCTACTTCCTGCCGCTGGCCATCGCCTGGGAGACGGCCACCTACGATCCGCTGTCCCAGCTCCAGGCCTACACCATCGCGCGGGCGCGCGTCGGCGGGCGGATCGGCGCCGTTCACGACGCGATGGCCAGTTCGCCGTTCACCCAGCTCGCCGTTCGGGCCATTGCCGACAACCTGGAGGTCGCGACGCTCCACGGCGGCAGGATGATCTTCAGCCGCACGCATGCGCTCCAAGAGATGGGTTTGCCGCGGGAGCTCGAGGTCGAGCGCCTTGGCCGCGAGCAGAGCAACACCTCGGTGATGATCAACGACACGATGATCCTCAAGGCCTTCCGTCGACTTCAACCCGGGATCAACCCGGAGATCGAGATCGGGCGGTTCCTCACCGACGTGGCCGGCTACAGGAATGCGCCGCCGCTCCTCGGCGCGGTCGAGCTGATCGACGCAGACGGCGCGCCCACCGCGCTTGCCGTGCTTCAGGGCATGATCCGCAACCAGGGCGACGGTTGGGATTTCACGCTCGACTATCTGGAACGCGTTCTCGGCCAGCTTGAGTTCCTGCCGGCCGGCCTTGACGTCGAGTTCGAGGAGCTCCACGCCGTCTATCTTGCCTTGGCCGAAACCCTGGGCAGGCGCATCGCGGAGCTGCACCAGGCCTTCGCCTCGGATATCGACGATCCGGCGTTTTGTCCGGAACCGGTCAACGCCGACGATCTCGCTCGCTGGGACGAGCAGGTTCGCGAGCAGGCCGCGGCGGCCGAGGAGGCGATGCAGCGCGCCCTTGCGGCCGGCAGACTGAACGAGGACGCCCGCTACATGGTCGAGTCCCTGCTCGGTCGCTGGGACCAGATCGGGCGCGCGGTCGACTTCTTCCTGCCCGACACCGTCACGGAGCTGAAGACGCGTCTGCATGGCGACCTTCACCTGGGCCAGGTGATCGTGGTGCGCGACGACTTTTACATCCTCGACTTCGAAGGCGAGCCGCTGAAGACCATGGAGCAGCGGCGGACCAAGCAGTCGCCGCTACGCGACGTGGCCGGGATGATCCGTTCGTTCGACTACGCTGCCCAGACCGCCCTGTTGCAGCGTTCGGTTCGGCCCGAGAAGGAGGGGGATCTGCGCTCCGCGGTCGCCGACTGGCAAAGCCGCGTCATCCAGCGGTTCATCGGCAGCTACCGCAGGGCGGTGGCCGACTGTCGGTCGATCCCGCAGGATGACGCGACGTTCGACGCGCTCGTCAACCTGTTCACGCTGGAAAAGGCGCTCTACGAGATCGTCTACGAGGCGACCAACCGGCCGGACTGGCTGTCCATACCCGTCCAGGGCGTGCAGCGGGTTCTCGCCGCCGCCGGATAACCACCCGTCACGCCGGCGCGACAGCACAACCAAGTCGAGGAGGCCGCCGCCATGGCTACGCAGAACCTGGACAAGACCGCCGCGAGTATTGTCGCCGGAACCTGCGGCGATCCGTTTTCCTACCTCGGCATGCACGGCGAAGGGCGCGAACTCGTGGTCCGCGCCTTCTTCCCGGAGGCGAGCGCGGTCGCCGTTGTCGAGGCGGCGACCGGCAAGCCGGTGGGCGAACTGCCGCGGATCGACAAGGCGGGCCTGTTTGCCGGCGCGCTCAAGGGCCGGCGCGAGCCGTTCGTCTATCGCCTGCGCCTGACCACGCCGACGGGCGAACGGGATGTGGAGGACGCCTACCGCTTTCCGCCGCTGCTGGGCGAGATGGACGTCTACCTGATCGCCGAAGGCCGGCATCTGCGTCTCGACGACAAGCTGGGCTCGCGCCTGATGACGATCGACGGCGTCGGCGGGGTCGGCTTCGCCGTCTGGGCGCCCAACGCCGCGCGGGTCAGCGTCGTCGGCGACTTCAACGCCTGGGACGGGCGGCGGCATCCGATGCGCTTTCGCGCCGAGTGCGGCGTCTGGGAGCTGTTCATTCCGGGCCTGGCCGATGGCGAGCTTTACAAGTACGAGATCCTCGGCAAAGACGGCCGCCTCCAGGCCCTGAAGCAGGATCCGTTCGCGTTTTTCTGCGAGCAGTCGCCGGGAACCGCCGCCATCGTCTATGACCTCTCGCACTACGGCTGGGCCGACCAGGCGTGGATGAGCCAGCGCGGCGCGGCCATCGAGCGGAGCGCGCCGGTGTCGATCTACGAGGTCCACCTCGGCTCATGGCGGCGCAGCACCGAGCCGGGTCGTCTCTACCTCACCTACCAGGAGCTGGCCGACCAGCTGATCCCGTACGTGACCGATCTCGGCTTCACCCACATCGAGCTGCTGCCCATCACCGAGCATCCGTTCGACGGTTCGTGGGGGTACCAGCCGCTGGGCCTGTTCGCGCCGACCAGCCGGTTCGGCCGTCCGGACGAATTCCGCAACTTCGTCGATCGCTGCCACCAGGCCGGCATCGGCGTCATCCTCGACTGGGTCCCCGGGCACTTCCCGACCGACGCCCAGGGGCTTGGGTTCTTCGACGGCACCCACCTTTACGAACATTCCGACCCCCGGCGCGGCATGCATCAGGACTGGGGGACGAAGATCTACAACTACGGCCGCTACGAGGTCGCCGATTACCTGCTCAACAACGCGCTCTTCTGGCTCGACGAATATCACCTCGACGGCCTGCGGGTCGATGCGGTCGCCTCGATGCTCTACCTCGACTACAGCCGGAAGCCCGGCGAGTGGATCCCGAACGAATACGGCGGCAACGAGAACCTCGAGGCGATCGCGTTCCTGCGGCGGATGAACGAGACGCTGTACGGGAAGTTTCCCGATTCGACGACCATCGCCGAGGAATCGACCTCGTGGCCGATGGTCTCGCGGCCGACCTACCTCGGCGGCCTTGGCTTCGGCTACAAGTGGAACATGGGCTGGATGCACGACACGCTCGGCTACATCAGCCTCGATCCGGTCTTCCGCAAGTTCCAGCACGACCGGCTGACCTTCGGCCTGATGTACGCGTTCAGCGAAAACTTCGTCCTGCCGCTCTCCCACGACGAGGTCGTGCACGGCAAGGGCTCGCTGATCGGCAAGATGCCGGGCGACCGGTGGCAGAAGTTCGCGAACCTCCGCGCCTACTACGGCTTCATGTTCACCCACCCGGGCAAGAAGCTGCTGTTCATGGGCGGCGAGTTCGCCCAGGAGCGCGAGTGGAGCCACGACCGCAGCCTCGACTGGCACCTCCTCGCCGACCCGCTGCACGAAGGCGTCTCACGCCTCGTCCGCGACCTCAACCGGCTGTACCGCGAGATCGACGCGCTGCACGCCTGCGACTGCGGGCCGGCGGGCTTCGAGTGGATCGACACGACCGACTGGCAGCAGAGCGTCATCAGCTACTTGCGGCGCGGCACCAATCCCGACGACATCGCCGTCGTCGTCTGCAATTTCACCCCCGTGGTTCGCGACGGCTACCGGGTCGGCGTGCCTGTCGGCGGCCTCTACCTGGAGCGGCTGAACACCGACGCCGAGATCTACGGCGGCAGCAACGTCGGCAACGCCGGGCTCGTTGCGAGCGAGGTCTTCGGCTGGAACGGCAGGCCTCATTCGCTGATGCTGACCCTGCCGCCGCTCGCCACCCTGGTGCTGACGCCCCGCCGGGAAACTGATAAGGTTTAACGGATCGGGCGCCGCGAAGGTCTGCGAACCGCTCCGGAGCGGCGTCAACGCAAGCGCAGGAGCGGAGCAGGACATGCGGCGGCAGCTCGCGATTCTCATTCTGGCGGCCTCGTTGCCCGGAATTGCTGCACAGGCAGCGATGGCGGCGTCCGAGGCGGACGTCGAGCAGGCGCTGCACCTGGAGACGACGCGGGATCTTTATACGATCTGCTCGCTGCAGCCCGGCCAGCCGCTGTATGAGCGCTCGGTCGCGTTCTGCATCGGATATGCTACCGGGGTCATGCAGTACCATGCCGCGGTCGCCAAGGACCCCAACATGCGGCCGCTGATATGCCCGGGACGCGAGCTGGCCCGGTATGAGGTGGTCAAGCAGTTCCTCGATTGGGCGCCGTCTCACCCGGAGTACATGAACGCGCCGCCGGTCGAGGGGTTGGCGCGCTCGGCGGCGGCAAAATGGCCGTGCCCGAAGGCGTAGGTTCGCCGCCGGCTTCAATTTCGGGAAGAAGGACATCGGTATGCCGAAGCTGAAGATGTCGGTCATGGCCGCGGTGGTGATCATCGGCGCGGCGGCAACCGTTTCCGGCTGCTCGCCGCGGGCGCGTACCGGAGCGACCTACGGCGCGGTCGGCGGTGCCGCCGGCGGCGCGGTCGTCAACCTGCTGACCGGCGGCAATGTCCTTGGCGGCGCGGCGGTGGGTGCTGCGGCCTCCGCAGCCGCCGGTGCGGCGACAGGCTACCTCTACGACCAGCAGCACAAGTAGCGCCGAACGGATCCGGATGCGCCGGATCGCTCCGGCAAAGCACCCCGAAATCGCTCGCCGTCGCTTTCGTCGTTCCGGTAACGGCGGAAATGGCCGCCGTTGCGGGCTCCCCGTCGGGCTTTTCGTCGGGGCCGGGCGGTCCTACGGCTCGGTGGATTGCGGCCGCGCGCTCCGCTCCTCGAGCCCTGTCGCCAGGGCGCTGATCACGGCGCTGCCGCGGATGTCCCTGATGGGAAGGTGAAGCCGGCGTCGCCAGTTCGCGCGCTCTCTGTCGGTGCCGGGAAGGTTGAGCTGCTCGGTCTCCTCGGTCAGGTCGTCGATCTGGACCAGAAGCAGGCTGACCGGCGAGCGCGAAAGATAGCGATGCACGGCGGCCGAAAGCGCCGGGTCCATGGCGGCTCCCTCCGCCGGGCGCGACCCGGGGTCGCCCAGCAACCCCTGCGACTCGAGGGCGGCGAGGAGCTGATCGCGATCGGCCTGCCGGGAGGCCCGCTCGCCTTCCTCGGAGGCCGCGTCCGGGTACAACGACAGCTCCCGCTTGAGATCGATGTCGGCTTCGCCCCAGAAGCCGGCGAGCGTCGCCAGATCGTGGGTGGTGACGCAGGCGAGCGCGAGCTTGGGGTACTCCGTCGGCTGCTTGAACCGTTCGCCGTCCTTCTCGAAGTAGAGCACCCGGTAGGAGAGGACGTTGGCCGCGGCCATCCGCTCGCGGAAGCCTTCTGGAACCGTGCCCAGGTCCTCGCCGACGACGAGGCACTTGTTGCGGTGACTTTCGAGGGCGAGGACGGCAAGCAGGTCCTCGAACGGATACTGGATATAGGCGCCGCTGTCCGGCTTCTGTCCCGCAGGGATCCAGAACAGGTGCAGCAGGCCCATGACATGGTCGATCCTGAGGGCCCCGGCGTGGCGCATGTTGGCGCGGACGATGTTGGCGAACGCGGCGTAGCCTTGCGCGCGCAGTGCCAGCGGGTGCAGCGGCGGCGTACCCCAGTCCTGGCCGAGCATGTTGAAGGGATCGGGCGGACAGCCGACGGTGGCGCTGTTGACGATGACATCCTGCGCGATCCAGGAATCGGCGCCGTCGGCGGCGGCGCCGACGGCGAGATCGCGATACATCCCGATGGGCAAGCCGAGAGCGTACGCCCGCGCCTGGGCGGCGGCGAGCTGCTTGTCGGCCTGCCATTGCAGGTACTGGACCTGGGCGAGGTCGTCGCGGTGGGTCTCGGCGAAGGCGACGACGGCCGGGCCGTCGCAGTGGCGGAACTCTTCGGGCCAATCGGTCCAGCTCGCGCCGGCAAAATGCCGGGAAAGAACCTCGAACAGGGCGAAGCGGCGGAGCGGCTCGCCGCCGTCGCGAACGAACGCCGCGAACGCGGCGGCGCGGCCGTCGCTATCGTCGCTGGAGGCGAGGTGCCGGTCGCGAAAATTCTCGAACAGGGCCGAGAAGATCCGCCGCTTGCAGGCCGCGACCTTGGCGTAATCGATGAAGGTCGCCGCGCGCAACGACGCCAGCTCCTTCGTCATCGACTTGGCGACGGACCGCGCCTTCCGGCTTTCGGCGAAGTCGGCGACGGCTTCCGGGTCTATGTAGAGGGGGTTGAGGAACAGTCGGCTGCTGGGCGAGTAGGGGCTGGCCCTGTCCGGGTGCTCGAGAAACAGTGCGTGCAGCGGGTTGAGGCCGATGAGCGCGGCGCCGAGTTCAGAGGCAAGATCGACCAGCGCAGCCAGTCCGGTAAAGTCGCCGATGCCCCAGTCGCCCTCGCGGCGCAGGCTGTAGAGGTGGGTCGAGATGCCCCACCGCCGGGCGCCGCCGGCCAGAGGCTCGGGCAGGTAGCAGCCTGGCGGGGCGACGATCAGCCGCGCGTGCCCCAGCTCGCCGCTCCCGAGCGCTTCCTCGCCGAGGTCGAGATACAGGTCATGGTAGCCGAGCGGGAGCGAGACCGGCAGGTTCAGGATACGCCGCTGCAAGACCTCGCCGGCAATCTCGCGTTCCTCGACAAGCGCGCCCTGATCCGGAACGACGGTGAAATGATGACCGTGACCGCCCTCTTCGAGGATCCGACAGGCGATGCCCCGATCGCCGCGCGCCGCCGGCAGGACGAGGGAAATCTCGATGGCCTGGCCGAGCCGGAAGACGGCGACCGGCGGCAGCCCTTGCGCCCAGGCGGCCTGCTCGATCGATGCGGTGCTGGCGGCGATCGCCGCTTCGCTGTCGGCAGCGAACCCGAGCGCCCCGAGGATGCTGACCTTGCCGGCATCGCCGGTGCGGTGCAGGTTGCCCCAGATATCCCAGTACTCGCTCTCGATCCCGGCCAGCCTGGCGAGATGGTCGAGCCCGTTGGCTCCCGCGCTTTCGTCCGTCATCGTCGAGCGTGACCTCCCTCAGAAGCCCTGGTTTTTGTTACTTCCGCGTCGATCCGGCATCCTGCAGAAGGACAAGGGACCGGCCGAGGATGGGGTAGATGTCGCCGCGCTCGTAGAAGTCGGCGGTTCCATCGGCTCGGATCCGGTCCTCATCCGCGGCCGCCCGCTCGCCGACCGGCCGAGCCGTGTCGAAGAGCGGCAGCCAGCGCTGCGAAAGCCGCGGTTCAGGCAGAATGAAGTTGATGTCCGTTCCGCTCCCGTTCATCAGAATGATGAACAGGTCGGGCTTCTTGCCGTCCTTGGCCACGGCGTAAAGTTCCGCGCCGAGGCAGTGCGCGTGCGGTCCGTGCCAATCGCGCGCCTCCATCTCCCGCCCGTCCGACGAGTGCCAGGTCACGTCCCTCAGGTCGCCGCCGTCGACGGCGCGGCCGGTCAGGAACCTGGCGCGGCGGAACACGGGGTAGTCGCGTCGGATCGACAGCAGCATGGCGACGAACGCGGTGAGCGCCAGATCCTCTTCGCTGCGCCCGTTCCAGTCGACCCAGCTGATCTCGTTGTCCTGACAATAGGCGTTGTTGTTGCCCTGCTGGGTACGGCCGAACTCGTCGCCTGCCGTCAGCATCGGCGTGCCCTGCGACAACAGCAGCGTTGCAAGGAGGTTCCGCTTCTGCTTGGCCCGCAGGGCGAGGATGCCGGGGTCGTCGGTCGGCCCCTCGACGCCGCAATTCCAGCTGTGATTGTTGTCCGTCCCGTCGCGGTTCTCCTCGGCGTTGGCGAGGTTGTGCTTGTGCTGGTAGCTGACGAGATCGTTCAGGGTAAAGCCGTCGTGGGCGGTGACGAAGTTGAGGCTGGACCACGGCCGGCGCCCGCGTCGCTGAAAGATGTCGGCCGAGCCGGCGAGCCGGGCGGCGACCTCGCCCAGCACATCTCCGTCGCCGCACCAGAACCGCCGGGTCGAGTCGCGGTAGCGGTCGTTCCATTCGGCCCAGCCCGGCGGATAGTTGCCGAGCTGATAGCCGCCGTAACCGATATCCCAAGGCTCGGCGATCAGCTTGACATGCGCCAGCGTCGGATCCTGCATGATCGCGTCGAAGAACCCGGAGCCCGGATCGAACCCGTGCGCTTCGCGCGCCAGGGTGGTCGTCAGGTCGAAGCGGAAGCCGTCGACGTGCATTTCCTGGACCCAGAAGCGGAGCGAGTCCATGACCATCTGGAGCACACGCGGATTGGCGAGGTTGAGGCTGTTGCCGCAGCCTGTGGCGTCGGCGTAGTGCCTGCGGTCGGCGCCAAGGACGTAGTAGGAGGCGTTGTCGATGCCGCGGAAGGACACCGTCGGGCCGAACTCGTTGCCTTCGCCGGTGTGGTTGTAGACGACGTCGAGAATGACCTCGATCCCGGCGGCGTGCAGGTTGGCGACCATCGACTTGAACTCGCGCACGCGCTCGGCGCCGAAGAAGCGGGCGTCGGCGGCAAAGAAGTTGACCGAGCTGTAGCCCCAGTAGTTGCGCAGGTTCCGGTGGACGAGATGCTGCTCGTCGATGATCGGGTGGATGGGCAGGAGTTCGACCGCGGTGACGCCGAGCTTGACCAGGTGCTCGATGACCGGCTCGGAGCCGAGACCGGCGAAGGTCCCGCGCTGGGCCGCCGGAACCTCCGGATGCAGCTTCGTGAAGCCGCGCACGTGCAGTTCGTAGATGACGCTGCGCGACCACGGCACGTTGGGCAGCCGTTCCGGACCCCAGGTGAACGCCGTTTCGACCACGCGGCACTTCGGCGTGACCCGGGCGCTGTCGCGCCGGTCGAACGAGAGATCGCCTCGAGACGAGTCGCGGCGATAACCGAAGTGGGCCTCTGAGAGGATCAGCGGGCCTTCGATCGCGCGGGCGTAGGGGTCGAGGAGCAGCTTGTTGGCGTTGAAACGGTGGCCGAAGCGCGGCTCATAGGGGCCATGGACCCGGTAGCCGTAGAGCTGTCCGGGATGAAGGCCGACGATGTAGCCGTGCCAGATCTGGTTGGTGTACTCCGGCAGAGGTATCCGCTCGGTTTCCTTGCGCCCGCTGGGGTCGAACAGGCACAGTTCGACCCGCTCGGCGTGCTCGGAGAACAGGGCGAAGTTGACGCCCCGTCCGTCCCAGGTCGCGCCCAGTGGCGACGGGCTGCCCGGCTCTGTCCGGCTCTTTCGCATCGGCTACCGCTCGAGGACGCGCGGGCGCGGCCTCACGCGCTCTCCTCGCTCTCCTCGCTCTCCGCCACTGCCGCCTTTCCCACTTCCGCCACCGCCGGCGGGACGAAGGGCTTGAGGATCAGCGTTGCGAGCGGCGGGACGATGAGGTTCAGCGAGTACGGCTGGCCGTGGGCGCCGACGGTTTCGGCGTGGATCCGACCGCCGTTGCCCACCCCGCTGCCGTGGTAGCAGCCGGCGTCCGTGTTCAGAACCTCGACGTAGAGTCCGGGGTGCGGAACGCCGATCCGGTAGCTGTCGCGAACGACCGGGGTGAAGTTGCAAAGGACGACGACGAAGTCCTCGGGGTTCCGGGCCTTGCGCACAAACGAAACGATGCTGTTGTCGGAGTCGTGGCAGTCGATCCAGTAGAAGCCCTCGGGGAAGCAGTCGGTCTCGTAGAGCGCCGGATGCGAGCGGTAAAGGTTGTTGAGGTCGCGCACGAGGGTCTGGACGCCGCGCTGGTACGGATAGTCGAGCAGGTGCCAGTCGAGGCTCTTGTTGTGGTTCCACTCGTCGCCCTGGGCCAACTCGGCGCCCATGAACAACAGCTTCTTGCCCGACATCGCGTACATGAAGGCGTAGTAGCAGCGCAGGTTTGCGAACTGCTGCCAGGGATCGCCCGGCATTTTCGACAGAAGCGAGCCTTTGCCGTGAACGACCTCGTCATGGGACAGAGGCAGGATGAAGTTCTCGGTGAAGGCGTAGAGCAGGCCGAAGGTCAGCAGGTCATGGTGATAGCGGCGATGGACCGGCTCTTTCGACATGTAGCGGAGGGTGTCGTTCATCCAGCCCATGTTCCACTTGTAGCCGAAGCCGAGACCGCCGAGGTAGGTCGGCCGCGACACCATCGGCCACGAGGTCGATTCCTCGGCGACGGTCATGACCCCCTCGTGGTGACCGTAAACCAGCTCGTTCATCCGCTTGATGAAGTCGATGGCCTCGAGGTTCTCCCGGCCGCCGAACATGTTCGGGAGCCACTCGCCTTCCTTGCGGCTGTAGTCGAGGTAGAGCATGGAGGCGACGGCGTCCACGCGCAGGCCGTCGACGTGGTACTCCTCCATCCAATAGAGGGCGTTGGAGAGGAGGAAGTTCATCACCTCCCGCCGGCCGTAGTTGTAGATGAGCGTGTCCCAATCCATGTGCTTGCCCTTGCGCGGATCGGAATGCTCGTACAGGTGGGTGCCGTCGAAGTAGACGAGCCCATGCGCATCGCTGGGGAAGTGCCCGGCGACCCAGTCGATGAGCAGGCCGAGCCCGGCCTGGTGGCAGCGGTCGACGAAATAGCGGAAGTCGTTGGGTGTGCCGAACCGGCTGGTCGGGGCGAACATCCCGACGGGCTGGTAGCCCCACGATCCGTCGAACGGATACTCGTGGATCGGCATGAGCTCGATGTGGGTGAACCCCATGTCCTTGACATAGGGCACGAGGTCGTCGGCGAGCTCGCGGTAGGTGAGGTAGCGGTTCCCTTCCTCGGGCTTGCGCTTCCACGAGCCCAAATGGACTTCGTAGATGGTAATCGGCGCATCGCGGTCGTGCTGGTGATGGCGTCGCGCCAACCACTCCTTGTCGTTCCACTCGTACGGCGTCGGATCGGGCACGACGGAGGCGGTCTTCGGCGGCTCCTCCGACTGGGTCGCCATCGGATCGGCCTTCTCGGCAAGGAGGTTTCCGAAGCGATCCTTGATCTCGTATTTGTAGGGCGCGCCCGCCTTGACGCCGGGAATGAAGATTTCCCAGACGCCGCACTCAAGCCGCACCCGCATGGGATGGCAGCGGCCGTCCCAGCCGTTGAAGTCGCCGACGACGCTCACCCGCTTGGCGTTCGGCGCCCAGACCGCGAAGGTCGCGCCGTCGACGCCGTCGATTGTCGCCAGGTGCGAACCGAGCTTTTCGAACACGCGCAAATGCGTGCCTTCGACCAGCAGGTGAATGTCCAACTCGCCGAGCACCGGCCCGAACCGGTAGGCGTCCTCCGCTTCGTACTTGTCGCCCTGGTACGGCTCGATCTGCAGGCGGTAGTCGAACGGCTCGCTGCGCCCTTTTATGGCGCCCATGAACAGGCCCTGCTCGCGGGCCTTCTCGAGCCGAGCGACGACCTTGCCGGTCTTGGCGTCGATGACGCCGACCGCGCGCGCATGCGGCTGGAAGGTGCGGACGACAAGGTCGCCGGCGGCCCCCTTGGCGTCGGCGGTCTCGACGTGCATGCCGAGAAACGCGAAGGGGTCGCTGTGATCGCCGTGAAGGATGCGGTCGATGTCCGTGCTGTGCTTGTTGGCTGGGGCCGTCTTGATATCTGACATGTTCTACATAATCCCGTGAGCAGACGCTCGTTGTTCTTGGGGTGCTGGCGCGATCGAAATCCGGCGGCTGCCAGCACCGATCTGCGAAATAGGCTCCACTAGAGAAAGACCCGGACGATTATGGAAGCAACGTCGGCAGGGTCAGGAGAAAAACAGAGGTGCAATCGCCGCGCTACTTTTTCTTCTTGACCGCTTTTTTGGGCGGTTCTGCCTTCCGCGTTTCCGACTTGGCTTTGCTGACCGTCTGGCGTGGTTTTGGCGGCGCCTTCTTCTTGGGACTGGGCGCGTCGGCTTCTTCAGCGACGATTTCGGCTTCGGCCTGCTGCCAGTGTGCCGCGGACCGGCCGTCCGGGCATCCTTCGCGTTGCCAGATTTCGAAAGCGCGCTTTCCGATTCTACTTTGCTTGTCGTCGCTCATGACGTGCTTCCCCCGGACGGTGCAGATTCTTGAATTCGATCTCGATAAGGAGCGGTTGGCGAAACGCCGCGGATGTTAGAGCAACGCGAAGCGCGGTTCGACAGAAAAACAAGCCGCGCCGCCGGGCTCGGCACGTCGATTGCGGCCTGCCGCGGCGATTTCGACTGCCTCGAGCCGGTGCGAAGGCCAGAGGTCGGGCGCGGCGGCGACATTTCGCCGACCGGCGGGCCGGCTGCGCCCGGCGCCCTTGCGCATCGCCAGCTTCGCCGCCGCGCGAGGAGACCGCGCGACGACGATGTGCCGGTGACGGAGCCCGCCGGGGCGCCAGCTATTCGGGAATGCCGTTCAGCGCGAACATGGCGACGAGCAGCGGTGTCGGCCGCGCTCCCCAGTCGCCGAACCACTTGTCATAGATCCCGGTGATATTGCCGCTGCGATACAGCCGCGCCAGCGCCCGATTGGCGGCGAGCCTGAAATCGGCGTCGTTGCGGCGGAGCGCGATGCCGTACGGCTCATAGCTGAACAGTTCGCGCACGAGGGCGAGCTTGCTCTGGTCGGGGGCGCTCTTCGCCAGCCCGATAAGAACGATCTGATCGCCGGCGTAGGCGTCCACCTTCTTGTCCAGGAGGGCCTTCAGCCCGTCGGCGTGGTCCTTGACCGTAACCACCTTTGCGTTGATCGACCCGGCCTTCAGCTTTTCCTGCAACTCCTGCTGGGTGGTCGTTTCGTCGACGACGGCGACGGACTTGCCGGTGAGGTCGCTCAGTCCGACGATCTGCTCATCGGAGCGGACCAGCAGGCTCGCGCCGGTGATGAAAATCATGTTGGAGAAGTCGACTTGGGCCATGCGCGTCAGGGTGATCGTCGAGTTCCCGCACTCGAGGTCGACACTGCCGTCGGCGACCTTGTCGAAGCGGTTCTCGGACGTCACCGGCACATACTTGACCGAGAGGCTCGGCATGCTGAGCTCGCTCTTGACCTCATCGACGATGCGCTGGCACAGGTCGATCGTAAATCCTTGCGGCGTCTTGCCGCCCTCGACAAAGGAAAACGGCCGCGCGTCCTGACGGTGGCCGATGACGATTTCGCCGCTGTTCTTGATCTTGTCCAGTGTCCCGCCGCCGGCGGCGAGCGCCGGCGTCGCGATCAGGGCGATGGCGACCGCCATCCAGGTCATCTTGTTCATGCTCGCGTCTCCTCGTTATGGCGCGCGCGCACGGCGTGCCGCGGGCCCCTTGTTGCTGTACGGGCCGACCTCACTCGGTCAGGTCGACGCCGAACCATTTGATGGACAGGTCGCGGAGCGTCCCGTCGTTGCGCAGAGCCTCGACGGCGGCGGAAACCTCCTCGCCGAACGTCGGCTCGCTGTTGTCGATGGCGACCGCGAGCGGCTCGAAATACAAGAAGCCCGGAACGATCCGCACCGGCAGGCCGGCGTCGACCGCGGCCTGGGCGTGCGCAAGCGAGGTTACGATCGCGTCCAGTCCGGCGCTGTCCTCGGCCAACGCCATCATCGCGTCCTGCTTGTCGGGGAAGAGGCGCACGGTCGGCCGGTCGATCTGATACTCGAACGGCCTGACCCCCCGATAGAGGACCAGGTCGTGATTGAGGTACTGCTGGTAGGTCGTGTCCTGTTTGACGCCGATCGTCTTGCCGGAGGCGTCGGCGATCGTCTTTATGGCTGAATTGCCCTCCCGGACGACCAGGACTGCCGGCGAATAGCGGTAGACGGCGGGGAAGCTCAGGGCTTTCTCGCGCTCCGGCGTCGGCGTCATCGAGACCACGGCGAAATCCCAGGCGCCATGCCAGCCGCCGTCGAGGATCGCCTGCCAGGACGGGACGACGAACGAGACGTCCAGGCCGAGCTGCTTGCCAAGCGCCTCGGCCACGGCGATATCGAAGCCCGTCAGATTGCCGGCCTCGTCTCGTCCCGACTGGGGAAGCGCGTCCGGCATGGCCGCCGCAACGAGATGCCCGCGCTCCCGGGCCCGGTCGAGCACGTTGCTGGCGCCGGCGCTGGATGAAAAAAACATCGTCGCAATCAGCAGAAGGCCGATGCGCAGAAGCATATTGCTCATGGTTCCCCCGCAGGATATGCCCACGTTCGCTTGTAGCGCGGCTGTGTGACACGGATTGTTCTACCCGGCAAGGCATGTTTGCTTGGTGGGGGGCGGGGTCGGGGATCCGGTCGGGGCGGGTCTGCTTGTTGCGACTTCCGCGTCGCGGCCGGTATTGCGGTCGGCGTCCGTCGCCATTGCACGGCGGCCGGGTTTCCGCCATCTCCGTCTTTTCGTTGGGCGCTGGCGCGGGCGATGAGCTACCTGGTCAAGGAGATGTATTTTACGTTGCAGGGCGAGGGCGCCCGTACCGGGGCACCGGCCGTCTTTTGCCGATTCTCCGGCTGCAACCTCTGGTCGGGGCGCGAGGAGGATCGGGCGGAGGCGGCTTGCCGCTTCTGCGACACGGATTTCGTCGGCGGCGATGGCGCCGGGGGCGGTCGCTTCGCCGACGCCGCCGCGCTGGCAGCCGCCGTGGCGCGGCAGTGGCCCGACGGCATCTCCGCGCCCCGGTCGGCGGTTTGCACAGGCGGCGAGCCGCTCCTCCAGCTCGATGCGGCAGCCGTCGGCGCCCTGCGTGACGCCGGCTTCGCCATCGCCATCGAAACCAACGGGACCCTGATCGCGCCCGAGGGTCTCGACTGGATCTGCGTCAGCCCGAAGGCAGGGGCGCCGTTGCGCCAGCGGACCGGAGACGAGCTGAAGCTCGTCTATCCTCAGGCCGGCGCGCCGCCCGAACTTTACGCCGGCCTCGACTTCGCCCATTTCTACCTGCAGCCGCTGGACGGCGCACAGCGCGAGCGCAACGCTGCGCTGGCGATGGCCTATTGCGTGCGCCACCCACGCTGGCGGCTTAGCCTGCAGACCCACAAGCTGCTCGGGTTCTCATGAAGATCGCTCAGTCCTTCACGTTCGAAGCGGCGCATCGCCTGCCGAAGGTCGCGCCCTCGCATCGCTGCCATGCCCTGCACGGCCACTCCTATCGGATCGAACTGCGCCTCGAAGGCCCGGTCGATCCGGACAGCGGTTTCGTCGTCGACTTCTTTGCGATCGAAAGCGTCTTCCAGCCGATCCTCGCGACCCTCGACCACAGCTACCTCAATGACCTTCCAAGCCTGGACAACCCCACCGCCGAGCTGATCGCGAAGTGGGTTTGGGAGAAGATCAAGCCGGATCTGCCGCTGCTGGCCGCCGTCGTCTGCTACGAGACGCCCAACTGCTGGGCCGCCTACGAGGGCGACTAGGCTTCGCCTCTCGGCGACGCGCACAGTCGCCTGTTTTGCACCCATGTCATCGCGAACCCCGCAAGGGGCGTGGCGATCCAGTGCCCGAACGCATGGATTGCTTCGTCGGCTTCGCCTCCTCGCAATGACGATATGCGCGCCGAACCAACAAGTTGGTGTCATCGCGAACCCCGCAAGGGGCGTGCCGATCCAGTGCCCGAACGCATGGATTGCCTCGCCGGCTCCGCCTCCTCGCAATGACGGGTTTTGCGTTGCTCGTGGTCGAGGCGGCCATCCCTGGCCGGATGCACAACCTTGCTGCGAATACGTGCCGCAAGTCAGCCGCAAGTTAAATGAGCGTGACCTTGGCCGTTTCGAGATCGTACATGCTGCCAACAATTTTTATTTTGCCGTGGGTCTCCAGGTCGCGCAGAACCTGGCTACGCTCGCGGATCTCCTTTACCGCCATTGCCACATGAGTGCGCGCCACCGCGTCCACGAACTCAGGGTTGGAAGCGGTCCGCTTGCCACTATAGGTGGTTTCGGAAATGGCGGGACGGATCTTGGCAAGGAGCCCAGTCAAGTTGCCAAGCTCGACATCGTCGATCGCCCCTTTGACTGCGCCGCAAGCGGTATGACCCATCACCATGACAAGCTTCGCGCCCGCAGCGGCGCAGGCAAACTCGATGCTACCCAGGATGTCGTCGTTGACGGCGTTGCCTGCGACGCGGGCGTTGAAGGCGTCCCCGATGCCGAGGTCGCAGATCACTTCGAGCGGTGCACGTGAATCGATGCAGGTCAGGGCAACCGCGGCCGGATGTTGGCCGCCGGCGCTTGTACGCTGCTCCGCAAGGAAATCGCGCGGCTGCAAGTTGCCGGCGGCAAAGCGGTCGTTCCCCGCGAGCAGCAGAGAGATGACGTCGTCAGGGGTCATCGCATCGCGGTCGGCCTGCGTCAGCGACGCCGCGTGAGCGGCCGAGCCGAACCCGGCTATGCCGATTGCCGTGATCCCGGTAATGGTGGCCGCGGATGTTGCGAGGAAAGAGCGCCGGTCGACGTTACAATTGCCGCACACGTCCATAGTACCCGCCCCTTTGGCTGATTTCCAATATCAGAGGGCTAATTTGCCCAGCTTCCTTGACATGATAGCCGAAGGAAAAACGGGCGAAGCAAGCATCTGGATCACCGATCACCTCTAATTGGCGACGAACTCGGTGCTGGCCAGGACCGCTCCGTTCTTGTCGACGACGCTGACGCGCCAGCGCCCGTCCTGGTTCAAAGCGATGTACTTGCTCGAGTAAACCCGCCAGCGGTTGCCGCCGATCTTGAACGGAATCGCCGCCATTACCTGACCGTCCAGTTCCCAGCGATGCGTGACCGTCTGCCCGTTCAGATTGCGGAATTCGGTATAATAGTAAACGGTGCGCCCGCGCTGGCCGATCTCGACCGGCGAGTGCAGGACGTCGACCGGTTCGCGACCGGCGACCCGAGACGTGAGCTGCGCCCGCGCCACCTTTGCCGACGGCTTCGCCGGAACGGTGTTGACACTGGGCGACTTGCCCGGCGGGCTCGCGGCGGCTCCGGCTCCGGCTCCGGCTCCGGCTCCGGCTCCGGCTCCGGCGGGAGAGGCGTGGCCGTCGCTGGCGTTGCCGTGGCTCGCGTCGCCCGCGGGCGCCGCCGGCGTCATCGCCGCGCCGCCGTTGCCGACGGCAGCGTCCGGGGCGCCGGTCTGGTTCGTCGCGGAGTCACCCGGCGCCGTCGCGGCCGGCGCCGCCGCCTCCGGCGCTGCTCGAGGTTCCGCTTGTGCAGACGCCTGTTCTGCCGGCCTCTGCGGATCGGCCGACGGGGATGACGACGCCGTGCTGCCGGCCGGCGCTCCGAAACCGGCCGGCGCGGGGCTGGCGGTCGTCGCGCCGCCGCGAGCGTTGTCGGAATGCGCCGACGACGATGCGCCTGCACCGTCGGAGGCTCCCGCCTCGGCGGGTTTCTCGGTCGGCGTCGCGGTTGCCGCCGTTTCCTGTCCGGTCTTGTCTCCCGGTTCCGATCCGCCGCTCACATAGAAGAAGGCGATGGCCGCGCCGAGGACGACGAGCGCCGACAAGGCGATGAGACCGAGCCGGCTGCGACGAAGCCGTTCGCGCCGCGCGGTCTTCGCGGCGGCGTCCGCTTCTTTCGCGTCCTCCGGCCGGACGACGATCCTAATTTTCATCTTCTGGTCGTCCATCGTCTTCACGTCTACACTTCTTCGTGGTTGGCGGGATCGGCCGAGCATAGCCGATCCGCCGTTCGCCCGCACAAGATTTTGTTTGTTAATCCGGGAGCGCACCCGGGGGTTGGGGCGAGGGCGAAGGAGGCGAGGGCCGCAATGACGACTCCGAGAGCATGGCAGCGCATGTTGAGCGGACGCCGGCTCGATCTGCTCGACCCGTCGCCGCTGGACATCGAGATCGAGGACATCGCCCACGGGTTGTCGCGCCAGGCCCGCTGGAACGGCCAGACCGCCGGCGACTGGGCTTTTTCGGTCGCGCAGCACTGCCTCGTCGTCGAGCAGCTCGTCACGCGCCTGCGCCCGGACGCCGACGCATCGTGGCGACTCGCCGCGCTCCTCCACGATGCGCCCGAATACGTCATCGGCGATCTGATCACGCCGTTCAAGGCGGCCGTTGGCCTGGATTATCGTGATTTCGAAGCGCGCCTGCAGCGCGCGGTGCACATCCGCTTCGGCCTACCGCCCGAATTACCGAAAGCTGTGGTGCATCTCGTCAAGCGGGCCGATCGCCTGTCCGCGTTCTTCGAGGCGGTCGCGCTCGCCGGGTTCTCCCGCAGCGAGGCGGAGCGCCTTTTCGGTCGCCCACGCGGCATCGAAGCCGTGACCATCGAGCCATGGCCGCCGACCGAGGCGAAGGCCCGCTTCATGGAGCAGTTCGAACGGTTCTGTCGTTAGATCCGGCCGCAGCCGCCGTGAAGACTGCGGTCGAGGAACCGCTGGTAAAGCTCCTGCCTCCGCGCCGCTTCCTTTTCGTCGCACCGCCAGCGCGCCTTGTCGGCGTGGTCCTGAAGCAGCCAGCCGACCAGGTCGAGCCCGTCCCGTCGACCAAGCAGGTCGTTCGCCAGTTCGGCGGCCTGCTCCCAGTCGATGTGCATATACTCGGCGATCGCGGCGATTTCGTCGGGGAAAAGTCGGTAGGCGGGAACCCACTTTCTGATGACAACCGACATCGACTTAACCGATCACCTCTCATAGGGCTTCGAGATTTTCTCCGTTTAGAGTAGGGACAGACCGCGGGCGGGCCTATGCGGGACATCCCGGAAACAGGTCAGGGTTTTCCCTGATCACCGGCTGCGAGCACCGTCTTCAGCAACTCGACGATATTCCTGACCTCCAGCTTGTCCATGAGCCGCGCGCGATGGGCTTCGACGGTCTTCTCCGCGATCCGCAGGCCCGCCGCGATTCGCTTGTTCGGCTCGCCGGCAAGGACGCCGTCGAGGACGTCGCGCTCGCGTTGACTCAGCGACGCCAGTCGCCTGCGGACCCGACCGGCTTCCGCGTTCGCCTCTGACCTGATGCGGCTGGCGCGGATGGCGCGCTGGACGGTCTCGATCAGCACCTGGCCGTTGACCGGTTTTTGCAGGAAGTCCACCGCGCCGGCCTTCATCGCCCGGACCGCGCTGGCGACATCGCCGTAACCGGTAATGATGATGACCGGGAGATCGATGGCGCGCTCGCAAAGCAGGGCTTGCAACTCGAGCCCGCTGATGCCGGGCAGGCGGAGTTCGACGAGCGCGCACCCGATCTCCATCGGACGAAAAGCGTCGAGGAACGGCGGCGCCGAGGGGTAGCCTTCGCTCCGCAGCCCGACCGAAGCGAGCAGCGTCTCCAGGGCGGAGCGAATGGCGTCGTCATCGTCGATGATATACACGGTCGGCTCGCTCGGGCTCATCGGCCGCACATCCCGTTGGGGCGAATGGCGCTTGCCGATATTCCCCCATTTGGAGTCGAGCAACAACATCGAGAGCGGAGGCGGGGCGGCGACCGGCCCCCGGCGAGGCTTTCCGCAGCCGCGGGCAACGGATGACGCGGCGGCCGCCGGCATCGCCGAGGTGTTCCACCGCAGGATGCGAACTCGATCGCGAAGAAGAAGCATTGCGACAATGCGGGAAATGGGCCCATCTTCCGCCTTGCTCGGGCGACCGGCGGACATGCCGTCCGACGACTGATCCTGCGACAGAGGGAGCATCATGAAGCGCACCATAAGGGCCGGCACGCGCGCCGTACGCAACGCCAACCGGACTGCGGCAATGGCGGCCGAAGTTCCGGCGGCCGCGTTTACCACCATCGCCCACCGCCTGCCGATGATCTTCGCCGCCGCGGTCGAGCCCAAGGCCCGCGCCAACCCGGAGCTCGCGCGCATGGTCAACGAGAAGACCCGGGCCATGTCGGAGTCGACGGCCGCCGTCGGCAGGGGCGCGGCAAGAGCGAGCGCCGCCGTTTCACGCCATCTGCAGGAGCAGGCCCGGGCGACGGCGCGGCTGGTCTCCCACCCGCACCCGGCTGATCCCGCCGCCGCCGTTCAGCTCATGTGGCGTCAGGCGCAGCTTTCGCTCAATGCGTCGGCCGCTTTGACCGCGACGCTGGCGGACCTCGCCGCCAGCACGGCCGCGCAGGCGCTGTCGCCGGCGCACAGCAAGGTTTCGGCGAACGCCAAGCGGCTGTCCAAAGGCAAGAAAACGCCGGCAAGGAAAAGGCCGGCAACCCCGCGGCGGAGCCCGGTAACGAAAGGGTAGGCGGAGAGACGCGACTCCTTTCCGGGTGCGACGTCTCAGGTCGCACTGAGCGCGATTGTCCAGATGCAGGTGATGGTGCGCGCCGCCACCGCCACGGAACGTGGAATCCCCGGTTGAGCGGCGCTGCGCCAGACGCCGACGAGGACCAGGATGTTCCACGGGAGCGGCGCGAAGTTGACGGCAAGCGCAACCCAATTGGGCGCCTCGGCGGCGACGAGGCCGAGCGACGCCAGGGTTGCGACCACGTTGATGAAAAAGCCCCAGATCACGGCGTAGGTCCAGAATGCGTCCGCCAGAGGGATGCGCCCCGCCCAGAGATCGGCCCAAAACCTGACAATGCGACGGATCACGGGTCGCCTCTCGCCTGAGCACCGATGCGCCACTGTGCCATGATCGATGCGGAAAGGCGAAGGCGGCGATGACCTCGGCCGGCCTCCGGCGGGAGCGACGCGCAAGGCGCGAAGGAGGCGCAGGAAGAGCGGCCGCTGCCGCCCTTCCTTGACGCCCCCCGACCTGATGCCAAAGCACCGGGTCGCTCACCCCCCGATCACCGACCGGCGGCGCTGCGTCAGAGTCAACCCAAATGGGTATATCAATAGTTATCCGTTTGGGGCAAGAAGCGCAAGCGCAAACGAGAGAGCCGCCGCGCTCCGGCCGAGCAGGCGGTGGGGCGAACCCAGGTTTGCGACATGGCGCCGCGTCTCCTCTATCATGCGGCGGTGCGCATCGCGCCTCGCATCCTCGTTCGCAGTGGAGGCAAACCCATGGCTGAGCTTCGCGTCGCCGTTCCGCGACTTCGTGCCCATCCCGGTCCCGCCATTCTCGCGTATGGTTTCCGTCCGTTTTTCCTCGCCGCCGCGGTGTGGGCGGTCGTATCGCTCGCGCTGTGGCTGGCCTTCCTGGAGGGCGCGCCGGTCGTCGCGAGCGCATTCGATCCCTTGCTCTGGCATGCCCATGAAATGATCTTCGGCTTCGTCGGCGCGGCGATCACGGGCTTCCTGCTCACCGCCATTCCCAATTGGACCGGGCGCATGCCGCTGCAGGGCTGGCCGCTGTTGGGCCTGGTCAGCTTGTGGCTGGCCGGCCGGATCGTCGTCGCCGTTTCCGCATCGATTGGCGCCGCGCCCGCTGCGGTCATCGATCTCGTGTTCTACGCAGCCGTCCTCGCCGTCGTCGTGCGCGAGGTCATCGCCGGCAAGAACTGGCGGAACCTGATCATGGTCGCGGCGGTGGCGACGTTCCTCGCGGCCAACGCCCTGATGCACGCCGAGGCGATGGGGCTCGCCGAGACGGCTCAACTCGGCTGGCGGTTGGGCGTTTCCGTGGCGGTCATGCTGATCGCGCTGATCGGCGGCCGCATCATTCCGAGCTTCACCCGCAATTGGCTCGCCAAGCGGGAGGCGCCGAGGCTGCCGGCGCCGTTTCGCGGCATCGACCGGGCGACGCTGATTGTCACGCTCGTCGCCCTCATCGCCTGGACGCTGTCGCCCGAATCGCCGGTGACGGCAGTCCTCGCCAGCGTCGCGGCAATTGCGAACCTCGTCCGGCTGGCCCGCTGGGAGGGGCACGCAACCTGGGCCGAGCCCCTGGTGCTCATCCTCCATCTCGGCTACGCCTGGATCTGGATTGGCTTCGCCCTTCTCGCCGCCGGCATTTTCAGCCCGGCGGTCCCGCCCATCGTCGCCGTCCACGCTTTCAGCGCCGGCGCGATGGCGACCATGATCATGGCGGTCATGACCCGGGCCACGCTCGGTCATACCGGTCGCACCCTGCATGCCGGCGCCGCGACCAGCATCCTCTATGTCCTGGTCACGGCCGCGGCCATCCTGCGCGTCGCCGCGTCATTGCTGCCGGCGTTCTATCACCCGCTGCTGATGACCAGCGGCCTCGCCTGGCTCGCGGCCTTCCTCGGCTACGCCGCCGTCTACGGGCCGATGCTGCTGCGGCCGCGGCCGGACGGCAAGCCCGGCTGAGCCGCCCGCTCGAACCGGCGGTTCACGGCAGGTAGCGCAAGACAAGGTAGACGTTGGCGATCGCGACCGTCGCGAGCATGGTCGGGAAGGCGATCTTCATGTAGGGCACGAAGCGGATCGGCTGACCGGCCCGTTCGGCGAGCCCGGCAACCGTGAGGTTGGCCGAAGCGCCGACCAGCGTGCCGTTGCCGCCCAGGCATGCGCCGAGCGACAACGCCCACCACAGCGGCATCAGCCCCTCAGGGCCGCCGAACGACGGCGCCATGTTGTGGATCAGCGGGATCATGGTCGCGACGAACGGGATGTTGTCGATGACGGCGGAAAGAACGGCCGACGACCACAGGATCGCGATGGTCGTCGTTCCCAAATTTCCGCCGGTGGCGGCAACCAGCTTTTCCGCGGCCAGCTTGAGCAGGCCGGTTTCCTCGACCCCGCCGACGACGATGAACAGCCCGACGAAGAAAAAGATCGTGATCCATTCGACCTCGTTGAAGATCGACTGGACCCGCTCGCTCTGTTCCTCGGCCGGCTGCCCGAAGCAGTAGAGCAGCATCAGCAGAGCGGCGCCGAAGAGCGCGGTCGTCGCCGGCTGGATGCCGAAGGAGTGGGCGAACACGAAGCCGGCGATGACGATGGCGATGACGCTGAGCGACTGCACCAGGAGCCGCCGGTCGGAGATCGCGGCGCCGGCGTCGAAGCGCATGATTCTGGCGCGCGCCTGCTCCGTCGCGTGCAGCCGGCGGCCCCACAGCAGGTGGAAGAGAAGGCACGCCGTCGCCTGGATCACGATGATGACCGGCGTAAGGTTCAGTATGAACTGGTTGAAGGTGAGGCCGACCAGCGAGCCGATGAGGATGTTCGGCGGATCGCCGATCAGGGTTGCGGTGCCGCCGATGTTCGAGGCGAACACCTGAGAGACGAGGAAGGGGTAGGGCGAGACGCCCAGTTCCTCGGTGATGACCATGGTTACCGGCACCACCAGCAGGACCGTCGTTACGTTGTCGAGGAAGGCCGAGACGACGGCGGTGATGATCTGCAGCATGATCATGATGCCCGCCGGATTTGCGCGCGCCCGCCGCGCCGCCCAGATCGCGAGGAACTGGAAAACGCCGCAGCGCTTGGTGATGGCGACGATTACCATCATGCCGATCAGCAGCCCGATGGTGTTGAAATCGACGCCGCGCACCGCGGCTTCCTGCGACATGATGCCGAGCAGGATGAGGAGCGTCGCGCCGAGCAGGGCGACGATCGCGCGATTGACCTTTTCGGACATGATGACCGCGTATGTGGCGACAAGCACGGCGGTCGCCGTCCACATCGGGTTCAGGCCGAACAGCAGGTGGATCGGCGCGGCTGCATCGGGTTCCATGATTGGCCTCCAGGTTGACGCGGCCGGCGTTCGGGCGCCGGTTCGTTGATGTGCGTGCGCGGCGGCTAGGACGCCGTGCGGATCTTGGCGATGGTGTCCCAGGTGGAGATCAGGCCGGCCAACCTTCCGGTCTGCGGATCGACGACGGGGACGAAGTTGCGTGTGCGGAAGACCTGAAGCACCGCCGCGACAACCGGCGAATCCGGGTGGAGAACCGGCACCGTCTTGTCGACATAACGGCTGACCGGATGATCGGCGATCGCGCGCAGCCGTTCCTGCATCTCCGGCAGGTATTCGCGGAGAAAGTCGAGATCGGGGATGGTGCCCATGCTCGGCACTGTCGACTCGCTCGCCACGACCGCAGGCAGAAGCAGGCCGAACAACCGGCTCTTGGCGAACATGCCGATGTAGCGGCGGTCGCGCTCGATCACCGGCAGGGCGAGCACGCGCTCGTCCAGCAGGCGATCGACGGCCTCGCCGACGGTATCGGTCGGGTACAGAACCGGCGGGTCGACGGTCATGATCGCTTTACAGGACATCTCCCTGGCCTCCGCTTCGATCGTTGAAAGCGCTCCCTCGGCCGGGGTGCAGATGCGGCTGCGCCGGCGGATGGGGACGCTAGGCCCGCAAATTCGCGGCGACAAGTGCGGCTATGACATGGGCAGAGGGCGTTTGCGCATGGCGACCCGCGGCTGCGGCGGATGCGCAACAGTCCTTGGCAACGATGCCGTCGACGAAGGCGTGGCAGAACCGGCGCATTTCTCCGGTCTGCCTGCTCATGGCGCCGGCAGGGCGCGGACACCGCCCGGGGAGCGGCGCGCAACGCGATCTTAACGACAGCCCTTCAATCTTAGGCGATGTGTTCTCGCGGAGGGATCGGTCGGTTGCAAGCGCTGGCGTGCGTCGAAGATTCCCACTTTTCCGCAACAAGCCGCGTTGCGGCCTTGCCTGCGCACCGTCGCCGCGAAGTCGCGGTCCACATGCTCGACCCTCGCCGCCGCCGGGTCACGGCCGCCGGCAACGGCAACGAAGCGCAGGCTGCGCCTGCCGGGTCCACGTCTTCGTTCAAGCCGATCGAGACGACGGGCCGAGGCGGGGCGACGCGTGAAGCTGGCGCCGCCTTGGCCAAGATCGAGCGCCGGTTTCCGGCCGTGTGCGCGGCGCATATGGCCATTCGTGAGGAGCAGGCGGCATGAAATCGCTGACCGTCCAGGGCAGGCCGCCTCTGATCCTGATCGTCGACGACGATTCTGTCGTTCGGTTCGTCACGCGACAGGCATTGGAGCGGGCAGGGTTCGCCGTGGTTGAGGCGGCCGGTGGCGACGACGCCATGCGCGTGTTCGCCGAAAGCGGACCGGCGGTCGTCATGCTCGACATCGTCATGCCGGGCATGGACGGCTTTGCCGTCTGCGCCGCCATGCGCAACTCGCCGTCCGGCGGGCATACGCCGATCATGATGATGACCGGGCTGGACGACAGCGAATCCATCGATCGCGCCTTCGAAGCCGGAGCGACGACCTTCATCACCAAGCCGCTCAACCTTGTGATCCTCAGCCATCGCCTGCGTTACATCCTGCGCACCAAGCAGATCGAGGACGAATTACGCGACAGCGAGGCGCGGTTGGCCAGAGCCCAGCGCATGGCCAGGCTTGGTCACTGGCAGTGGGAGCCGGCATCGGGCCTGATCCGCTGCTCCGAGGACCTGGCCGAAATGATCGGCCTGGGTCACGGCGAGCAGATCGTCACGCTCGACCGCTTCGTCTCCCTCATCGACAAGCCCGACCGCGAGCGCATCGCCAGCGCGCTTGCGTCTTCGGCCGAGACCGGACAGGGACACCGCGTCGAGTACGCCATCGCTCGCGCCGGTGGCGCAAAGCTGATCATATCCCAGGAGGGGGACGCGGTACTCGACGCCGCCGGCGCCGTCGAGAAGGTCGTCGGCATTGCCCAGGACATTACCGAACGCAGGGTCGCCGAGGACAGGATCCGCAATCTCGCCCACTTCGACAGCGTCACCGGCCTGCCCAACCGGACCTACCTTGTCGAAATCCTCGGCCAAACCATAGTCGGCGCCCGCCGCCAGGGCCGCGAGCTCGCCGTCCTCATCCTCGACATCGACCACTTCAAACGCATCAACGACACGCTCGGCCATGGCGTCGGGGATACCATCCTCAAGGAGGCCGCGCGGCGCCTGGTCCAGTGCATCCGCGGCAACGATCGCGCCTTTCGCAGCGATGACGGCCGCGTCGGCGCAGTCGGCGGCGACCCCGACTCGCTCAACACGGTGTCGCGGCTTGGCGGCGACGAATTCGTCATTGTCCTGGGGGACGTTCGCCGCGCCGAGGACAGCGCCGGGGTCGCGCGCCGCGTCGCTGCCGCCCTTGGCGCTCCGTTCTCGGCCGGCGGCAGTGAGATCCGCATCACCATAAGCACCGGCATCAGCGTCTTTCCGGTCGACGGCGACGACGCCGAAAGCCTGCTCAAGAACGCGGACGCGGCGATGTTTCACGCCAAAGAACAGGGGCGCGACCGCAGCCAGTTTTTCACCGCCTCCCTGAACGAGCGGGCGGTGCGCCGGTTCTCCCTGGAGACCAACCTGCGCAAGGCGCTCGCCAACGACGAGTTCCTTGTGTACTACCAGCCGAAAATCGACATCGCCAGCGGCGGGCCGTGCGGGATGGAGGCGCTCGTTCGCTGGCGACGCGGCGACGGCCAGCTTGTATCGCCGCTGGATTTCATTCCGGTTGCCGAGGAGACGGGGCTGATCGTGCCCATCGGGGACTGGGTCATGCAAACGGCTTGCGCGCAGACAGCCGCCTGGACCATGCAGGGTCTCGGCCCACTCAGGCTGTCGGTCAACCTCTCGGCGGTGCAGTTCCGCCGACCCGGCTTCGTTGATCGCGTCGGCGCCATCCTCGACCGGGCCGGCCTGGCTCCGGACCTTTTCGAGCTCGAGCTGACCGAGGGCATCCTCGTCGAGGATACGGCGGCCAGTATCGACATCCTCCGCCAACTGAACGCGCTCGGCCTGAGCGTGTCCGTCGACGACTTCGGAACCGGGTATTCGTCGCTCAGCTACCTGAAGCGCTTCCCGCTCGACGCGCTGAAGATCGACCGGTCGTTCGTCCGTGATATCGCCACCGATCCGGACGACGCCGCCATCGTCACCGCGACCATCGCGCTCGCACACAGCCTGCGCCTGCGCGTCATCGCCGAAGGTGTCGAGACCGAGGCCCAGCTCGCCTTCCTGCGAAGCCTCGGCTGCGACGAGGCGCAGGGCTACCTCTACAGCCCGCCGGTTCCCGCGACAGACTTCGGCGCCTGGCTCACCGAGCGGCGTCGGCCTCGGCCCGTGGCGTTGACGGTCATGGCTCGATCTTGAAGCCGATCTTCAGCCCGACCTGGTAGATGCCGGCCTTGCCTCCGGTAATGTGGCCGCGGATCTCGCTCACCTCGAACCAGCCTTCCCTGGCCTCCGGCGCGGCCTTGCTGAGCGCATTGGCAATGGCATCCGAGATGCTGTCGGGAGAGGTTCCAACCACTTCGATCTTCCGATAGACGCTGTTTGTCATTCGAACCCTCCCTGAATGTGCCGCCGTTCGGTTGTCGGACACATGGGGCCTTGCCCGGGCAGGGTCAATCAACCCTTGGCGCGGCGTCATGCGCCCGGCGGCCGACGCCCGCGCCTCGAGAAAGGCCCAAAGATATGGGTGCGGCGAGGGCTGGGGAGAGGGTTCTAAAAGCTTCATCCCGCCAAGAGGTTGGTTTATCAACGAAGCATGGGGTTGCGTGACTGATTTCGCGCAAACGGGGCGGTGCCAATGGCTGACGGAGCAAATCAGGAAAAGCCGGTCAGCCTCTTTTACTCTTATTCCCACCGCGACGAGGAATTGCGAAGGAAGCTCGAGGATCATCTGGCAGGGCTGCGTTGGAACGGGATGATCACCGACTGGCACGACCGCAACATCGCCGCCGGCGACGAATGGGCGAAGGAGATCGACCGCAACCTGACCTCCGCCGACATTATCCTCCTGCTGGCGAGCGCCAGTTTCATCGCCTCGAAGTACTGCTGGAGTATCGAGGTCAAGAAGGCGCTGGAGCGGCACGAGAAGGGCGAGGCGAAGGTCATTCCGGTAATTCTGCGACCGTGCTCATGGCATGCGACGCCCTTCGCGAAGTTGCAGGCTGTGCCTAAGGATGCAAAGCCGGTCGCCTCCTGGTCCGATCCGGACGAGGCGCTATACGACGTGGCGCGCAAGATCGAGCGTGCGGTCACCGACCTGCAGCAGCAGCAGCGTCGCCGTGCGGGCGAAAAGGCCCAACAGCAGGCACAGGAAGCACGGAAGCAGGCGGAAGCCGAGGCGCGACAGGCTGTCGAAGAACGGAAACGAGAGGCACAACAGCGTAGAGAGCAGGAAAAAGCACGGCGAGCGGCCGCGGCGGACGTGGCTCGGACGTCGGCCCCTTATAGCGACGGACCCAGCCCTCTTCGGCGACCGAGGTTAATCGCCGCAGTCGCACTGGTAATTCTCGTTGGGGCTGCGGGAGTATTCGCCTGGCAGCGATGGCCGCCACATGAGCAACCGCCAGCGGCGGAGGCCCCGCGCAGGAGCGAGGAGAAGCCT